>JBIICO010000158.1:0-8088 GCA_044238855.1 Caulobacter sp.
TTGAGGCCGAACTCCTCGACGCGCTGCTCGTCGGGGGTGATCGTCGCGCACTTCACGGCCACGCCGTGCTTCTTCGTGGCGTTGGCGGCGTCGATGGTGACCTGGTCGTTGGTCGCGTCGCGGTTCTCGATCGAGAGGTCGTAGTAGTCGAGCTCGAGGTCGAGGTAGGGGAAGATCAGCTTGTCCTTGATAAGCTGCCAGATGATGCGGGTCATCTCGTCGCCGTCCATGTCGACGACGGGATTGGCGACCTTGATCTTGGCCATGGGCGAATGTCTCCGTTGGAGCGCGTCCGGGACCGCTCGGCGCACAGGGCCGGACGGGGCGCGCGGGTGGCAGGGCTATAGCCGTTAGCGCGGGCCGGGGGAAGCAGGAGCGCCAACCGCTCCGCGGTCGCTCCCCAACCCGTGACCGCCTGCGACCGAACGCCGCTGAAACCTCGCGCCAAATCAACGCGGTATTCAGAGGTCGCGGTTATTGCTCGCTGTTCAAGGGAAGCAGAACGCGCCTATGACGTCCGTCCAGAAACCGCTCGCGCGCAAGCTCCTGGCCATCGTGGCCGGGCTTTCGATCGCGGTCACCGGTGTGGCGACGGCCGCGACGTTCGCGCTGGTGCAGCAGTCGTCCACCGACCGGCAGGTTCGCAATCTCGAACTCTACGTCAAGGAGCGCACCGAGGCGGAGGACCGGCTGTTCTCCGACCTGGTGAAGGTCCACGCCGACGCCACCGACGCCCTGATGCGGCGCCTGGCGGTGCTTGAGGGCGCGAGCGTCGATGCGCAGTTCGAGCATCTTTTCCCGCTGAAGGCCGACGGCACGCGGCGCTCGGCCGACAGCCTGTTCGACGGCCACCGCCATGCCGACAGCGGATACATGCACGGCATGGGCGCCTTTCTGGCCGACGGCCGCCGCATGAGCCAGGCGGACAAGGCGCTGTTCGTGGCCGGGCTGGAGGTCGCGGCCATGGCGGGCGAGGCCCAGCGGTCGCGCTACGACAACTTCTACCTCTTCACCCCCAACAACCGGATGCTGATGTACGGCCCGGAGCGGGACGACCGGCTGCTCTACTACCGGCGTGAGGCGCCGGCCTCGTTCGACTTCCGCGGCGAGGAGATGACGACCATCACCATGCCGGCGGCCAATCCCGAGCGGGCGATGCGCTGCACCAAGCTGCGCAAGCTGCTCAGCGACCCGAGCGGCAAGGCGCTGACCACCGCCTGCATGACGCCGATCGACATCGACGGACGCCACGTCGGCGCCTGGGGCACGACGATCACGCTGGACAGCTATCTGATGGACGCGGTCGCGGAGTCGATCGGCGGCGGCGAGAACCTGATCGTCTCGGCCGACGGCGAGTTGATCGCTGCGCCGGGCATGGGCACGCGGGGCGTGGTTTCGCCCAAGGAGCTGGCCGCCGAGGAGGAGCGCCGCGACATCGACGGGCTGGTCGCCGAGATCCGCGCCCGGGGCGGCAAGGCCGGGGTGTTCAAGCGTGACCGGCAGGTGATCGCCTACGGCCACCTGCGGGAGCCCGACTGGTATTTCGTGATGAGCATGCCGTCGGCGGAGATCGCATGGTCGGCGGCGCGGACGGCGTCATGGGTGCTGCTGTTCGGTCTGCTGGGAATCATCGTCCAGGCGATGCTGCTCTACCGCATCGTCGGGCACGGCATCGTCGATCCGCTGGTGGCGTTGATGGCCGCCCACCGCGGCGACGGTCCCGCCGAGGCGCCGGACGTCGAGGCGCGACCCGACGAGATCGGCGCGCTTGCCCGCATCCTGCACGACCAGCGCAGCCGCAACGACGAACTGCTGCGCTCGCTCGAAGACCGCGTCGCCGCCCGAACCGCCGAGCTGGAACGGGCCAACCGCGCAAAGTCGACCTTCCTGGCCAACATGAGCCACGAACTGCGCACGCCGCTGAACGGGGTCATCGCCCTGACCGACCAGCTGGCCGAGACGCAGGATCAGGACCGCCGCCGCGAGCTGGCGGGCCTGGTGTCGTCCTCCGGCCGCCTGCTGGAGCAGGTGCTCAGCGACATCCTCGACGTGTCGAAGATCGAGGCCGGCCAGTTCCGCCTGACGCCCGCGCCCTTCGACCTGGAAGAGGTCGTCGCGGCGATGGCCGACCTGCATCGGGCGTCGGCGCAGGCCAAGGGGCTGACGCTGTCCTGGACCATCGCCGCCGACGCGCGGGGAACCTGGATGGGCGACGCGGGCCGGATCGCGCAGATCCTGTCCAACCTGCTGGCCAACGCCGTGAAATTCACCGAGGCCGGCAGCGTCGCGCTGATCGTCGACCGCGACGAGGCGGCCCTGCGGTTCGTGGTGCGCGACACCGGCGTGGGCTTCGACGAGACCGTGCGCGAGCGGCTGTTCCGCCGCTTCGAGCAGGCCGACGATTCCATCACGCGCCGCTTCGGCGGCACCGGCCTGGGCCTGTCGATCTGCGAGGCGCTCACCGGCATGATGGACGGCGACATCTCGGCCGAGGGCGTGCCGGGCGAGGGCGCGGCCTTCACCGTGCGCCTGCCGCTGCCGCGCGCCACGCCGCGCCGCGAAGCCGTCGTCGTCGCGCCGGACGCCTCGGCGCTGAAGGGCCTGACCGTGCTGATGGCCGAGGATCATCCGACCAACCAGAAGGTCGTGCAGATCATCCTGGAGCCCTTCGGCGTCGACCTGACCATCGTCGGCAACGGCGAGGAGGCCGTGCAGGCCTGGGCTGCGCGCCGCTTCGACGCGGTGCTGATGGACATGCAGATGCCGCTGATGGACGGTCTGACCGCCACCCGGCTGATCCGCGAGCAGGAAGCGGCCGAGGGGCGGGCGCCGGCGCTGATCGTCATGCTGACCGCCAACGCCATGGACGAGCACATCGAGGCCGCCGCCGCCGCCGGCGCCGACCTGCATATCGCCAAGCCGCTGCGCCCGGCCCAGCTGATCGCCGCCCTGGCCTCGGCGCGGGAGCGGGGGGAGGACCTGCGGGCCGCGGGTTAGGCCTACCGCGCCGCCTTCACGATCACGCGCATCGCGTCGGCGATGGTCCTTTCCCGAGCGGCCTCGTCCTGGGGGGAGGCGGCGAGGAACACGGCGACGGCGTAGCGGCGGCCGTCCTTCAGGGTGACGATGCCGACGTCGTTGGTGACGGCGGTGATGCCGAGGTCGGTGGCTGAGGTGCCGGTCTTGTGGGCGATGGTCGCGCCGCGCGGGAGGCCGGCTTTCAGGCGGTTCTGGCCGGTCGGACTGTCGGTCATGATCTTCAGCAGCCGGGCGGTCGAGGACGGCGACAGCAATTCTCCCGCCGCCAGCTGGCGCAGGAAGTTCAGCATGCCGGTCGCGGTGGTGGTGTCGCGCGGGTCGGAGAGATAGCGTTCCAGCGCGGCCCTGCGCTCCGTTGCAGGCACCGCGTCGCGCGCCGCCTTGAACGCCGGCCAGCCCTTCCACTCGATGCGCCAGGACGGCATGCCGTTGATTTCCGGCTGCAGCTCGCGCTCGTAGCGGTCGACGCGGATTTCGCGCAGCTTCTTGCCGCGCAGCCAGGCCGTCACCGTGCCCGGCCCGCCGATGCGGCGCATGATGACGTCGGCGGCGGTGTTGTCGCTTTCGCCAACGGCGCGGACCAGCAGGTCGTCGAGGCTGTAGGTCGACACCTCCGGCCAGGCGTCCCCCACCGCGCTCATGGCCGGCGAGATGTCATGTTCGGTGAGCGTGATCCGCTCGGCGAGGTTCAGCCGCCCGGCGTCGACCTCGGCCAGCACGGCCGCGCCCAGGGCGACCTTGAAGACGCTCTGCATCGGGAAGGCCTTCTTGCCGTTCCAGGCCCACATCTCCCCGCCGTCGAGGTTCTGGACCGCGACCTCAAGAATGCCCGGCTGGGCGCGGTCGGCGATGTCGGCGATCTCGGAGTCGAGCAGGGCCGCGTTCAGCTCCGGCGTGCGGGCGCCGGTCTTCTTCATCGGCGGCTCGCAGGCGGCGAGCGGCAGCACGGAGAGGGCGGCAAGGAGGGTGCGACGACGCATATCCCTACATACCGCCCTTTTCGGCGGATGGGGGAAGAGCGTATCAGGCGGCATGGACACGAAACCTCCCGTCGTCATCCTCAACGAGCCGCAGCTGGCCGAGAACATCGGCGCCGTGGCGCGTGTGATGGCCAACTTCGGCCTTCACGACCTGCGCATGGTCCGGCCGCGCGACGGCTGGCCCCAGGAACGCGCCTGGGCCAGCGCCTCCGGCGCCGACTGGACGTTGAACGACGCCAGGGTGTTCGAGCGGCTGGAAGACGCGGTCTCCGACCTGCGGCTGGTCTACGCCACCACCGCCCGGCCGCGCGAGACGCAGCTGCCCGTGCTGACCCCGCGCGAGGCGGCGGGCGAGCTGCTGACCGCCAGCACGGCGGGGCAGGGGATCGGCCTGCTGTTCGGCGGCGAGCGGGCGGGGCTGGAGACCGGCGACATCGCCCTCTGCCACGGCATCGTCACCATCCCGATCGACGAGAAGTTCCGCTCGCTGAACCTGGCCCAGGCCGTGGCGATCAACGCCTACGAATGGCGGATGGGCGTGTTCGACCGCCCGCGCGAGGCCTTCGCCCACAACATCGCCGAGCCGGCCGACATGGAGGCCATGGTCGGTCTCTACGAGCAGCTGGAGGGGCAGCTGGACGACGCGGGCTTCTTCCATCCGCCGGAGAAGCGGCCGTCGATGGTGCGCAACCTGCGGGTCTCGCTGGGCCGCGCCCGCTTCACCGACCAGGAGGTCCGCACCTGGCGCGGCGTGATCACCGCCCTGTCGAAGGGCCGCGGCCGCGTGCTGGAAAAGCTGGCGCGCCAGAAGGCGGAGAAGGCGGCGAAGGGCGAGGGGTGAGGGCGACACGGGTCGGGCCCCGGGGTGTTCGCCGGCTGGTCGCCGGAGCGCCCGGCTCGGAGCCGACCAGATGCTGACGCGATGCAGCAGACGTTCCGACGGGCGACTATGGGTGGAAAGAGGACGTTAGCGGTCGTCTGCCAACGCGACGTTGCCGAGGAGGTCGATGACGCCTCCCGACGCTAGAAAATCACCCGGGTTTGACGTGGCGACGATGATAGCGTCGCCGCCGCATACGTCGCACGCGTAGACTGGCTGAGATGCTCTGTAGGCAGTGCGAAACGTAGCAAAGCTGCCGCCGGACGGTGCAGCGCCACCCTCGTAGCGCTTCACGCGGATGGATCGGCACGCCAGCCCCAGCTCGCCTCCAGCGCGTTGGGCGAAGGCCTCTTCACCAAACCCACCGGCGCTCAATTCATCAGACCGAAGCTCTCCCAAAACGAGGTGCCGACCGCCCGCGCTGACAGCAACAAGTCCTACGGTCACCATGTCAGTGTCGCCAGAGAAAACAAATGCAGCTAACGCAGTCCCGCATCGGCTGCATCGAGCTTCTTTGACGTCTCCCGCAATCCGCATCTGTGGACCTTCCCGCAAGGCTAGCAGCCTGCATGCGGGCGTCGAGGTCCGCAATGGGTGGAGAGCGGACGAAGCCCTGTGCCGCCGACGGCGCCTCCCGCTCCTCAGGGTTTCGCTCGATTGAGAGTGATCGAGCCGAGCGCTACAGAAAGGGCGCGAGCGCACCGACGCGGAGGCGTGTAATGGCGTACCGTCTCAGTAAAGTTCGAACCATATTCATCCGGCCAGCGACCTGCATCGCAGGCATCTTGCTGATCGCCGCCGTGCCCGCCGCCGCACCCACGCGCGACGAACTAGCGAAGAACAACAAGCTCTTCCTGCAAGGCGCGATCACGGCCCTGAAATGGGAGCAGCCGGCAGAGCCCATGCGCATCGCCGGCCCGATCTACTTCGTCGGCACCCAGGGCTTGGGTTCCTACCTGATCAGCACCTCCGATGGCCTGATCCTGATGGGAACCGGGATGCCGTCGTCGGGGCCGATGATCGCGGCCTCGATCCGCAAGCTCGGCTTCAAGCCCGAAGACATCAAGCTGATCATCACCTGGCACGCCCATGCCGATCACGCCGGCGCCATCGTCTATTTCAAGCAGTTGTCCGGCGCGAAGTTGGCCTTGATGGCGGGCGATGTTGCCGCGATGGAGGATGGCGGCAAGAGCGATTTCCACTACGGCTGGGACTGGCGGACGATGGGCTGGCCGCCCGCCAAGGTCGATCGCGTGCTTCACGACGGTGATACGGTGAGGCTGGGCGCGGTTGTGCTGACCGCGCTCAACACGCCCGGCCATACGCGCGGCGACACGACCTGGACCATGACTGTGGTCGACAAGGGAAAGTCCTACAAGGTGGTTTGGCCCGACGGCCTGAGCGTTAACCCGGGCTACCGGGTCACGCGCGCGCCTTCCTATCCGGGTATTGGCGACGACTACCGTAGAACCGGCGCCAGATTGGCAGCGCTGCGGCCAGACATCTGGCTGGTCTCGCACACCGAGCGGTTTGGCCTGGAGGAGAAGCGCGCGCGGGCGGCGAAGGTCGGCGCTGAGGCCTTCGTTGATCCCGAAGGCTACCGAAAATACATCCAGATTCAGCGCGCCGCGTTCGAGGAGGAGGCCGCCCGCGAGACGCAGGCGCCAACGGCAGAGGATGGCGTCAAACGCGGCCCAGCGCCCGAATCCCAGGTTCGGAGGTGAGGCGCCCGATCTGGCTATTGATCGGGCTGGTCGGCGGGCTCCTGGCTTGCAAGCCGAAGGAGGAGGCGGTGCAGACGGTCACCCTGGACAATTTCGTCCGCGCCGAAACCGACACTTATTTCTCCGGCTTCGTCCGCGAGGGCGCCTTCGGGCGACTGAGCCATAGCAGGGAGTTGGCGGACGTCCGGCGCCAGACCGTGGTGCGGACCAATCGAGACACGCTCTATTCGCGCGGGGTGTTCGACCTCGACGCCGGGCCGGTTATGGTCACTCTACCGGATTCGGCCGGCCGGTTCATGTCGCTTCTGCTGATCAGCGAGGATCACTACAACCCCGCGACGCTCTATGCACCAGGATCGCACCGGATCACACGCGAGCAGGTCGGCACGCGGTATGTGACGCTGCTGGTGCGCACCTTCGTTGATCCCAATGATCCGGAAGACCTGAAGAACGTGCACGCTCTGCAAGAATCCATTCGGGTGGAGCAGGCGTCGCAGGGCGCGTTCGAGGTTCCCCGTTGGGACGACAAGTCGCTCGCGCGAATCCGGGAGGAACTCAAGCGGGGGGCGGACTTTGATACGCGCAAGGCGTTCGGGACGCGGGAGGAGGTCGATCCACGCGACCATAGGATCGGCGCCGCGCGAGGCTGGGGCGGCAACCCCGTGAGGGACGCAATCTACGTTTCGGGTCAGCCGAAAGCCAATGACGGCCAGACGGTGCATAGCCTGATGGTCAAGGATGTGCCCGTCGATGGTTTCTGGTCGATCAGCGTCTACAACAAGGACGGGTTCTTCGAGCCCAACCCACAGGGGGCGTATTCGCTCAACAACGTGACGGCGCGCCGCTCGACGGACGGCGTCTACGCGATCCAGTTCGGGGGCTGCGGCGCGGGCAAGTCCAACTGTCTCCCGATCACGCCCGGCTGGAACTATACCGTGCGTCTTTATCGCCCCCGCCAGGAGATCATCGACGGGCGCTGGACGTTTCCGGAAGCCCAACCGGTTCGCTAGGCCCCCGACTACGCGCAGTCGACGCCGGAACATTGCGATGGAGAGCAGTGAACGTCTGCAACGGGTCGAAAGCCGTCATCGGCCTCTGCGCCTGCTCCGGACCGCTGAAGGCTGACGCCGGACGGCCGGCGTCGAATTCCGCCCGCCGCCTCTTGCGTAAAATCCCGCGCGGCTCAAGATGAGACCAAATGGTAACAAACTGGTCTCCGGAGCGCGCCCATGAACCGTCGTGAACTCTTCCTCGCCCTCGCGGCGGCGGGAATCGCTTTTCCGGCGCTGGCCCGGGCGGCGGCGTCGGGCGGCGCGGCGGCCGATACGGCCACGACGGCGCGCGACCTGTGGCTCTACGGCCTGCCGATCGTCGAGATGGCCACGACCCGCGCCCGGCACCTGAAGGCCGGGGGCGGGATCAACCGCCTGCTGCACACCCGCAAGCTGGCCGACCATCAGTTCCG
>JBIICO010000159.1:0-8047 GCA_044238855.1 Caulobacter sp.
ACACCGTGCGCTCGACGGCGAACCGCGCCAGGTAGTGCGGGCCGCCGGCCTTGGGGCCGGTGCCGCTGAGGCCCTCGCCGCCGAACGGCTGGACGCCCACGACCGCGCCGATCATCGAGCGGTTGACGTACAGATTGCCGACCTTGGCCCTGGCGCGGACGGTGTCGGCGGCCTCGCCGATGCGGCTGTGCAGCCCCATGGTCAGGCCGTAGCCGGAGGCGTTGATCCGGTCGACCAGCGCGTCCAGTTCGCCCGCCTTCCAGGTGGCGACGTGCAGCACCGGGCCGAACACTTCCTTCGTCAGGTCCTCGACGCGGTCCAGGCGGATCACGGTCGGCGGCACGAAGGTTCCGTTCTCGGTCCCGGCCGGCAGCGGCAGCTGGTGCAGCACGCGCTCGCGGTTGGCCTCGATGTGGGCCATCAGGCCGTCGCGGGCCGCCGGGTCGATCACCGGGCCGATGTCGGTCTCCAGCTTGCCCGGATCGCCCAGCGTCAGCTCGGCCATCGCGCCCTTCAGCATCTCCAGCACCTTGTCGGCGATGTCCTCCTGCAGGCACAGCAGGCGCAGGGCCGAGCAGCGCTGGCCGGCGCTCTGGAAGGCGCTGATGACGACGTCGTTGACCACCTGCTCGGGCAGGGCGGTGCTGTCGACGATCATCGCGTTCAGCCCGCCGGTCTCGGCGATCAGCGGCACGAGCGGGCGGCGGTCGTCGTCCAGCAGCGTGCGGGCGATCTTGCGCGCCGTGCCGGTCGAGCCGGTGAACACCACGCCCATCACCCGGATGTCGGCGGTCAGCGCCTGGCCCACGGCCGGACCGCCCGGAACCAGCGCGATGACGTCGGCCGGCAGGCCCGCTTCCAGCAGCAGCTTCACCGCCGCATGGGCGATCAGCGGCGTCTGCGGCGCCGGCTTGGCGACCACCGCGTTGCCGGCGACCAGCGCCGCCGTGACCTGGCCGAGGAAGATCGCCAGCGGGAAGTTCCACGGGCTGACCGCCGCGAACACGCCCCGTCCGGCCATGACCAGCTCGTTCTTCTCGCCGGTCGGCCCCGGCAGCGCCGTCGGGACGAAGGTCTCCCGCGCCCGCGCGGCGTAGTAGCGGCAGAAGTCGACCGCCTCGCGCACCTCGGCCAGGGCGTCGGCGATCGACTTGCCCGCCTCGCGCACGGCCAGCGCCATCAGCTCGGTGCGGTCCCGCTCCAGCAGGGCGCCGAGCCGGTCCAGCACCGCCGCCCGCTCGACCACCGGCGTCGCCGCCCACAGCGGCTGGGCCTTCACCGCCAGCGCGATGGCGCGCTCGACATCGGCCACCGAGGCTTCGACCACCCGGCCGACGATCCGGCGGTGGTCGGCCGGGTCGGTGACGGGCGCGCTCTCGCCGGTCACGGCCTTGCCGCCGATCAGCGGCGCGGCCTTGTGCGTCTTGCTCCAGACCTTGCCCATGTCGGCGGTCAGGGCGTCGACCACGGCGCGGTCGTTCAGGTCGATGCCGGCGGAGTTGCGGCGCTCGGGGGCGTAGAGGTCCATGGGGTTGGGGATCCGGCTGTGCGGTTGGAGGCCGGCGGCCTCGACAAGGGCGACGGGGTCGGCGAGCAGCTCTTCGTCGGTGATGCTCTCGTCGGCGATCTGGTGGACGAAGCTGGTGTTGGCCCCGTTCTCCAGCAGCCGGCGGACCAGATAGGCCAGCAGGTCGCGATAGCCGCCGACCGGCGCATAGACCCGCGCCTCGACGCCCTTCTCGGCGATCAGCCGCTCATAGAGGCCCGCGCCCATGCCGTGCAGCCGCTGGAACTCGAAGTCCCGCCGCTCGCCCGCCCATTCGAGGATGGTCGCCACGGTCAGGGCGTTGTGGGTCGCGAAGGCCGGATAGATGCCCGGCGCCGCCAGCATGGCCTTGGCGCAGGCCAGGTACGACACGTCGGTCGCCGCCTTGCGCGTGAACACCGGATAGTCGGCCAGCCCGCGTTCCTGGCCGCGCTTGATCTCGCTGTCCCAGTAGGCGCCCTTGACCAGCCGCACGGTGATGCGACGCCCGGTCGCCAGGCCCAGCGCGTTGACCCAGGCGATCACCGCCGGCGCCCGCCGCTGGTACGCCTGCACCGCCATGCCCAGCCCGTCCCAGCCGTTCAGGTCGGGGTCGGCGGCCACGGCGGCGATGATGTCGAGGCTCATCTCGAGCCGCTCGGCCTCCTCGGCGTCGATGGTCAGGCCGATGCCGTGGATCTTGGCCAGCCGCGCCAGCCGCAGCGTCCGCTCGACCAGCTCGGGCACGGCCCGCGCGTCCTTGGCGGTCTCGTAGCGCGGGTGGATGGCCGACAGCTTCACCGAGATGCTGTCGCGGGCGTGCATCGCGCCCTTCCCGCCTTCCGACTTGCCGATCGCCGCGATGGCGTCGACATAGGCCTGCAGGTAACGGTCGGCGTCCTCGGCCGTCCGCGCCGCCTCGCCCAGCATGTCGAAGCTGTGCCGGAAGGCCGCCGCCCCGCCGCGGTCGGCGCGCTTCAGCGCCTCCTCGATGTCGCGGCCCAGCACGAAGGCCTCGCCCATCATCTGCATGGCGACGCCGACGGCCTTCAGGATCGCCGGCTCGCCCATCCGGGCCACCAGCTTCTTCAGCGCGCCGGCCTCCTCGTCCATCAGGCTGCGCGCCAGGATCAGGCCCAGGGTGGCGGAATTGACCAGCACGGAGTCGGACGCGCCCTTGTGCGCGCGCCAGTCGGCCCGGCCCAGCTTGTCCCGCACCAGCTCGGCGGCGGTCAGCGGATCGGGCACCCGCAGGTAGGCTTCGGCCAGCGACAGCAGAGCCACGCCCTCCTCGGTCGTCAGGCTGTATTCCTGCAGGAACTGCTCGACCCAACCCTCGGACCCGGCCTTGCGCAGGTCGGCCAGCAGAACCTTGGCCCGCGCCTCGACCCGGCCCCGGGTCGCCGCGTCCAGCGAGGCGTCGGGGATCAGCGCCGCCAGCCGCTCGGGCTCGGGCGCGCGATACAGCGGCGCGATGGCGGCCCGCGCCCGCGAAAGCGAGGCGGCGTCTGCCGCCATGGGGAATTTGGGCTGAAGCGACATGGCCGGGGAAGACCCTCGTTACGCGGCTCTGAAGATTTCCCGCTTATGCGCCCCCTCAGACTGAATGTGCTCGGTATCTTCACCCCCGAAAGCGAACTATCCTCGCCAGAACGCGATCTGGCCGAAGGACCTTCACCGCCCATGCTCGACGACATCGACCGCCGCATGCTGCGCGTGCTGCAACAGGACGGCCGCATCACCAACCAGGACCTCGCCGCCGCCGTCGGCCTCTCCCCGGCCGCCAGCCACGACCGCTTCCGCCGCCTGCGCGAGCGCGGCTACATCACCGGCTTCGCCGCCCTCCTGGACCCGGAGAAGATCGACCGCGCCCTGCTGATCTTCGTCGAGATCCAGCTCGACCGCACCACGGCGGACGTCTTCGACAAGTTCGCCAGCACGGTCCGCAGAACCCCGGAAATCCAGGAATGCCACATGGTCGCCGGCGGCTTCGACTACCTGATCAAGGCCCGCGTCTCGGACATGGCCGCGTACCGGAGCTTCCTGGGCGAAACGCTGGTGAACCTGCCGGGCGTGCGGGAAACGCGGACGTACGCGGTGCTGGAGGAGGTGAAGAGTACGGTGGTTATGGCGGTGTGAGGGGGACGACACAGAGGTGAGTTACGCATCGACGTAAGACGCTGGAGACGAAGCTCATGTCGAATCATCACAAGATCCGACATGAAATAGCAAATGGGATGCCTCTCAATCGCCAGTGAGGATCCTCGAAGCCCGACCGCCGCCAAAATGAGTGGGGATGACGACTTGCCCGTGCCCGCCCAGCCTAAGATCTACCACATCGTCCACCTAGACCGGTTAGCGTCGATCGTGGCCGACGGCTCCCTCTGGTGTGATGCCGTAATGAACCAGCGGGCGCAGGCTGGCGGCACGACGATAGGCATGGGCAAGTTAAAGCAGAACCGGATGCAATGGCCGGTGAAGTGCTTTCCGGAGGATCACGTTGGCGACTACGTTCCGTTCTACTTTTGTTCTAGATCTGTGATGCTGTATGTGATCCACTGCGCGAACCATCCGGAACTTGCCTACAAGGGCGGCCAAGGACCAATCGTTCATCTTGAGGCGGACTTGCACACCGTTATCGACCGAGCAGATCAAGTTGGGCGGCGCTGGGCGGTCTCCCTGTCCAATGCGGCGGGCAGGTATGCGGAGTTCAGGACTGGCAAGGACTGCCTTGTGGAGATCGACTGGGCTGCGGTTGAAGCCACGGATTTTCGCGACTCCGGCATCCGGGAGCGCAAACAGGCTGAGTTTCTATTGAAGCAGTCGTTCCCCTGGCGACGCTTTGAGAGGATTGGCGTCCGGTCGCCTGCGGTTGCGCAACAAGTCGCCAACATCCTTCATGCAGCCGAACATCGACCTGAAGTGCAAATCACCCCACAGTGGTACTTCTGAGGGGCAGCCATGATCGAGCATAAGACGGGGGATATACTGCGAACCGACGCTGAGGCGTTGGTGAACACCGTGAACTGCGTTGGCATTATGGGCCGCGGGGTCGCGCTCCAGTTCAAGAATGCGTATCCCGCCAACTTCGAGAGCTACGCGGAAGCTTGTGCCTTGGGCGAAGTCCAACCCGGCCGCATGTTCGTGTTCGACACCGGATACATCACTAATCCCAAGTACATTATAAACTTTCCCACCAAGCGGCATTGGAGGGGCAAAAGTCGCATCGAGGACATCGAAGCCGGCCTCAACGATCTCAGGCGCATTATTGTCGAAAAGGGTATCCGCAGCATTGCGATACCGCCCTTAGGAGCCGGACTCGGCGGCTTGGCTTGGTCGGATGTACGACCGCGCATTGAGGCAGCCTTGCAAAATCTCGACGACCTGCAAGTTATACTATTCGAGCCAGGAGGGACTCCTGATGCGAAAGTTATGGCACGCACTCGTGAAGTCCCGGTGATGACGTCAGGAAGAGCAGCCCTAGTAGTCCTTATCCACCGCTACCTTGGCGGCCTAATGGACCCCTTTGTCACCTTGCTGGAAGTACACAAGCTATTGTATTTTATGCAGGAAGCCGGCCAAAACCTCCAGTTAAGGTACAAGAAGGCTACTTATGGCCCCTATGCGGAAAACCTTCGCCACGTACTAAAGACGGTCGAAGGCCACTTGCTTACCGGCTATGCGGACGGGGGAGATACCCCCACGAAGCAGTTAGAACTGGTCCCGGGGGCCGTTTCCGATGCTGAGAAGTTTTTGGCCGCCGATGAGGCGACGAGAGATCGGTTTGATCGAGTGGCTGAATTGGTCAACGGCTTCGAATCCCCGTTCGGACTGGAACTGCTCGCAACAGTGCACTGGGTCGCGCATAACGAAGAAGATGTCGCGTCACCCCAAGCCGTTATCCAGAAAGTGTATGAATGGGGTGATCGCAAAAGAGCCTTTTCTCAGGAACAGATCACCCTTGCATATGACGCGCTGAGAGCGTCGGGGTGGCTTGGGAAAGATCGTTTCCTCAACTAGCCCCTCATCTCATGGCGAGACGGTCGCCGGGCGGGCCAGGCTGGTCAATGACGGCGCTTCGCGCCGCCGCGCCGCGGCCGCCCTGCGGGCGGTCCTTGACCAGCCCGGACCGTCCGGCACGCTGACATCCATGAGATAGAAGGGTTGCTCTCCTGGAAGGGGGCGAGCGCCCACGCGTAAGAGATGCCCTCGCGGAGCGAAGCCGGACAGGTAGCGCCGGCCGTTCAACAGAGGGCGCGTGAAGCGGGACGACGTCCGTCGTCGGCGCTGCCCCCCTCCACCATGCTGCGCATGGTCCCCCTCCCCGCCTTCGGCATGGAGGACGTGCGTTAGAGGCCGGGGCCCGGCCGGCACGCTGACAGCCGTGAGCGCTGGCCTCTCTCCTCTACCGCGAAGCCCCCACTCAAACCCCGCTCATCCTCGCGAAAGCGAGGACCCAGGCTTGATGGCCGCAGCGGCGCCGCCCGGGGCTCCACCTTCAATGCAGCGAATCCGAAACCTGGGTCCTCGCTTTCGCGAGGATGAGCGGGAGAGGAAGCCACACAAAGGGCATTGAAACGCGCCACAATCTTTGATTGCATAACGCCCGCTCCCACCCTCAATCCGCCTCACCATGGCCTTCTACGTCTACATCATGGCCAGCGGCCGGAACGGCACGCTCTACATCGGCTCGACCGACAGCCTGGTCACGCGGGTCAGCCAGCACCGGCAGGGCCTGCGTGAGGGCTTCACCCGCCGGTACGGCGTCCGGACGCTGGTCTGGTATCGCGCGTTCGACACCCGCGCGGCGGCCTTCGATTGCGAGCGGCGCATGAAGACCTGGCGCCGCCAGTGGAAGATCGAGCTGATCGAGCACGCCAACCCCGGCTGGCGCGATCTCCATGAAGACCTGCTGTAGGGGCCCCTACCCCTCCCGGACCGCCGCGCGCTTCGCCGCACACGCCGCCATCCCTTCGCGGCAGTCGGCGGAGGCATGGACCCGGCCCCGCGCCTCAGCCGTCAGCGCCCCTGCCGCGTCCTCATCCAGCGCCGCCGCGACCCGCGCCACCGCCAGCGCGATGGTGGGAGGGGGCGAAAAAGCGAGACTCTGGAGACATATCATCCCGAGACAAAGCGAGACATTCGACCCTTCGCGAGACATCCCGCCCCGCCTTCCATCCGGCGGCCTGTCCGGCGGGCGCATACTGTCTGCATGACCAGCCGCCGCCCCGTCCCTCTCCCCGCAACCGCCTTGCCCGCCAAGGCGCCGCTTCACGCGCCCCGCGCCCCTGCGAAGCCGACGGGACGAGGATACCCGCCGAACCTCCCGCCCATTTTTTCCGGCGCCGCGCGCGAAACGGCGCCGTCGAGACAGTCGAGACAACGCCCTCCCTCCCCGCATGGGGAGGGTGGTCCCGAAGGGACCGGGTGGGGCGAAGGTGATGCGCGGCCCGCGCCGACCCGCGCCCCGCCGGCTCCCCACCCGTCTCCTCCTTCGCCTCCGGCTTCGGAGGATCCACCCTCCCCATGCGGGGAGGGAGTGCTAGGCTCCCTTTCCAAGGGAAGGGAAACACCATGATGCGCACTGTCCTGCTCGCGGCCGCCGGCGTCGCCGCGCTCGGCCTCGCGGGCTGCAACGCCCCGGCCAAGCTGGCGCCGGAGGAGACCTATGGCCCCTCGCCGAAGCTCACCCCGCCCAGGGCGGAGGGCCCGATCCCGACCCTGAACCCGGCCAAGGCGGTCGGCTGGCCGGCCGATGGCGCGCCGACCGCGCCCGCCGGCTTCACCGTCACACGCTTCGCCGAGGGCCTGGACCACCCGCGCTGGCTCTACCGCCTGCCGAACGGCGACATCCTGGTGGTCGAGACCAACGCCCCGCCCAAGGAGAAGAAGGGCCTGACCGCCTGGGTCGAGAAGCAGGTCATGAAGCGGGCCGGCGCGGTGACCCCCAGCGCCAACCGCATCACCCTGCTGCGCGACGCGGACGGCGACGGTGTGACGGAGCTGAAGACGGTCTTCCTCAAGGGCCTGAACTCGCCCTTCGGCGTCGCCCTGGTCGGCGACAGCCTCTATGTCGCCAACACCGACGCGGTGCTGCGCTTCCCCTACACGGCCGGCCAGACGGCGATCACCGCGCCGGGGGTGAAGGTCGCCGACCTGCCCGCTTCGCCGCCGAACAACCACTGGACCAAGAACCTGCTGGCCAGCCCGGACGGGGCCAGGCTCTACATCGCCGTCGGCTCGCACTCGAACCTGGCCGAGGGCGGCATCGAGCAGGAGGCGAACCGCGCCGGCATCCTGGAACTGACCCTGGCGACCGGCGCGATGCGCCAGTTCGCCTCGGGCCTGCGCAATCCGGTCGGGATGGCCTGGGAGCCTTCGGGCGGCGCCCTGTGGACCGCAGTCAACGAGCGCGACATGCTCGGCGGCGACCTGGTGCCGGACTACATGACCAGCGTCCGGGACGGCGGCTTCTACGGCTGGCCCTACAGCTACTTCGGCCAGAACGTCGACGAGCGGATG
>JBIICO010000161.1:0-7988 GCA_044238855.1 Caulobacter sp.
TCTCGCCCAGCTTGGAGATGCCCTCGCCGTACATGATGTCGAACTCGACCTCGCGGAACGGCGGGGCGACCTTGTTCTTCACCACCTTCACCCGGACGTTGTTGCCCAGGATCTCATCGCGGATCTTGATCGAGCCGGTGCGGCGGATGTCGAGGCGGACCGAGGCGTAGAACTTCAGCGCGTTGCCGCCCGTCGTGGTTTCCGGACTGCCGTACATCACGCCGATCTTCATGCGGATCTGGTTGATGAAGATCACCAGGGTGCCCGCTTTCGAGATCGAGGCGGTCAGCTTGCGCAGCGCCTGGCTCATCAGGCGCGCCTGCAGTCCCGGCAGGCTGTCGCCCATTTCGCCCTCGATCTCGGCGCGCGGCGTCAGGGCGGCGACCGAGTCGATGACGATGATGTCGACGGCGTTCGAGCGCACCAGGGTGTCGGTGATCTCCAGCGCCTGCTCGCCCGTGTCCGGCTGGGCGACCAGCAGGTCATCGAGGTTCACGCCCAGCTTGCGGGCGTACTGCGGGTCCAGGGCGTGTTCGGCGTCGACGAAGGCGGCCGTGCCGCCGGCCTTCTGCACCTCGGCCACCACATGCAGGGCGAGGGTCGTCTTGCCCGAGCTTTCCGGCCCGTAGATCTCCACGATCCGCCCCTTGGGCAGACCGCCGATGCCGAGCGCGATGTCGAGGCCGAGCGACCCGGTCGAAACGGCTTCGACCTCGATCTTGCTCTTGCTGCCCAGCTTCATCACCGAGCCCTTGCCGAAGGCCCGGTCGATCTGGGAGAGCGCCGCTTCAAGAGCGCGCTGCTTGTCACCTTCGTCGCGTGTCACGAGTCTCAAAGCCGCCTGGTTCATGGGAAGCCCCATCCTTATCCGATTCTGGTCCCGCCCTCGCCGGATTGCGAAAGACGCCCTCGCCTCGTTGACATCATCATGTGCACGCTTTGTTCACGTTCGCAATATGTTCTTTTGGGTGTTCCCACAGCCCTGCTGACACTCGATGTCAGCAGGGTCAGTCGCCGGGCGACCAGCGGCGCTCGAAGCCCTTCAGCCAGGCGCGCGCGAGGGCTGAATAGGGAGCGCCCGGCTTCGTCGCCTCGCGGATCTCCGCGATCACCCGCTCGCGCAGGCCGGCGACCTTCGCGATGGCGTGATCCACGGCCTTGTTCCCCGCGAGCGAGGGATCGCGCCCCAGGTCGTGGAGCACCTCCGACAGGTCCAGCACAACCGTCTCCAGGAAGTCGAGCCGGCGCAGCAGCTGGGTGCGCGCCTGCACCAAACCGAGCCGGTTGAGCCCGTAGACCTGGATCGACACCGCGCCGCGGGCGCTGAGCCCCCGCGCCCTGGCGGCGGCGGCGATCATGTCCGCCTCACTCGCGCCCTGGGCCAGCGGCAAGGCGTCCACGGCGGCGTCCGGCCGGGCCGCCTTCGGGACCACGAGCGCGATCGGCGTCGCCGGATCGGCGTGGAAGACCAGATGATCGTCGGGATGGTCACGGGAGGGATCGAGAAGCAGAGCCTCTTCCGCCGCCAGCGAGGCCGTCTCTTCATGCGCCCTGGCTCCGATAATGGGGAAGCTGTGCTGCTTGCCCATCGAGACCTTCACCCCGCCTGGCGCGGCCAGGCTCCAAAGCCCCTCGCCATCGCCAGCCTTGACGCCGACCGTCTGTCCGCGCCGCCGGTTGCAGTCGATGCAGCTCGGCAGCAGGTTGTCCCACGCCATGGCCAACCACCAGTAGCCGGGGTGGCCATCGCCCCCCTCGACTTCTCCCTTCGGCCGGTAGTGCTCGACATCGACCGGCGCCGTCGAGGCGTAGAAGCTCTCGCAGTAGGCGCACTTGCCATGGAACAGGGTCTCCAGCCGGCGCTTGACCTCCTCCGAGCGGTAGGCGTCGAACGCAAAGGCCTTCTTCTTGCGCGCCTTGGCGCCGGGCAGCGGCGCCGGCGCGGCGATACCCTGGTGCGCCCGGGCGCGGTCCAGCTCGCTGAGCCCCTTGCCGTCCCGTCTGTGCAGCGCGGCCGGCCCCGGCTGAGTCCCTCTGTCGACCCGGCGCATGCTCAGGCCTGCCGCAGGATGCCGAGGACCTCGGCGCGGACCTCTTCGCGGAGCGCTCCGATCCTGTCGGCCGAGGCGCCGCGCCGCTCCTTCAGGTAGTCGCGCAGAACGCTCTGGAGCAGGCGCTGGATGTGGGTCGACCCGATCGGCAGCGTCTCCGCGATCTGTCGATCCAGCTCGGGCCAGTCGCCGGACTCCGGTGGGATTCCGAGCGCCAGCAGATCCCCCGTCCGCGCGAACTCCTGCTCTATCCCGGGCGCGTCGGTGGTGAACAGGCTGAAGAAGTCGGAGGTCAGCAGCTGTTCGATGGTCAGCTGGTTGATGTCCGGCAACTGGACCAGCTGCTCGACCAGCACCGGCATGCGACTGCGCGTGTGGGACGCCTGCCGGGCGACACGCTGGAGCACCACCACCTCGCCGTCCTCCATGCCGCGAAGGCAGAGAGGATCGTGGGTGGTGACGATGAAGCTGAGCCCCGGGAAGGCTTTGCGCAGGCCGTCCATGATGCGCATCTTCAGACGCGGATGCAGGTGGGCCTCGATCTCGTCGATCAGGACCGTGGCGCGCGCGGTGCGCGGCGAAAACGCTTCCGACGGATAGGCGACCATCAGCCCACGGAGGATATCGCAAACCATGGCCAGCACGGTGCGATAGCCAGACGAGGCGTCGCGCAGCGGCATGTCGGAGGACTTCCCGTCGGCGGTCCGCAGTTCCATCACGCAGCGGCCCGGCGCGGGTTCTGGTTCACGGCGCATGACGCGGAACTTGCCGTCGATGCTCAGCACGTCACGGAGCGTGCGGACGACGAAGTCGAACGCATCCTCCTCCAGCCCCAAGAGCCACGTCTCCGGATTGGGCAGGATGCGCTCGGACCGGAACAGGGTGATGAGCGGGTGGTGTTCGAAATCCTCGCGAATGTACTGGCGGAAGGCGCCGTAGGCGAAGACCAGCGGCGGATGGTCCTGCCAGTCGCCGGTATCGACGAAACCGTCGGCGGAGACCCTCAATTCGCGGCGGGTCGTATGGCGACTGTCGTCATCGAACAGCACCGAAACCGTCGCGGCCGGCGGCGCCTTGGCCTTCGAGCCACCCATCAGGCCGGGCTTCATCGGGATGTCGCCCGGTGTCTCGACCAGGCCCTCGCGGACGGCGGGACCACAGAGCGCGAGGGCCAAGGCCTCCAGCAGCGAACTCTTCCCGGCGGCGTTCTCGCCCAGGATCAGCAGGGCCGGCGCGCGCGCGGAGTCGGCCGCGCGCGGCGCGGGCGGCATCTCCAGGCGGAGACGTTCGAGGCTCTTGTAGTTGGCGAGTTCGACGACGACCGGGCGGATGGCGGGTGGGAGTTTGGGCGGGGACGGTTGAGGGGCGGGCTGTTCAAAGGGAACGGCGCTCTCGCGCATGTTCGTGACCAGATCGCGCAACGCCTTCCACTGTCGGAAACTGCGATGGTTCCGAAACAGCAGCGGCCCGATTCGGGTCTTTCCCAGGCTCTGTGTTGCCGCCGGCAGTCGTCGCATGGCGAGACGCCGGAGGAGCAGGTACCAACTCCCACCAAACTCCAGCTCGTCGAACTGGAACGGCGCCGCATCGTATTCGCGGCTCTCGGGATGAAGCGCCGAAAGCAGGCGGTCGAAGTAGCCCTCGAAGGCCAGACGACGGCGGCGAATGAGGTCGGGGCGCAACAAGTTGTATTGGAGGGAGGTCTCCAGCGCTCGCTCGCTGAGCGGGGTGGCGACGCCGTTGGCCTGGACTTCCAGATGAGCTGACAGGTCCATGTCCGCGCAAGGGTCGAGGAAAAGGGGACTCTCCTTGAGAGGATATGAAGGCCATCGACCATCCCCGGCCTTGACGTAGGCGGCCAGATCACGAGGCGTCGGCAGCGGTGCTCGGCGCCCGGCGAGGGGAAACATCGCCGGCCGCGCCAGAGCGGCGCAGTCGTGGCAGACGGGATAGAGGTTCTCCCACGCGTTGCCGAGCCACAGATAGTAGAGGTGGCTGGTCGAAATCTCCTCGACGGGCAAGGCCTCGCCGACCGGCCGAAAACGGTGAACCGTCGCCCACCCCGTGCTTTCACAGAACGCGCATTTGCCGTGGAACAGTTGGTCGAGCGCCTGCCGAACCGACGCGTCCTCGTCGAGATGCAGGTCCAGTCCCTCGGGCCGCGTCTGGCGCAGTTCCTTCTGAGCCAAGGCGAGGTACTGCTGAAGAGCCTCACGCGCCCGACGAGCCTGGGGCGAGCGGAAAAGCGCCGGCGGCGGCACGCTCTTGCGATCGAAATACTGCATCACACCCTACCCCACGCATCGGTCGGAGCGCGATCCTGCGCCGTCCCGGCATCGCAGAGGACCCGCGTTCTCACGGCTCCGCAGTGATGTTTGTCACGCTCGGGAGGCTCGGCGTTGGCGGGCGAGGCGTCATTGCAGCGCCCGACCGGGTTTGGGGCGCCGTATTGCTCCGCTGCAACATGTCGCACCCGGCGGCAAGGACCCCTTAATCCCGTTCGCCGAGCGTGGATCTCCTCAAGGGAGGGGGCCTTCTTGTCCGTTGATCCACGACGCCTGCTCGGCCTGGCGTTCGCCGCGGCCGACCTGCTGATCGAGCTCGAGCCCGATGGCCGGATCGTGTTCGCCCTGGGCGCGACACACTCGGTGCTCGGACCCGACGCCCCCGCGCTGATAGGCGCCGACTGGCGGTCGCTGGTTCATGAGGACGACCGGCCGGTGGTCGAGGCCATGCTGGCGGCCGTCGAGGACGGCGCGCGGCGCGGCTTCTCGCCGGTGCGGCTGGCGGGGTCCGGCGACAGGGCCGTGTCTCTGCACGCGCGGGTGCTGCCCGACAACGGCGGCCGCATCTCCTGCGGCCTGTCGCCGGCGCCGCCCCCGCGGGCGGCCAGGGCGATCGACGGGCTGCACGACCGCGAGGGGTTCGAGCGCCTGGCCCGCGACCTGGCGACGGCGGCCCAGGCGACCGGCGCCCAGCTGGAGCTGGCGATGATCGAGCTCTCCGGCCTGGCCGACGCCGCCGGACCGGCCCAGGACCGGGCGGCCGGCGCGCTGCGGCTCGAAGCCGAGGGCGGGGCGGCGGCGCGGCTGTCGCCCGAGCGGTTCGCGCTGCTCCGCCGGCCGGGCGAGGATTCCACCACCCTGGCCCGGCGGCTGGGTCGGCTGATCGAGGCGGCCGGCGGCCAGATCGAGGCCAGGGCCCAGACCACCGCGCTCGGCTCCCTGTCCCCGGGGCGCCTGAGCCGGGCGATGCAGGTCGCGCTGGAAGACTTCGAGGCCGAGGGACTGTCCGGGGATCCGCCGCGCAGCCTGACCGAGGCGATGAACCGGTCGGTGAAGCGCACCCTGGCGCGGGCCGGCGAGCTGGGCATGGCGGTCAGCCAGCGCCGCTTCACCCTCGCCTTCCAGCCGGTCGTACGGTTGGCCGACAATTCGCTGCACCATCATGAGGTGCTGGTCCGGTTCGAGAACGGCGACAACCCGTTCGCCCTGGTGCGGCTGGCCGAGGAGTTCGACCTGATCGAGGAGCTCGACCAGGCGATCCTTCAGCAGACGGTCAGGCGGCTGAAGGCCGACCGCGGCGGCCGCGAGCGGCTGGCCGTCAACGTCTCCGGCCGAACCATCACCAGCCCGCGCTTCGTGACCGAGGTCGAAGGCCTGTTGAAGGCGCAGCCGGAACTGGGCCCCAGGCTGCTGTTCGAGATCACCGAGAGCGCGGCCATCGATGACCTGGCCGTGGCCGACCGTCACGTCCAGGCGCTGCGGGCGCTGGGCTCGCTGGTCTGCCTGGACGACTTCGGCGCGGGCGCTTCGTCGCTGACCTACCTGCAGCGGCTGTCGGTCGACATCGTCAAGATCGACGGTCGCTATGTGCGCGATCTGGTGGCCGGCGGGCGCGACGCCGCCGTGGTGGCCCACATCGTCAACCTGTGCCGCGAGCTGAACATCCGCACCGTGGCCGAGATGGTCGAGACCACCGAGGTGGAGGACGCCGTCCGCGCCGCCGGTGTCGACTTCGGGCAGGGCTGGCTCTACGGCCGCCCGGCCGAGCGGCCCGAGGCCCCGACCGTGCGCGCGGTCACCGCGCCGGTCGGCAGCCGCATGCGGCGCAGGGGAACGGTCGACGGCTGGGGATGATGTGTTTTTCCCGGCCGCGGGAGCGACGGGGCTTGTTCGCCGGAGCGCCAGAACACAAAAAGCCGGGGTCCCCGCATGCGCGGGAATGAGCGGATGAACTTCCGAGGGCGGCTTCCATGCGTATCACTGCCGGCGCGGCCGCGCTCATCCTGCTCGCCGCCTGTTCCGCGCCCGCGTCGCGCGCGCCTGCGGAGGGCGGGCTGCGGGTGGCGGCGTTCAATCTCGAGCATCTGGCCGAGCGCGACGGGGAGGGCTGCAAGCCCCGGCGCGCGGGCGACTACGCCGACGTGCGGCGGGCCGTGGAGGCGCTGGACGCCGACGTCGTCGCCTTCCAGGAGGTGCAGTCCCCGGCCGCCGCGGCGCGGGTGTTCGACCCGGCGCGCTACGTCGTGGTCATGGAAGGCCGGCCGGCCGAGCCGGTGCGCCCCTGCGGCGCGCGGCACGGCGACCTGAAGCGCCAGCCGATGGCGAACGGCATCGCCATCCGGCGCGGGCTGGCCTTCACGCGGGGCCCCGACCTGAAGGCGCTCGGGATCGGCGATCCGGAGCGGCCGTGGGGCGTCGACGTCACCGTCACGGCGCCGGGCGGACGGCCGCTGCGGGTGCTGGCCGCGCACCTGAAGGCCGGCTGCGCGACCAACGCCGCCGACGGCGATCCCCGCTGTGTCGGACTCCATGCCGCCCAGGAGCCGCTGACGGGCTGGATGCGGGCGCGGCTGGCGGCGGGCGAACGCTTCGTCGTGGCCGGCGACTTCAACCGCGAGCTGGCGCGGCCGGGCGACCGGTTCTGGGCCGCGCTGACCGACGACGGCGCCCTGCCGCTGGCGACCGCGGCGGGCGACCGCAAGGCGAAGTGCGGCCGGTCCCGCACGGCCTTCATCGACCATGTGCTGCTGGGCGGGACGGCGCGAGACGACCAGACGGGCTTCGAGGAACGCACCTACGGCCTGTTCGGCAAGAAGCCGTCCGACCACTGTCCGGTGGTGGCGGTGCTGAGGAAGTAGTTACCCTCCGAACGCCAGCGCCCTACTGGCACTGGCTCCGGTCGCCCGCGTTGCAGGCGGCGACGCGGGCGCGCCAGGCGGCCATCTCGGCCTCGTAGGCGCGGCGGGCGGCGGCGTCCTCCGCCTTCAGGCGGTCGGCCTCGGCGCGCTGGCGGTCGAGGGCGGCGCGGTACTCGGCCTGGCGGGCCTCGTACTCCGCGCGGGCCGCCGCGTTGCGGCGCTGAACCTCGGCGTTGTTGTCGATGATGGTGCGGTTGAGGGCGCGGGCCTCGGCGCTCTGGTCGTCCGCCTGGGGCGCGGTCGACTCCGGGACGGCCTTCGGCGCGACGGCCGGCGCGG
The DNA here is from genome assembly GCA_044238855.1 of Caulobacter sp. Classification (GTDB taxonomy): domain Bacteria; phylum Pseudomonadota; class Alphaproteobacteria; order Caulobacterales; family Caulobacteraceae; genus Caulobacter. The sequence goes on from JBIICO010000161.1 coordinate 7,534, forward strand.
GACGGACGCGGGGTCCGTTGCGGTCGTCGTCCTGACGGGCCTGTGCGGCTCCCGAGAGGGCCAGCGCGGCCACGGCGGCCAGCATCGGCCCGACAGACATCGCACGTCGCATGGTGATGGTTTCCCGACTTGATCGCCCCTGCCCCGACCTAGGCGGACCGCGCACGGCGCGCAACCGCAAACGCCCGCGAGGGGAAGCGGCGACAGCGGCGGGCGGCATGGTCTATAGCCGCTCCATGCCGCGTATCCGGGGAGCCGCCGTCCAATGAGCCGCAACGCCTTCATCCTGCTGTGGGCCTGGCTCACCAGCGGCGCGGCCCTGGTGCTGCTCGACCAGCCGCCGGCCTTCGTGACCTTCCTGTTCGTTGTGCTGGGCTGGATGGTCTCTCTGGTGGTGCACGAGTTCGGCCACGCCTTCGTCGCCTGGAAGGCCGGCGAAGGCGTGGCCGAACTCG
>JBIICO010000164.1:0-7860 GCA_044238855.1 Caulobacter sp.
GTCTTGCGAAAGATCGCCGAGAGAGCCGCATAGCCCTCCAGCAGGGCCGGGGCTTCGGCCATCTGGGCGACGAGGTTGGGCAGGTAGCCGAGCGACCGGTCGATCTGTTCCAGGATCGGCTTGGCGGCGAAGGGGGCGGTGGCGCGGGTGTGCAGCGGGAAATCAGCCATGCCCGAAACACTGCCCGCGACGAGCGTCCTGGATAATCGCGTTACTCGACACTTGATCCATGCAATATCGGCATGAATGGATCGACTGGACGCCTACCGCCTGTTCGTCCGCGTCGCGGACCTCGGCGCCATCTCGCGCGCGGCGCGCGAGCTGGGCATGGGCCAGCCGGCGGCCAGCCGGTTGCTAGACGCGCTGGAGGCGCGGCTCGGCGCGCGGCTCTTCACCCGCACGACCCGTCGGCTGACGTTGACGGAGGCCGGCCGCCTGGCGCTCGACCGGGCGCGCGCCGTGCTGGCCGAGGCCGAGGGGCTGGAGCAGGCGGTGCGGGGACTCGATCGCGCGCCGGTCGGCCTGCTGCGCGTCGCCGCGTCGGTCGCCTTCGCCCGCGCCGTCCTGATCCCGCACACCGCGGCGTTCCTGACGGCCCATCCGCGGATGCGGCTCGATTTCGTGCTGCGCGACGAGCGGGTCGATCCGGTGGCGGAGGCGGTGGACCTGACCTTCCGCCTCGGACCGCTCGAGGACAGTCGCCTGACGGCGCGGCGGCTCGCGGCCTACGAGCGCCTGCTGGTCGCGGCGCCGGACCAGCCCCGGCCGCTGACGCCGGCCGACCTGGCGACCCTGCCCAGCATCGACTTCGCCGGCATCGCCTATGGCCGCCGATGGCCCCTGTCGGATGGTCGCCGGACGCTGGAGGTCGAGGCGCGTGGCGAGACCCGCGCGAGTTCGGGCGAGGCGGTCGCCGACCTCGCGGCGCAGGGCCTGGGCGTGGCGCTGCTGCCTGCCTTCGCCGTCGAATCCCGTCTGGCCGATGGAACGCTGGTCCGCGTGCTGCCGGGCTGGCGAGGGCCTCCGCTGGAACTGCACGCTTTATGGGCGGCCAGGGAACTCCCGCGAAAGGCCCGCGCCTACCTGGATTTCATCGCGCCGCTGCTCGCGGGGCGCCGTTAGGTCAAACGGATGTTTGCGCCCAGCCCGCCCGTGTGCTTTTGACGCACCCAAGGCGTCGTCGAAGAACGTCGAGTCACATCGCATTCGTACCCAGGGAGGTTCTTCATGTCCGACGCCGTCGCAGCTCTTCCGGCGGGCTGGCCCGCCATGTCCGTGCAGCAGGCCTACGCCATCCTCACCGCCCCGGGCATGCCCACCGAAATGGAAGAGGTGGTGATCCGCGGCATCCCGACCCGGGTGTGGAAGAACGCCCCGCCGACCCTGCGCGACGTGGTGACTTTCGGCCGTCAGCACGGCGAGAAGATCTTCCTGGTCCACGAGGACGAGCGGGTCAGCTTCGAGGCCTTCCACCGCGCCGTCGCCGCCTTCGCCAAGGTGCTGGAGGCCAAGGGCGTGAAGAAGGGCGACCGCATCGCCATCGTCATGCGCAACCTTCCCGAATGGCCGGTGGCCTTCTACGCGGGCCTGTCGCTGGGCGCGATCCTGACGCCGCTGAACGCCTGGTGGACCGGCCCGGAGCTGGAATACGGCCTCACCGACTCGGGCAGCAAGATCGCCATCGTCGACGCCGAGCGCTTCGACCGCCTGGCCGAGCATTTCCCCAACTGCCCCGAGCTGGAGCACGTGTTCGTCAGCCGCACGGTCGACGAGGTCGCCCATCCCTATGTGACGCGCCTGGAAGACGTCATCGGCGGCGCCAAGGACTGGGCCGGGCTGCCGGACGACGCGCTGCCGACCGTGCCGCTGGAGCAGGACGACGACGCGACCATTTTCTACACCTCCGGCACCACCGGTAAGCCCAAGGGCGCCCTGGCCACACACCGGAACGTCAACTCCAACATCATGTCGGCCGCCTGCTCCGGCGCGCGCGCCTTCCTGCGCAGGGGCGAGCAGCCGCCGGCGCCGGATCCCGACGCGCCGCAGAAGGGCTCGCTGCTCAGCGTGCCGTTCTTCCACGCCACCGGCTGCATGGCCGTGCTGAACCCCAGCCTGTTCGGCGGGGCCAAGCTGGCGATGATGCGCAAGTGGGAGCCGGAACAGGCGATGCAGGTCATCGAGCGCGAGCGGCTGACCAGCGCCGGCGGCGTTCCGACCATCGCCTGGCAGCTGATCGAGCATCCGGCCCGCGAGAAGTACGACCTGTCCTCCCTGGAAGGCGTCTCCTACGGCGGCGCGCCGTCGGCGCCCGAGCTGGTTCGCAAGATCAAGGAAATCTGGCCCAACTCGCAGCCCGGCAACGGCTGGGGCATGACCGAGACCTCGGCCACCGCGACCTCCAACTCGGCCGAGGACTACGTCAACCGGCCCGATAGCTGCGGCCCGGCCGTGCCCGTGACCGACATCAAGATCATGACCGTCGAAGAGCCGCACCGCGAACTGCCGCGCGGCACGGTCGGCGAGCTGTGGTGCAAGGGGCCGCAGGTCGTGAAGGGTTACTGGAACAAGCCGGAAGCCACCGCCCAGACCTTCGTCGACGGCTGGGTGAAGACCGGCGACCTGGCGCGCATCGACGACGAGGGCTTCTGCTTCATCATCGACCGCGCCAAGGACATGCTCATCCGCGGCGGCGAGAACATCTACTGCATCGAGGTCGAGAACGTTCTCTACGACCACCCGGCGGTGATGGACGCCGCGCTGGTCGGCATTCCGCACAAGACCCTGGGCGAGGAGCCGGCCGCCGTGGTCACCCTGAAGCCGGGCGCCTCGGCGACCGAGCAGGAGCTGCGCGCCTTCGTCGCCGACCGCCTGGCCGCCTTCAAGGTGCCCGTGAAGGTCGAGTTCTGGCACGAGACCCTGCCGCGCAACGCCAACGGCAAGATCCTCAAGAACGAACTGAAGAAGGTGTTCGAGACGGCTTAGGGCTTCGCCGCCCCGATGGGCGACGGCGGGATTTCCTCCGCCTTCGTCGAGGGGATCAGGAAGCCGTAGCCGGCGCTCTTGCCGGTCGCGTAGTCGATGGCCACGAACTGGTCGACGCTGCCGGGCAGGTCGTTCGGGTTGCGCTTGAGCCGGTCGTCGTCCTGCCGGCCGAGCAGGGCGACGGATGTCTTGCCCGGCATCACCGCCTCGACCGCCTGCATCGGCAGGTCCACGGTCCACAGCACCTTGCCGCGCGGGCCGGAAATGCGGCTGACCCTCAGCCGTCCCTGCTCGCCCAGCCGGTCGCGGTGGAGCACCAGCACGCTGTCGGGCTCGAAGAGCAGGATCGGGATGGCGTTGGTCCGACCGTCGGTCAGCAGCCCCGCCTGCAGGAACTCCGGCGAGTCCGGGTAAGGCTTGAAGTCGCTGTAGGTGCGCTCCTTGCCGAAGAAGGTCCGCCGCGAGCCGATCTTCGCGTACCAGAGGCGCGTCCGCGGGTGGGTCGTCGGATCAATGCCGCGCGGCGGCCCGCCGCCCGTCAGCGCCGCCGCCTGCTCGGGCGACAGCAGGCCCAGCCACAGGGCCTGGGTGTCCAGTCCTTGCTCCATGAAGGCCCAGGTCCCGTTGCCCCCGGCGACGCGGGCGGGGAGGGCGACGCCGGGCGCGGGCTTGTCCGGCGTCGGCGTGTCGACCGCGGCCTTCAACCCCGGCCCCATCCGCCACTTGCGGCCGTCGGCGGCGGTGAACCGCAGCCCGCCGGCGTCGAAGGCATAATACTGCGCCTCGGTCGGCAGGACGCCCTTGAGGATCGGATTGGCCGTCTCGGTCCGCGCGGGATCGGCGACAACGGAGCCGTCGGCTGTCGACAGTCCGACCAGGCCCTTCGGCTGCACCACCCACAGCACGCCGTCCTGCGCGCCGAGGATCTCGCGGCCCATGTTCACGCCGCTGCGGTCCTGGGTGATCCGCCGGCGCCAGACCGGCTGGCCCGTCGCCGCGTCGAAGCCCCAGACGTCGATCAGCAGGTCCGTGTAGGTGGTGCGGTTCAGGCCGCTGCCGGGGCTCTTGTAGCTGCGCCATTGGCTGGTCAGCAGGAACACCCGGTCGCCCGTGGTCGTCTCCGCCCGGACCGGCTTGCCCTGCACGCTGGCCGGGGAGGGGACCGGGCCGCAGGCGGCGAGGGCGAGCGTGGCCACGAGGATCAGTGCGGCGAGAGGGGCTGGTGAGGGATGGCGAGCGGGCATGCGCGGGCTCCTTCCCCCCGAGCATGAGGGGAAAGCGCCACGCCCGCCAAGCCCAAATATCGTCGATCTTCGAAACGCGTCAGGCGCTGACCGGCGGCTTCCGCTGGGCCCAGGGCTGGGCGGTTTCCAGGGCGTAGGCCAGTTCGAACAGGGTGCGATCGTCGCCCGCCTTGGCCGCGAAGTGCACGCCCACGGGCAGACCGTCGGCGGTCCAGTGCAGCGGCACGCTCATCGCCGGCGCGCCGGCCACGTTGTGCAGCGGGGTATAGCCGACGTAGTCGGTCAGCCGCCGCGACAGTTCCTCGAACGGCACGTCGCCGGAGACCCAGCCGATTGGGACCGGCGGCTTGCCCAGCACCGGCGAGACCACCACGTCGAGATCGGCGAACCAGGCGTCGTAGGCCGCCGAGGCCTGGTTCAGCCGCACCAGGGCCGCGTCCAGCATCTCCTGCGGCGCGGTGGCCACCATCCGCGCCATGCCCAGGGTAAAGGGTTCCAGCACGGTCGTGTCGGGCGCGCGGCCCAGCGCCTTGCCGACCGCCGCCACGTCCAGCGCCGCGCCAGAGGCCCAGAGCAGCAGGAAGTCCTGGGCGAACTGCTCGCCGACCGGCCACCGGGTCGGGACGATCCGGTGGCCCATGGCCTCCAGCAGCTTCACGGCGCCGTCGAGGCCGGCCCTGACTTCCGGGTCCGGCTCGCGGCCGGCGCCGCTGACGCTCAGCACACCGATGCGGAGCTTGCGCTTCGAGGGCCGCTCGACCAGGCCCATGGTCGCCCAGGGCTTGGCCGCGTCGGCCCGCTCGGTGGCGGCGAACAGGATGGCGGAGTCGCGCACAGAACGGCTGTCGACGTGGTTGACGCCCAGGTCGATGACCCGCGTCCCCATGTTGCCGGCCAGTCGTCCGCGCGAGGGTTTGAAGCCGAACAAGCCGCAGTTGGCGGCGGGAATGCGGATCGAACCGCCGCCGTCGCTGGCGTGGGCGATCGAAACCACGCCCGACGCCACCGCCGCCGCCGCGCCGCCGGAAGAGCCGCCCGTCGAGTGGGCGGTGTTCCAGGGATTGCGCGTAGGGCCGTAGGCGAGGGGTTCGGTGGTCGGCAGGTAGCCGAACTCCGGCGTCGCCGACTTGCCCAGCACGATGAAGCCCGCCTTGAGCAAGCTGTCGACATAGGCGTCGTTCTTGCCGGCCGGCGGCGCGCCGTAGGTCGCCGCCGTGCCCGAGCGGGTCGGCAGGCCGGCGTAGTCGTCCAGGTCCTTGACCAGGAACGGCACGCCCGCGAACGGCCCGGTCTGGCCGCCCTTCTTCGCCGCGTCCATGGCGCGGTCGTAGTCGGAGTTGACGATGAAGTTCAGCTTGGGCTGCAGGGCCTCGGCCCGGCGGATGGCGGCCTCGACCGCCTCGACCACGCTGATCTCCTTGCGGCGGATCATCGAGGCGACGGTGGTCGCGTCGGGCGTCCAGCCGCCGGCGGCGAACTTGGGTTTGGCGGCGGCGTGCAGCGGCGTGGCCGCGGCCGCGCCGGCGGCGGAAGCGGCCAGCAGGCCGCGGCGGGTGAGATTGGTCATGATGAGCGCCCCTGAGGTCCGGACGTCTGTCGCGTCCGTGATCGTCGATCAGCTTGGCTGGACGACCGCCGTTCCGCAAGCCGTCCAAGCTTGACGCAACGGCCACGCGGGAGGATTCTCTCGCGCAACAACAAGGCGCGGGAGGATACGCCATGGCCGACGGCTCGATGACGGTGGGTTCGCTGAAGGACAAGGTCAGCGCCGAGGAGTGGAAGGCGCGGGTCGATCTCGCCGCCCTGTACCGCCTGGTGGCGCTTCACGGGTGGGACGACATGATCTTCACCCACATCTCCGCCCGCATCCCGGGGCCGGACCACCACTTCCTGATCAATCCCTACGGCCAGTTCTTCGACGAGATCACCGCCAGCTCGCTGGTGAAGATCGACCTCGAGGGCAAGGTGCTGCAGGAAACGCCCTACTTCATCAATCCGGCGGGCTTCACCATCCACTCGGCCATCCACGCCGCGCGCGAGGACGCCATGTTCGTGATGCACCTGCATTCGGACCAGGGCGTCGCCGTCGCCGCGCAGAAGGAAGGCCTGCTGCCGCTCAGCCAGCACGCGCTGATCGTGCTGCCGCAACTCGCGTATCATGACTACGAAGGCATCGCGCTCAACCTTGACGAGCGTGAGCGGCTCGTGGCTGATATCGGCCAGAAGAAGCTCATGCTCCTTCGCAATCACGGCACCCTGTCGGTGGGAAGCTCGGCGGCCGAATGCTGGATCGGGATGTTCTATCTGGAGCGCGCCTGCAAGCAGCAGATCATGGCGCTGTCGGCGGGCCGGGACGGCGTCCTCAACGCGCCGGAAGCGTCCCAGGCCGAGGTGCGCAGCCAGACGGGTTCTGGCATGGGGCCGATCGGCGGCCTGGCCTGGCCGGGCGCGCTGCGCCAGCTGGACCGCGCGCTGCCGGGCTACGACGCCTAGCATCCATCCTGCTCGTCATGGCCCGGCGCGTCCGGGCCGTCCCTGAACACTGTCTTCGAAGAGGGGGCGCGGCGGGTGCGGCGCTCCCTTTTTCATGCACCTCATGCAGGGATGACCCCAACCGGTCGAGCCATGGCGGGCTGAGATCGGCTTCGGCGCTGGCGGCGGCGCTCGCGGCGGTGTTCGTTTGCGGCGAGGCGAGGGCGGGCGCCTGGCCGGCCGCCGACGGCGAGGTGCTGGCCATCCTCAAGTACGAGCGGTCGCAATCCGACGAGTCCTTCGACCTCGACGGCGAGCGTTATGGCGCCGTGCCGCGCACCGACGAGGCCGTCAGCCTGCATCTCGAATACGGCGCCAGCGAGCGGATGACCTACCAGGCCAAGGCCGCCTGGACGCGCGGCGAGGATGACGGCGGCGGCCGATACGAAGGGCGCGGCGCCGTTGAGCTCGGCGTGCGCTACGCCTGGTACGAGGGCGACGCCACGGTGGTGTCTTCCTACGTCGGCGTGGTGTGGAACGGTGACGGTCGCAACGTCGGCTACGCCGATCCCGGCGCGGGCTCCACCGACTGGGAAGGCCGGATCCTGGTCGGCCGGTCGTTCGAGGTCAGGGACCGTCCCGCCTTCATCGAGGCCCAGGCGGCGCGGCTGGCCCGCGCGGGATTGCCGGACGAGACGCGACTCGACCTGACGGCGGGATACGAGCCGTCTCCCAAGTGGCTGTTCCTGGCGCAATCCTATGCCGGCTGGACGGACGCGGAACCCCAGTGGTGGAAGCTGGAAGTGTCCGCCGTTCACCGTCTTGGGGACTGGCGTCTGCAGGCCGGCTGGCGGGGTTCGGTGGCCGGAAAGGCTGGTCCTGTCGAGGGCGGGCCGGTGCTGGGGCTGTGGCGCGGCTTCTGAATGTTACGACATTGAAATGTCCTGACACGCCCAAGCCACCTCAATCAGGTTTACGCTGACGTCCATGCCAATATATGTGCCGTCAGTCCTGCCGGGGGCCCCGGCTTCGGGAGTCGTAAATCAGTGATCCGTCGGCACTTTTTCCTGGTTATCGCCGCTGTTCTTCTGCTGGTGCTGGTCGTGGGCGGGGCGATCCGCCTGGCCACGGCGGAGCCGCGCGGCCAGGGCGGCCCCGGCGG
>JBIICO010000195.1:0-6752 GCA_044238855.1 Caulobacter sp.
AGCCGACGCCGGCGAGGTCGAGGCCCGTCCGGCCCGTGAAGACGAGGAGGCCGAGGGCGACGTCGAAGGTGAAGGCGACGACGAGAACGGCCAGCGCCGCCGCCGGCGCGGCCGTCGCGGCGGTCGCCGCATGCGCGACGACGCCCGCCCGCAGGACGGCTTCTCCTGGAGTCGCCCGCGCGTGCCGTTCGGTGACGATCCGTTCGTCTGGCACGACCCTGCCAACCTGATCGAAGGCGGCGCCGATCGCGCGCCGGCTCCGGCCCAGTCCGCTCCGGTCGCCGCCGCCGCGCCCGCCGCGCCGTCGGTCGAGACCGCCGAAGCCGCTCCGGCCCGCGAAGGCCGCGGCCGTCGTGGACGCGGCCGTGGCCGCGGCCGCGCCGAGCCCTCCGCCGAGCCGGCGGCGGAAGTCGCGGTCGTCGAGGCCGAGGTGGAGATCGAAGCCGACGCGGCCCCGGCCGATCCCTTCGAGATGGTGAGCACCGCCGACCTGCCGGCCGACGACATCTGGGTCGAACTTCCCTCGGTCGAGGAAGCCCCGGCCAAGAAGCCGCGCCGCGCCCGCAAGCCCAAGGCCGCAAAGGATGACGCCGAGGCCGCTCCGGCCGAGGCCGAAGCCGCGCCCGTCGCCGAAGCGATCGCCGAACCGGTCGTCGAGGCGGCGCCCGAGCCCGTCGTTGAAGCGCCCGCGCCTGTCGTGGCCGCCGAGCCGGAACCGGCCGTCGTCGCCGAACCCGAGCCCACGCCCGAGCCGGTCGCGGCCGCTCCGGCCGAGCCCGATCCGAACGAAATCACCGCGCCGCCTGAAAAGCCGAAGCGTGGCTGGTGGCGCCGGGGCTGATCGACCACTAACTTCCTGATGGAGTGCGCGGGGGCGCGAACCGGAGACTACTGAAGGCATGACCTCCAGCCGTCGGATTACGCGGCCCGTGCGGGCTATCGGCAGCGCCCTCGCCCTCGCGGCGGCGCTGCTGTCCCCGTTCCACGCCATCGCGCAGGACCGGGGCCCGATGCTCCTTCGCGACACGGAGATCGAGGAGATCCTGCACAAGCAGTCCGACCCGATCTTCGCGGCCGCGGGGCTGAACCCCAAGGACGTGCGCATCCTGCTGATCGGCGACAAGGAACTGAACGCCTTCGCCACCCAGGGCCAGCAGATGGGCCTGAACACCGGCCTCATCCTGGAAGCCTCCACGCCCAACGAGCTCAAGGGCGTCATCGCCCACGAGACTGGCCACATCGCCGGCGGCCACCCGATCCGTTCGGGCGAGCTGACGCGCGCGGGCCTGCGGCCGATGCTGCTGACCATGGGGCTCGGGGTTCTGGCCCTGCTGGCCGGGGCGCCGGACGCGGGCGCGATGCTGATCGGCAGCTCGGGCCAGTTCGGCACTCTGGGCGCGCTGGGCTACAGCCGCGAGCAGGAAGGCCGCGCCGACCAGGCCGCGATCGGCTATCTGGAAAAGACCGGCCAGTCCGGCGCGGGCCTCGTCGAGTTCTTCGACAAGTTCCGCTACCAGGAAGTCTTCGCCCAGGCGCGCCGCTTCCCCTACTTCCGCAGCCACCCGCTGTCGTCGGACCGCATCGAGATGCTGCGCAACCGCGTGGCCCAGCAGCCGCACTACGACGCCAAGGACTCGGCCGAGGACATCGCCGAGTTCAAGATCATGCAAGCCAAGATCGACGGCTTCCTGAACCCGTCGATCTCGCTGACCAAGTACAAGGAAAGCGACACCAGCTATCCGGCGCGATACGCGCGGGCGATCGCCTACTACCAGACGAAGGAGCCGGACCACGCCCTGCGGCTGGTCGAGGCCCTGCTGCAGGAACAGCCCGAGAACCCCTACCTGTGGGAGCTGAAGGGCCAGATTCTGTTCGAGTTCGGCCGCATCGCCGAGGCCGAAGCGCCGCAGCGGCGCTCCGTCGAGCTGAAGCCCGACGCGACCCTGCTGCGGGTGAATCTGGGCCAGACCCTGATCAACTCCGAAGATCCCCGCAAGCGCGACGAGGGGATCGAGGAACTGAAGCGGGTCACCCACCAGGAATCCGACAACACCGAGGCCTGGCGCCTGCTGGCCGTGGCCTACGACCGGCGCGGCGACGAGGGCCTTGCCCGCCTGGCCACCGCCGAGCGCTACTTCGCCTACGGCGCGCTGAACGAGTCGCGCGCCTTCGCCATCCGGGCCCGTGAGTTGCTCGACCGGCGCAGCACCGACTGGGTGCGAGCGACCGACATCGTCATGGCGTCCGATCCCTCCGACCGCGACCTGCGCGAGCTGTCGCAGGACAACCGCTAGGCCGTTCGGCCTCTCCGACCTCCAGGACCAGAAGAGCCGTATGCGCCAGCTGCTGATCGCTTCCCTCGCCGCCGCCCTGCTGGCCGGCTGCACGCCCAAGACCGCCGACCAGCCGCTGACCAAGGTCGAGCCCGAGTTCGGCCAGAAGGTGCGCGCCTATCTGCTCGCCAACCCCGAGGTGCTGGTCGAGGTGTCGACGGCGCTGAAGGAGAAGCAGACCGCCGAGCGGCTCGGGCCGATCCGCAGCCAGCTGGAGCGCGACGGCCGCGACCACGTGCTGAACCCGAACGGCAAGGTCACGGTGGTGCAGTTCTTCGATTACAACTGCGGCTACTGCAAGGTGATCGCGCCGCAGGTGCTGGAGATGGCCAAGGCCCATCCCGACGTGCGGTTCGTGTTCAAGGACATGGTGATTTTCGGCGAGACCAGCGAGTACTCCGCCGCCGCCGCGTCACTGGCCAAGGACTCGCCGCAGTTCATCGCCGTCCACCGCGCCTTCATGACCACCAAGCCGCTGGACGACGCGGCCGTCGACCGGATCCTCAAGGCCAACGGCATGGATCCGGCCCAGGCCCGCGCCCGCCAGGCCGCGCCGACGCGCAAGGCCTATCTCAACGAGGTCCACATGCTGGCCCAGGCGCTCGGCATCGAGGGCACCCCGGCGTTCATCGTCGGCAACACCCTGATCCCCGGCGCCGACGCCCGCGCGCTGGAAGAAGCGATCCTGAAGGCCAAGCAGGCCAAGGGAATCGCGTAGAGTTTGGAGGGGACAGCGGCTGACCGCTAGATCGTCGCCGGCGCCGTCTTGTCCAGCGCGGCGCCGCTCCAGGCGGCCCGGCCCTTCGCCAGCGCCGCGTCCGCCGCCTGCTGACGGCCCAGGGCCGTTTCAGCGCGGGCGAGGACCAGCAACGTCATCGGCTCGTTCTTCCAGAACTTCAGCACCGCCCTCGCCTCTTCCGCCGCGGGGTTGGGCTTGCCGTCGGCCAGCAGGGCGGCGGCGAGGCTGCGGCGGACCGGGTACCACCAGACCGGCGGATCGCCGTGCGTGCCCAGCACCTTGTCCTGGCGATCGGCGGCCTTGCGGAAGTGTTTCGCGGCCGAGCGGTAGTCGCCCTCGAGCATCTCGGCGCGGCCGAGCAGCACCTCCCGGGCGATCTCCATCTGAACCTTCAGCATCTTGTGGCCCGACGGCCGGATTTTGGCCGCCTCGGCCCGCGCGCCCTTCGCGTCGCCCTTGCGCGCCAGCGCCTCGCCCCGGGCGTAGTGATGCATGGCGAGGACGAAGGGCTGGTCCTTCGGCGGCGCCGGCAGGGCCAGGACCGCGTCCGGGTCACTGTAGCGGCCGTAGGCGACCTGCGCGGCGCCGACCCCGGACTGCGCCCAGGGCGACGCCGCCCTGGCGTCCGGCGACGTCTCGTAGCGCGCCGCGATCTTCAGCGCCGAAGCCGCGTCCCCGGCGATCAACGCGCCGCCCAGCGCGAAGCGGACGTTGTGGCCGAAGTAGTCGACCTTCCATTCGCCCTTGTCCCAGCCCGTGGCCTTGATCCAGGCCTCGTCCGCCGCGATCGCCTGGAGGTTCACCTTCGCGGCGTCCTGGTAGCGACCGACCCAGAAGTAGGTGTGCGACGGCATGTGGATCAGGTGGCTGGCGGCCGGCGCGATCAAGGCCAGCCGGTCGGCGTAGGGAACGGCCTTCTCCTGGTCTTCCTGCCATTCGGTGGCGTGGATGTAGAAGTGGATCGCGCCGCTGTGGTCCGGGTTGCGCTCGAGGACGGTTTCCAGAAGCGCGACCGACGGCGTGGCGGCCTCGGGTTTGAACTCCCAGCCGAGCGCGACCATCATCGCGTCGGCCGTCCAGACGGCGATCTCGTCATCGTCCGGCCACTGCCTTTGAGCGGCCCGCAGGGCTTCGGCGAAGGCCTTGTCGCCCTCGGCGTAGCGACGGACCAGCGCGGCGGCGAGCACCCGCTCCTTCTCCGGCCCGTTGGCGGCCAGAGCCTGGGCCTTCATCGCCAGCTTCAGGGCGGCGGTCTTTTCCGTGGCGTTGATCGGATAGTTGATGGTCGGACCGTCCGCCCAGGCCTGGCCCCAGGCGCACATGGCGCAGTCCGGATCGAGCCGCGCGGCCTCGGCGAAAGCCAGCTTGGCCGGCCGGTGGGCGAAGGCGCGGGCCAGGGTCAGGCCGTAGTCGAACCACTTCTGAGCTTCGGGGTTCTTCGTGGTGATGGCGAAGGCGTTGTTGCCGTAACCGGTCAGCATCCTGGGCGGCGCGGCGGCCGGCGTCGGCGCGGGGGTCGAGCCGCCGCTGCCGGCGGCCTCGTTGCCGCAGATGGCCGAGATCGCCAGCGGGTCGACCGCGCTGTCCCGCGTGAACGACGGCCCCGCCGACAGGGCCAGCGCCACGGCGGCCAAGGCCGCGCCGGCGAACAGTTTGGACCGCATGTGAAGCTCCCCTTTGAAGGGAGGCTAGCGCTTCGACCAGCGACATGCACTCGCGGATTGCACGCCGTGCGGCCCGTCGACACGCGGCCCGCGGCCGCTACTCAGCGGCGTGTCGAAGCATACATCGCTGAAGGCTAGATCAGACCCGCCAGCGGCGAGGAGGGGTCCGCGTACATGCGGCGCGGCATGCGGCCGGCCAGGTAGGCTTCGCGGCCGGCGATCACGGCATGCTTCATGGCCACGGCCATGCGGATCGGGTCCCTGGCCTCGGCGATGGCGGTGTTCATCAGGATGCCGTCGCAGCCCAGTTCCATGCCGATGGTCGCGTCCGAGGCCGTGCCGACGCCCGCGTCGACCAGCACCGGCACCTTGGCCTGCTCGACGATGAGCCGCAGGTTGACCTTGTTCTGGATGCCCAGGCCCGAGCCGATCGGCGCGCCCAGCGGCATGATGGCGGCCGCCCCGGCCTCCTCCAGCTTGCGGCAATAGACGATGTCGTCGGTGCAGTAGACCATCACGTCGAAGCCCTCGGCGACGAGCAGCTTCAGCGCGCGCAGGGTCTCTTCCATGTCCGGGTAGAGGGTCTTGGGATCGCTCAGCACCTCGAGCTTGACCAGCGACCAGCCGCCCGCCTCGCGCGCCAGCCGCAGGGTCCGCACGGCTTCCTCGCCGGTGAAGCAGCCGGCGGTGTTGGGCAGGTAGGTGAAGCGGTCGGGCTTCACGAAGTCCATCAGCAGCGGCTGGGTCGGGTCGGAGATGTTCACCCGGCGCACCGCCACGGTGACGATCTCCGCGCCCGCAGCCTCGGCCGCGGCGGCGTTGGTGGCATAGTCCTTGTACTTCCCCGTGCCGACGATCAGGCGCGAGGTGAAGGTGCGGCCGGCGACGGTCCAGCTGTCGGCGGCTTCGGCGGCGAGGTCGGTAACGGGGGCGTTCATGACGCCGGTTTACGCCGCATCGGCGAGGCTTGGAAGGCTGGCGGGGCGATCCGGCGCGAGCTATCCATGCCTGAGGGGGATTTCATGATCAGATTGCTTACTGCGGCCGTCGTTGCTCTGTCGCTCACGGGCCCCGCGGTCGCAGCGGAAACGGCGGCCTGCGCCGTGGCACCTGAGCCCGGACGGCCATTTCTGAAGCCAGAGAACGAGCTCGAGGAACGCCTTCTGGTCTACAGCTGTAAGCCCACGCGAGAGAACAAGGTCGCGTTGGGCGAAGCTCTCTTGCGCGCGAAACTCTACGTACATGTCGACAAGGAGGATATCGACCGGGCCACCGGCCGCTTTACGACCCCAACGCCGAGGCTGCTTCACATACCGTTGGGCGACGGCCAGATGGCTCTGGCCATTTACTCCAGCAAGACGACGTTCACGACGGCCTTCAATGACGGAGCCGAACACGCCTACGCAGGTGCACCCGCGGAAACCGTGCTCCCGATGACGATGGGCAAAGCGTTTACGCTTAACTGGGGCGCTGATCCCCACATCATCTTTCCCGCCGGGTTTGTCAGGATCGACGAGGACACAAAGGCCGAGCCGGCGCTCTGAACCTCTGCACCGAATCTGCACGACAGCCGTTTGCGGCCTGCACCCCTCCCCCGTTGACCCTACGCGGGTCTGGTCGATGATGCGGGTCATGCAACGCTCGATCCTGATCGTCGACGACGACCCGCACATCCGCCAGCTGCTGGCCTTCGCGCTCGCCAAGGCGGGGCTCGAGACCCGCGAGGCCGAGGACGGCGAGGCCGCGCTGGCGGCGGTCGCCCAGCGGCGGCCCGACCTGATCGTGCTGGACATCAACATGCCCCGCCTGGACGGGCTGGAGGTCTGCCGCCGGATTCGGGCCCAGGGCGACCTGCCGATCCTGTTCCTCAGCTCCCGCGATGACGAGATCGACCGGGTGCTGGGCATCGAGCTGGGCGCCGACGACTATGTGGTCAAGCCGTTCAGCCCGCGCGAGGTGACCGCCCGCGTCCAGGCTATTCTGCGCCGGGCCGGCGGCGGCAAGGCCAGCGACGGC
>JBIICO010000194.1:0-6766 GCA_044238855.1 Caulobacter sp.
TCGATCGACACCACCAGCGCCGGCGGCAACGCCACCCTGCTGAGCCTGGAGGACTGATCCTCCCCCACGCGGTCCTTCGGGCTTTCAGCAGCGAGGGCGCGGCCGCGATGGCCGCGCCCTTTTTTCCGGCGGTCAGTCGTCGCCGCGTTCGACGCGCAGGACCTTCTTGCCGGCGGCGTCCATTTTGATGTCGATCTCGCGGCCCCGGGCGTCGCGGCCCTCGACCTCGATGCGGCCGTCGTCGCGCTCCACCTCCAGGACGCGGGTCACGCCGGCGGCGCGCAGGGCGGCTTGGTCGGGGCGGGGCATCGGCCTGGCGGGCGTGACGCGGAAGCGGCGATCGTCGGCGTCGTCGTCGTCCCAGCGGGCCGAACTCCAGAAGACGTCGCCCGAGCCGGGCTGGGTGGCGGTCGAGACCGGGGCGGCGACGGCGGCGCCGCCGACGGCGAGGGCGGCGAGGGCGGCGAGGGCGACGGGGAGGCGGATGGTCATGGCGGGATCCTTCGGGGTTGGGCCATCTCCACGGCGGCGATGACGATGCGACCTTGCCCGACCCTCGCTGACGGCCCCGTCACGCCGATCGTCAGCCAGCCGTCAGCGAGATCGGCTAGAGTGCCGCGCTCATGCGTCCCGTTTCGCCCCTCTTCCTGACCGTCGCCCTGCTGGCCGTGGCCGCCTGCGAGCGGACGCCGCCCCCCGCGCCGGCCGCGCCGCCGCCGGCTGTCGCGCCCACGCCGGTCACCCCGGCAAAGCCGGTTGCGGCCCCGCCTGCGCCGGTGAAGCCGACGCCGATCAGGACCGCCGAGCCTCCCGTGAAGACCGCCGGGGCCGGGCTGCTGCCGCTGGCCCGCATCCTGGCCATCGCCCGGGCGCGGACCCCGGGCGAGGTGATCGACGTGGACTTCGACGACGGCGACGACGACGATCCGCCGAGCTACGAGGTGAAGATCCTGACCCCCGAGGGCCGGTCCATCGAGACGAGGATCGACGCGCGCGGCGGCCGCATCCTCGAACTGGAGGAGGACTGACATGCGGCTGCTGCTGGTGGAGGACGACGCGGCCATCGCGCGGGGCGTCTCCAGGGCGCTGGGCGGCGCGGGCTTCCGCGTCGACCTGGTCGGCGACGGCGAGTCCGCCTGGGCCCGGGGCGGCGACGAGGACTACGACGTCGCCGTGCTCGACCTGGGCCTGCCCCGGCTGGACGGGCTCAGCGTGCTGAAGCGCTGGCGGAGCGAGGGGCGGGCGTTTCCGGTCATCATCCTGTCGGCGCGGGGCGGCTGGGCCGAGAAGGTCGAGGGCATCGAGGCCGGCGCCGACGACTACCTGGCCAAGCCGTTCGAGCCGGCCGAACTCGTCGCCCGCGTCAGGGCCCTGGTCCGCCGCAGCGCGGGCCATGCCGAGGCGGTGCTGAGCTTCGGCCGGCTGGTGC
Source organism: Caulobacter sp. (assembly GCA_044238855.1). GTDB lineage: Bacteria > Pseudomonadota > Alphaproteobacteria > Caulobacterales > Caulobacteraceae > Caulobacter. The sequence goes on from JBIICO010000194.1 coordinate 1,430, forward strand.
TCGACACCCGGCGCATGAGCGCGACCGTCGACGGGGCGGCGCTGAGCCTGTCGCCGCTCGAATACCGGCTGCTGCACGCCCTGGCCCACAGCGCGGGACGGCCCCTGTCCGCCGGCGAGATCGCCGAGAGCCTGCACGGGGTCGACGCGGTCGAGGCCAACGCCATCGAGGCCCTGGTCGCCCGGCTGCGCCGCAAGCTGGGGCCGGGGGTGATCGAGACGCGGCGGGGCTTCGGCTACCGCCTGGCGGACGCGGGCTGACCGTGCGGCGGTCGCTGAATCTCCGCCTGCTGACCTTCGCCGGGGCGGCCATCGCCGCGGCCCTGATCGCCGCCTGGCTGACCCTGGGGCTGCTGTTCGAGCGCCATGCCGAGCGGCAGCTGCGGGCCGAGCTGGAACGGCACGGCCTGTCGCTGATCGCGGCCTTGAGCCTCGACGCCGGTGGGCGGCCCGTGCTGGCGGCGCGGCCGTTCGACCCGCGCTTCGAGCGTCCGGCCGGCGGCCTGTACTGGCGAATCCAGGCGCCGGGCGGCGAGATCCGTTCCCGCTCGCTGTGGGACGGCGTGCTGCCCGCCGCGCCCGCGCCGCCCGCGAAGGGATGGGGCGTCGCCCGCTCGACCGGACCGTTCGAGGCCCGGGTCGTGGCCGTGGTCCGCGATGTCCGGCTCGATCCCGGCGGGCCGCCGGTGCTGGTCGAGGTGGCGGCCGACCAGGCGCCGCTGGCCCGCGCCCGCGCCGCCTTCGGGCGGGAGTCGGCCCTGTTCCTGACCCTGCTGTGGCTGGCCCTGGCGGCGGCGGCCTGGGTGCAGGTGCGGCTGGGCCTGCGTCCGCTGGCGCGGGTGCGGACCGAGCTGGAGGCGATGCGGCGCGACCCGTCCGCGCGGCTGGCCGACGCCGGGCATCCGGTCGAGATCCGCCCCCTGACCCAGGCCATCAACGCCTTCGCCGACAGCCGCGCCGCCGACGTCGAGCGCGCCCGCCGCCGGGCCCGCGACCTGGCCCACGCGCTGAAGACCCCGCTGACCGCCCTGCGGCTTCAGATCGAGGCGCTCGACCCCGACACGGCGCGGGAGATGGCCCACGGCCTGGCGCTGGTCTCCGGCGCCGTCGAAGGCGAGCTGGCCCGGGCCGAAGGCGCGGGCGGGGGCGAGGGCGTGGGCGTGGGCGGCGAGGGCGTGGCCGTGGCGGGCGTGGTCGAGCGCCTGCTGGCGGTCATCGCCCGGACGCCCGACGGCGCGACGCTGCAGATGCGCTACGCGGGCCCGCCCGAGCTCGCCCTGCCGCTGACCGAGGCGGCCGCCCTGGAGGCCCTGGGCGCGGTGCTGGAGAACGCCGCGCGCCACGCGGCGACGGCGGTCGTCGTCGACGGCGGCGCGGCCGACGGCGCGTCGTGGCTGACCGTCGACGACGACGGCCCCGGCATCCCGGCCGACCAGCGCGAAGCGGTGCTGGGCCGGGGCGTCAGGCTGGACGAGCGAGGCCAGCGCCATGGGTTGGGGCTGGCCATAGCCCGCGATTTCGTCGAGGCGAGCGGGGGCAGGCTGGAACTGGCGGCCGCGCCGGGCGGCGGGCTGCGGGTGGCGATGCGGTGGGGGTGAAGGGGGGGGGCCTTGTGACTCGATGGCGACCTTCGGACCGTCAGCTTACAGCGGCAATGGCAACAGTCACGTCCGTGATAGCCAATGTTCTGGAGGCGAAACCCGAAGGCGAGGTTTGGCTCCCCCGCACTCAATCGCAGGATCTATATTCACCCTGAAATAGAAACGGGTTAAAGCGCAAGCATGGCTGCACCTGAGACCTTTCGAGTCAGTTCTTACCTTAAGGACATCATAGGGCGCGATCTCGTGACCAACGAGTTCGTGGCCATCTTCGAGTTGGTCAAGAACTCGTTCGACGCTGGCGCAACGCGCGTCGACATCGAATTTGATCCCGACGAAAGCACCATTGCCATCGTCGATGATGGCCAAGGCATGTCAGCGGCCGACATCCGGGATAAATGGCTCTTTGTCGCGTATTCGGAAAAGGCCGTCGCGGGGCCCGAAAATTATCGGGACAGAATCCGCCCAGCCGGCCAGTTCGCCGGCAGTAAGGGCATTGGACGCTTCGCCTGCGACACTCTTGGCGCCAGCCTTGATCTGTACAGCCGCGCGCGCGGCTCCAGCAAAATCTCCAAGCTTGAGATAGACTGGACCCTGTTCGAGAGGGATAGCAAGGAAGAGTTCCAGGCCGTCGATGTCACCCTTGGGGACGCGCCGGAATTTCCCAAGATCCACAACGCCAGTGTCCCTGCCGAGCATGGCACCGTCCTCTTGATCAAGGACACACGCCACCATTGGGAGGAGGAAACGATCAAGAAGCTGCGCAAGGATCTTGCGAAGCTGATCGATCCCTTCGGGACGACCACGAACGTCGCGGTCTCTACATGGCTGGCAGACGGAGGCGAAACGCAGGTCGAGGGCGTCGATGGACCGGTCGGGAACCAGATCGCCGACCTTCTTCAGGACAAGACAAGTCGCATCGACGTCGTGATTGATTCCGGCGTGGTCGAAACAACTCTGTTTGACCGAGGCAGAAGAATATATTCTATCAAGGAGCCTTCGCCCTACGAAGATCTTGAAGATAGCCGTGTACAGGGGAACATATATTTCCTGAACCGAGCGGCGAAGCAAAATTTCACTATCCAAATGGGCGTCCGCCCCATCGAATTCGGCAGTGTCTTCTTGTTCTTGAACGGCTTCCGAATCTTTCCGATTGGCGAAGAGCTTGACGACACGCTTGGCTTGAACCGCCGGAAGCAGCAGGGGCAATCGCGTTATCTCGGCACGCGCGACCTGATCGGGCGGGTCGACGTGACTGCGCGCCCGAAGATGTTCCGCGAGGTTTCCAGCCGCGACGCCGGCCTGGTCGACGACGCCCGCAGCCGCGCGCTCTACGACGCGATCAGGCGGCATATGATCTTCCGTCTCGAGCGGTATGTCGTCGGTGTCAACTGGAAGGACAAGCGCGATCAGGACCGCGACACCGCCGAGGGACTCGAGACGGAGAGCGCTCGCGAACGGATTCTTTCGATTGTCGGCGGGCTGGCGCGCTCCAAGGATATAGAGATCATCTATTATGATCCCGAAATCGTTAAGGTATCGGACGATCCCGACCAAATCACCGACAACACGCTGAAATCCATCGCCGAGGTTGCGGAGAGCAACGGCGATACCGCATTGCTCCGACAGATCGAGGACGCCCGGCGCAGGATCGAAGAGCTGCGGGCGTCACGCGAGGAGGCCCGCGAGGAAGCCCAACGCGCGATCGAGGAGCGACAGCGCGCAGACGCCCGGATCGAGAGGCTGGAACAGCAGGCGGCGTTCCTCGGCAGCAGTCGGGACGTAAACGTCGAGCGCGTGCAGCTATTGATGCACCAAGCCACCATCCATCTGGGCCATGTGCGGTCCGCGATCGCCAACGTGTCCCACGAACTGCGCAACGTGCTTGAGTCGGCCTCGGCGCCGGAGGGCGGCATGGATGTCGATGATTTCGAAGATCTCCTGGCTAGCATCCGTCAGTCCGCGAGGAGGGCTTCGGTTTCCATCGCGGGCGCAAACCTTTCCGGGGAGCGCCTACGCACCGTCCTTTCCTTCGCTCCCAACATCCGGGTCGACCTTCAGACCGACAAGGTACGCGGCGACCTGCTGAAATTCTTCAGCGAGTACTTCGAGGTGCGCCTGGCTGGTGTCCCGGGAATGCCCATCGCCACGTTTGATGGCGCCGGGCTCGCCCTGAATCGAGAGTTCTCCCCGGTCGATGTCGCGGTCTTGATCGACAATCTTCAGGACAACGCCAGGAAGGCGAAGGCCAAACACATCGAATTCAAGGCCAGCCGGAAGGGGCAAGGGCCCGTCGTCATCACGGTGACGGACGACGGCCTTGGTATAGACGAGCGGCGAGTGGACGCCGCCAAGATCTTCGAGCGGGGCTATTCGGGGTCGACCAACGGGACCGGGCTTGGTCTCTACACGGTCCGGCAGATCATACAGGACATGGGCGGGACGATTGAGCTGGCCGGCGATGGCGGGCGTGCGGACTTTGAGATCGTGCTCCCGGGGGACGATGCATGAACCTCGACTTCGGAATCCTCTGGATCGAAGACTCCTTCAGTCCGGAAGAAGAGGAAACCCTCAAGCGGCGGGTCAGAGAGGCGGGTTTCATTGCTCGGATCGAGACGATCGAGAACGGCGCGGGCATCGAAACGCTGGCGCGCGAGCATCAACTATATCACCGATACGATATCATCCTCCTCGACTATAAATTGAAGGGCGAGGATGGCGATGAGCTGGCACCAAAGATCCGAGATCTATTCCCGTCCACGACGATCCTGTTTTATTCAGGAAACTACCAGGAAGACGAACTCCGGAAGATGATCGCCGAAAAGCGGGTCGAAGGCGTCTACTGTAGCGCTAGGGAGCGGTTCATCGAGAGGACGGGCGGTCTGATCGACCAGACCGCCCGCGCCCTTGATCGCCTGTCGGGCATGCGTGGGCTGGCGATGCGCGTGGTGGCTGAATGCGACGCGCTGATGCGCGACGCGATGCTGTCGATGTGCGCGCGAGACCCGGCCTGCAACGCCAAGATGGGCGAACTGGACGGTGACGTGATCAGTTTTCTGGATGGCCTGAAGGCGGGCTATGAGGCCGCAACGGCTGGAGACCTCGCTGGCCGGTTGGACACGAGGGCGGTCGATAGCGCCAAGCTCTTCAAACATTTCCGGCGGCTCACGAAGGTGGCGGCCGCCGGTCCCGCCATATTTGGCCTAACGACCGATCAGGTCGAGCGCCTTAGGGAGCTGAGGAGGATCAGCGCCCAGTATGACACCGGCGTCCTGCAAAAGCGGAACATCCTCGGCCACGTTGTCGAGGTGCAGGGGCCGACCGGTTGGGCGCTACAAGGCAGCGACGAGATTAGCGTCAGCGACTTTCCTGACCTGCGGCGAAGTTTCGCGACCCATATCGACGCCTTCCGCGAGATGGGCGAGCTCGTCGTTCTTCTGGACCAATAGCAACCCGGCCAAGACCTCGCCGATCGCTTCGGCGAATAGCGGGGGGACAGCGTTGCCGACCTGTGTGAAGCGAGGGCAGGCGTCCTTTCTCCGCTTTCCGCCCGTCGTGTAGGGGCCCTGGAAGGAGAACCAGTCTGGAAAGGACTGGAGGCGGGCATGCTCGCGGACGGTCATCGATCTTGGTCGTGAATAGTGGACCAGATCGTCCGGGAGAGTGCTGATTGTCGGCGACGGCGCCTCTGGATCCAACGCGGTTGTGGAGCGCTTCTTGATCCCGAGCCTGGCGCGATC
>JBIICO010000165.1:0-7801 GCA_044238855.1 Caulobacter sp.
CGCCTGCTACGACGCGGCGGCGGCCAGGCTCGACGCGGCCGAGGCGGCCGGCGACGTGGTCGTCGTCGACAAGGCCCAGATCCGCGAGGCGCGCCGCGAGACGTTCGGCTTCGCCTTCAAGATGCCGAGCTTCATGACCGCCGGCGCGACGGCCGAGGAGATGGAAAGCGTCGACGGCGTCGTGAAGTCGGCCCGGCTGGGCGCGGACGGCAAATGGGTCGTCGTGCTGGAGAACGGCGCGGTCTGGCGCCAGATCGACACCGAGCGCGTGCGCCGGGGGCCCAAGCCGGGCTCCAAGGTGGTAATCAAGACCGCGATGATGGGCAGCTTCCGCATGAACATCGACGGCCAGACCGCGATCCGCGTCCACCGCGACAACTGATCGGGTTTCCGGCGACACCTAGCGGTCCTTCGGGTCGAGCGCGTCCCGGAGGCCGTCGCCGATGAAGTTGAAGGCCATCAGCGTCACGATCATCGCCGCCGACGGGAAGATCAGCAGCCAGGGCGCGATCTCCATGTCCTGCGCGCCGTTGGCGATCAGCGTGCCGAGCGAGGCCATCGGCGACTGCACGCCCAGGCCCAGGAACGACAGGAAGCTCTCGGCGATGATGATCGCCGGGATGGTCAGGGTCACGTAGACCACCACCGGTCCCAGCAGGTTCGGCACGATGTGGCGCAGGATGATCTGGCCGCCGCTGAGGCCCGCCGCGCGCGCGGCCTCCACGAACTCCTTGCTCTTCAGCGACAGCGTCTGGCCGCGCACGATCCGCGACATGGTCAGCCACTCCACCGCGCCGATGGCGAGGAAGATCAGGAAGATGTTCTTGCCGAAGGTGACCATCAGCAGGATCACGAAGAAGATGAAGGGCAGCGAGTAGAGGGTGTCGACGACGCGCATCATCACCTCGTCCACCCGGCCGCCGACATAGCCCGCGACCGCGCCCCACAGCACGCCGATGACCAGCGAGACGCTGGTGGCGACCACGCCGATCGACAGCGACACCCCCAGCCCGGCCACCAGCCGCGCCAGCAGGTCGCGGCCCAGCGAGTCGGTCCCCAGCAGGTGTCCGGCCACGCCCGGCGCGACCCAGACGTCCGACTTGGTCACCGTCTCGTAGTGGAAGGGCACGACGAACGGCCCGATCGCTGCCAGCAGGACCATCAGCGCCAGCACGATCATGCCGGCGACCGCGGCCTTGTTGGCCAGCAGCCGGCGGCGGGCGTCGTCCCACAGGGAGCGGCCCTTGACCGCCTTGTTCAGCAGGTCGGCGCGCTGTGGCGAGCCGGGGATCATCTCGGCGATGCTCACGACAGCCTCACGCGGGGATCGAGCGCCGCGTACAGCATGTCGGCGATCAGGTTCAGGACGAGGATCAGCAGGGCGTAGACGATCACCATGCCCATCACGACGGTGTAGTCCCGCTGCAGGGCGCTCTGGACGAAGAACTTGCCCAGGCCCGGCAGGTTGAAGATCGTCTCCACCACCAGCGACCCGGTCAGCAGGCCGGCGGCGGCCGGGCCGAGGTAGCTGACCAGCGGCAGCACGGCGGCGCGCAGCGCGTGCTTGCGGACGATGATGCGTTCCGGCAGGCCCTTGGCCCGCGCGGTGCGGATGTAGTTCGAGCGCAGCACCTCGATCATCCCGGCGCGGGTCAGGCGCGAGATGATGGCGATCTGCGGCAGGGCCAGCACGACGATCGGCAGCACCAGGTTGGGCAGCGCCCCGCCGTTCCAGCCCGCCGTCGGCAGCCACTGGAGCTTCGAGGCGAACAGCAGCACCAGCAGCGGCGCGGTGACGAAGGTCGGGATGCAGACCCCGAGAATCGCCACCCCCATGGTGAAGTAGTCGGCGATCCGGTTCTGGCGCAGCGCCGCGATGATCCCCAGGCTCATGCCGACCATCGCGGCGAGCAGGATCGACACCCCGCCGAGGATCAGGCTGACCTTGTAGTTCTCTTCGAGGATGTCGAGCACGCTCTTGTCGCGGTACTTCAGCGACGGGCCGAAGTCGCCTTTCACCACCCCGGCCAGGTAGTTCACGTACTGCTCGTGCAGCGGCTTATCCATGCCGAACCGGGCCATCACCGCCTGTTCGATCTGCGGACTCAGCTGGCGTTCGTTGACGAAAGGGCTGCCGGGCGCGGCGCGCATCATGAAGAAGGCGACCGTGATCACCAGGAACAGGGTCGGAATCGCCACCAGCAATCGGCGGGACAGGAAACGCAGCATCGGCGGCTCACTCGCGCGGACCGGGGCCGCAAACGTGGTTGCGAAACTTCCACCCGGTCCCGATGATGTCAACGAAGCGTAACCTGGATGAACCCGCGATGACCGACTTCCGACACGTGACCGATGATTTCGCGGTCAGCCCGCAGATCGCGCTGGACGATCTTCAGGCGGCGGCGGAGCAGGGCTTCAAGCTGGTGATCAACAACCGTCCCGACGGCGAACAGCCTGGCCAGCCGAGCAGCGCCGAGGTCGAGGCGGCCGCCCGGGCCGCGGGCCTCGCCTACGTCCATATTCCCGTCACCGGCCAGCCGACCCCCGACCAGGTCGAGGCCAACCGCCTGGCCATCGCCGAGGCCGAGGGCCCGGTGCTGGCCTTCTGCCGGTCCGGCACGCGCTCCATCGTCACCTGGTCCATCGGCCAGGCCCTGAGCGGCGAACGCGGCCGCGGCGAACTGACCAGCCTGGGCCGCGAGGCCGGCTACGACCTGTCGGGCGTGCTGGGAGGCTGAGGCCGGCGGACACGGCTTCGCCGCCTCACGGGTTTCGCCCTGAAGGTGGGGAGGTGGTGCGGAGCGTCCCGGCTGTCGCCGGGGGGAGCAGTCGAGCAGGTGCGGTTCGAATGCCGAGCTGAATCAGCTGCTTGCCCCGGCGCATCTCAATTATTCCCCGGCCATCCTCGCGGGACCAAGGATCCAGACTTCGGATTCGCTGCGTCGATGACGGCGCCCGATCTTGATGGACTCGCGGCCATCAAGCCTGGGTCCGCTCTCGCGGGGTTGAGCGGATCGTTTGGGGGAACAGCGCTTCGCTCCCCGCGCTACTTCCCGCCCAGGCTCACCTGGGCCTGGGCCTTCGCGGCGCCCATGGCGACGGGCTCGGGTTCGCAGCTGGCGAGGACCAGCTGGGCGGTCATCAGACAGAGGAAAGCGAAGGCGATCCGCTGGAACCGCTTCGAGACAAAGATCGCGACGTCTTCGGCCATTTTGGCGCCCTCCAGGACTTTCGAAGGGCTCGGGCGCAAGAGCGGCGCCAACGCCGGCGTTGGTCCACAGGTAAAATCGCACTAGGTAAACGCCAGGGTCGAACCCAAGGGCCACGACGGGGGAAGCGCATGGCCGGAGCCTTCTGGACGTCCGACTTCCGCATCGAGCGGGGCCGGGTGAAGGTGCCGTCGACCGGGGCGGACATCCCGTTCGACCGCGCGCTGGTCGAGGAGGCCGCGGCCTGGTTCGCCTATTACGTCCCGGTTCGGGCCGTCGCCGCCTGGAACCGGCTGACACGGCCCGGGCCCCGGGTCTGGTTCGCGCCGTGCAAGCCCCGGCCCTGGTATCTGCTGTGGGCGGCCTTGGCCTGGAGCGGCGCCCGGATCGCGTCCTCGCCCGAGCGGGCCGACGCGGCCATGTACTTCGAGGACTCGGCCGAGGGCGCCGCCCCGAACGCCGGCCCCATGCCGCGCTTCAACTACGGCTGCACCGACATCACCAAGACCCATGTCGCCCGCGTGTTCGAGCAGGTGTTCGGCTATCCGCTGGCCGTCGACCCGGCCGCCGCGACCGGCCCCATCGTCGAGAAGGGCGAGGGCAACGGCGCACACGACGGCCGAGTGGTCCAGGCCCCCTGCCCCGCCCTTCCCGGCAAGACCTATCAGCGGCTGATTGACAACGGCTCGGCCCTGCTGGGCGAGGGCTATGTCGACGACCTGCGCACCCCCTGCGTCGGCGGCAAACCGGTGCTGGTGTTCATCAAGCGGCGGCCGCGCGGCGACCGTTTCGCCAACCACAACCGCTCGGTCAGCCTGACCACGCCGCAGGCCGTCTTCTCGCCCGCCGAGACCGAAACCATCGGCCGGTTCTGCGCGGCGATGAACCTCGACTGGGGCGGGCTGGACATCCTGCGCGACCGGACGAGCGGGCGGCTGTATGTGGTGGACGTGAACAAGACCGACATGGGGCCGCCGATCGCCCTGCCGCTGGGCCGCAAGCTGGCCGCCACGCGGTTGCTGGCCGAGGCGTTCCGGGGTCTGGTCGAGGCCGGTATCGCGGGAGAGCGTGGATGATTCCGTTCGTCAGGGACCTGACCTTCGAATACGGCCGTGTCGACCAGGTGAGCCCGCTGATCCGCCGCGTGGTGGCCAACAACCCGGGGCCGTTCACCTATCTGGGCACCGGCACCTACATCGTCGGCAAGGGCGACTCCGTGGCCGTGATCGATCCCGGCCCCGACATGGACGACCACCTGCGGGCGATCCTCAAGGCGACCGAGGGCGAGCGGATCACCCACATCTTCGTCACCCACAACCACCTGGACCACTCGCCTCTGGCCAGGCCGCTGCAGGCGCTGACCGGGGCGGTGACCTACGGCTGTCCGCTGACCGGCGCCGAGGACGCGGACGACGGGGTGAGGATGACCACCGGCGACGACCGGGGCTTCGTCGCCGACGTGAAGGTCTGCGAGGGCGGCATTTATGCCGGCAAGGGCTGGACCATCGAGGCCATCGCCACGCCGGGCCACACGTCCAACCACATCTGCTTCGCGCTGCACGAGGAGAACGCCCTGTTCTCCGGCGACCACATCATGGGCTGGTCGACGACGGTGATCAGCCCGCCCGACGGCGACATGGGCGCCTATTTCGCCAGCCTGGACCGGATCAAGGCGCGCGGCTTCGCCACCCTGTGGCCGACGCACGGGCCGCCGATCACCGAGCCGGCCCCGTTCATCCAGGCCTACATCGACCATCGTCGCGCCCGCGAGGCGCAAATCCTGGGCGCGGTGGCCGAGGGACTGACCACCATCAAGGCCATGGTGCCCGAGCTCTACAAGGCCGTGGACAGCCGCCTGCACCCGGCCGCCGCCAAGTCCGTGCTTGCCCACACCATCCAGATGGTGCGCGACGGCCGCCTGCTGACCGACGGCGAGCCGGGGCTCGACAGCGTCTATCGCCTGCCCTGACCCCGTCAGCCGTGAAGCGCGGCCATCAGGCTTTCGATGCGGCGGCAGTTGGCGCCGAGGTCGCTGGTGCGGACGCGGCTGATCGAGCGGGCGTCCACGCGGGCGCCGGCGCCCTGGGCCTTCACCCGGACCACCACGTCGTCCTTGAAGCCGTAGAGCAGGCTGGTGGCCGTGGCCTCCAGCCGGCCCGAGGACGGGTCGTCCGTGACCAGGGCCAGGCCGGCCGCCGCGACCGCCGCCTTGGCCGCTACGTAGGCCTGCCGCGGGGTAGTGTTCAGCACCGCCGGCCGAGCGCCGGGGCAGGTCTCGGCGTTGACCTCGGCGACCGCTCGGCCGGCGTAGGCCTTCGAGCCGATCGGCAGGACCGGCTCGAGGTCGACCGGGTTGGCGTCCGTCCCGCGCGCGGTCAGCATCTTCTGCGAGAAGGTCAGCGGATCGTTCCAGTCTGTGGCGACGTCGTGGACCGGCGGCATCCGTGACTCGAACGCCTTGATGGCGATGAAACCGCCCCAGGTCGCGGCCGTGATGGCGAGCACCAGCAGCGCCTTGCCCCACAGTTTCGAGAAGCCGCCGAACACCGCGACCAGCAGGCCCAGCAGTCCGGCGAGGGCCGCGACCAGGGCGACGGCCGGCGCCCAGCCCAGCATCGGCGTCGGGCCGTGCTCAAGGACGGCGATATAGCCCTCGCGCCAGGTCCAGGCGCCCATCCGCATGCCGGCCAGCCCGATCAACACGATCGCGACGGGCGACAGCGCCAGCAGGAGGGCCAGGTTCAGGTAGCCGGCGGCCCAGCCGGCCGGCTTGGCGCCCTTGCCCCTGGCCTTGCCTTTCCCGCGCTCGGTCGCGGTGGCCAGCCACAGCGGCGACTCCTCGTAGGAAGCCGGAGTTTCCGGCGCCTGCAGCGGCTTGCCCGACTTGTCCTTCGCCGTCTTCGGGAAGGTCAGCGGCTCGCCGTCGATGGCCGTGCCGGCGAGCGCCGCGGCGGCGCCGCCGAGCGCGAGCGGAGTCATGTCCGGCATGCTGGGCAGCGGCGGCGGCACCTCGCCGTCGCTGTCCTTGTCGGACGGCGACCAGGCGACGCCTTCGGCTCCGGCCGGGACTTCGCCGGCCGCGAGGCGCGCCTCGGCGATTACCGCGTCGATCTCCGACGGCGGCGAGGCGGGCTCGGCGACCGGTTCGGAGACCTGTTCCGCGACGGTCTCGACGACCGGCTCCGGTTCAGGCGCGACAACGGGTTCCGCGACCGGCTCCGGCGCGGAATCGTTGATCAGGGAATCGGCTTGGAGGGGCTCCTGGGCCCCGGCGAGCGCCGTGCTCGCCGGGGCCTCAGATTTTCCCGAGGCATCCTCCGCCACGACCTCGGCGGGAGCCTCGGCGGGCGGTTCGGGCGCATGTAAGACGGGATCGGGGGCGGCGCGCAGGGCGACCGTGCTCCCCGCCGCGGCGGCGGCGACCAGCACCGGCACTTCCGGCAGCTCGTAGCCGGCCATCCGCTGGCGGATCAGCTTCTTGTCGATCTTGCCGGTGGCGCCGAGGGGGATGTCGTCCACGAAGGCGACGTCGTCCGGCATCCACCACTTGGCGATCTTGCCTTCCAGGAAGCGCAGGATCTCCTCCTTGGAAGCCGTCTCGCCGTCTTTCAGCTTGACCAGCAGCAGCGGCCGCTCGTCCCACTTGGGGTGGGCGACGCCGATGACGGCGGCGAGGGCCACCTTCGGGTGGCCCATGGCGATGTTCTCGATGTCGATCGAGCTGATCCACTCGCCGCCCGACTTGATGACGTCCTTGGCGCGGTCGGTGATTTGCATGAAGCCGGCCGGGTCGATGTTGGCGACGTCGCCGGTGTCGAAGTAGCCGTCGGCGTCCAGCACCGAGCCCGAGCCCTTGAAGTATTCGCGGACGACGATGCCGCCCTTGATCATCAGCCGGCCGACCGCCTCGCCGTCATGCGGTTGGGCGGCGCCCTCGTCGTCGACGATTTTCAGGTCCACGCCGACCGGCGGGCGGCCCTGTTTCAGGCGGTAGACCATCTGCTCGTCGTAGCTCAGGCCCTTCAGCTCCGGCGTCAGGGTCGAGACCGTGCCCAGCGGCGAGGTCTCCGTCATGCCCCAGCCCTGGCGGACCGTGACGCCGAGGTTGTCGAAACCGCGCACGATGGCTTCCGGCACGGCCGAGCCGCCGATCAGCACGTTCTTCAGGGTCGAGAACTTCAGATTGTTGGCGCTGACGTGCTGCAGCAGCATCTGCCAGACGGTCGGCACGGCGGCCGAGAAGGTGACGCCTTCGGTTTCCAGAAGCTCGTAGATCGACTCGCCGTCCATCTTGGCGCCCGGCATGACCAGCTTGGCGCCGGTGGCCGGGGCCGAGAAGGCCACGCCCCAGGCGTTGGCGTGGAACATCGGCACGACCGGCAGGATGACGTCGTCGTTGCTGATGCCCATGACGTCGCCGGCCATGGTCAGCAGGGTGTGCAGGTAGTTGGAGCGGTGGCTGTAGAGCACGCCCTTCGGATCACCTGTGGTGCCCGAGGTGTAGCAGAGGCCGCAGGCGGTGTTCTCGTCGAAGCCGCCCCAGGCGCATTCCGTTGACTGACCTTCCAGCACGCTTTCGTAGTCGTGGACGG
>JBIICO010000168.1:0-7686 GCA_044238855.1 Caulobacter sp.
GCGCGAATTCCGTGACCGGCCTTGGCTGGCGCGGCCACTATAAAGACCACAGAGGACCCTCACTTATGTCCGACATTCTCGAGCGTGTGCGTAAGATCGTCATCGAGCATCTCGATGCCGATCCGGAAAAGGTCACCGAGAAGGCCAGCTTCATCGACGACCTGGGCGCCGACAGCCTCGACAACGTCGAGCTGGTCATGGCCTTCGAAGAAGAATTCGACATCGAAATCCCGGACGACGCCGCTGAGCACATCCAGACGGTTGGCGACGCCGTGAAGTTCATCACGGAGAAGGTCGGCGGCTAAGCCGTCGACCTCGGTCGGTTCGATTCGCCGCCGCGCCGTATCGGGAATCCCGGTATTGCGCGGCGGTCTTCGTTTGAGCGGTCCGCATCCCCATCTGGGCGGGACCCGGAAGGAGTAGCTCCATGCGTCGTGTCGTCGTTACAGGCCTCGGCCTCCTGACCCCCCTCGGCTACGGGGTGGACATCACCTGGAAGAACGTTCTCGCCGGCAAGTCGGGCGCGGGGACGATCACCGCGTTCGACACCACCGAGTACGCCTGCAAGATCGCCTGCGAGGTCCCGCGCGTGGACGGACGCGGCGGCGGCGGGGCGGACGTCGAGGGTTCCTTCGACCCCGACAAGACCATGGCGCCGAAGGACCAGCGCAAGGTCGACGACTTCATCCTCTACGCGATGGCCGCCGCCGACGAGGCCGTGGCCGACGCCGGCCTGACCGACGCCGACGAGGAAACCAAGCTCCGCACCGGCGTCATCATCGGCTCCGGAATCGGCGGCCTGGACACCATCGCCAAGACGGCCATCGAGCTGCGTGACAAGGGCCCCCGCCGGGTCAGCCCGTTCTTCATCCCGTCGGCGCTGATCAACCTCGCCTCGGGCCAGGTCTCGATCCGATATGGCTTCAAGGGCCCGAACCACTCGGTGGTCACGGCCTGCGCGACGGGCGCCCACGCGATCGGCGACGCGACCCGCCTGATCAAGTACGGCGACGCCGACATCATGATCGCCGGTGGCGCCGAGGCCTCGGTCTGCGAGATCGGCATCGCCGGCTTCATCGCCTGCCGCGCCATGGCGACCGACTTCAACGACGCGCCGGAGACCGCCTCGCGCCCCTATGACAAGGATCGCGGCGGCTTCGTGATGGGCGAGGGCGCCGGCATCCTGGTGCTGGAAGAGTACGAACACGCCAAGGCCCGCGGCGCGAAGATCTACGCCGAGGTCGTGGGCTACGGCCTGTCGGGCGACGCCTACCACATCACCGCCCCGTCCGAGGACGGCGACGGCGGCTTCCGCGCCATGACCGCCGCGCTGAAGGACTCGGGCCTGCAGGCCTCCGACATCGGCTATGTGAACGCCCACGGCACATCGACCATGGCCGACGGCCTGGAGCTGGGCGCGGTCACCCGCCTGCTCGGCGACCACGCCAGGAACGCCAAGATGTCCTCGACCAAGTCGATGACCGGCCACCTGCTCGGCGCGGCCGGCGCGGTGGAGTCGATCTTCACCATCCTTGCCCTGCGCGACCAGCAGGTCCCGCCGACCATCAACCTCGACAACCCCGAGTTCGAGACCGAGATCGATCTGGTCCCGCACAAGGCGAAACCGGTGGTCATGGAAGCGGCGATGTCGAACAGCTTCGGCTTCGGGGGCACCAACGCCTGCGTGATCTTCAAGAAGGCGCCGTGAGCAAGAAAACCGCCCGGGGGAGCGGCCTGTCGCTGATGCGCAGGCTTACGATCACGCTGATGAGCGGCCTGTTCGTGGTCGCCGTCGCGGTCGCCTTGACCGGCCTGTGGGCGGTCTGGACCTATCGCGGTCCGGGCCCCGAGGCGAAGTCGGGCGAGATCACCAGCGTCATGTTGCGCAAGGGCGCGGGGCTCAGCGAGATTTCGTCCGAGCTGGAAGGCGCGGGAGTCATCCGCTCGGCCGCCATCTTCGCCGCAGCCGCCCAGATCACCGGCGCGGCCCGCGAGCTGAAGGCCGGCGAGTACGAGATCGCCTCCGGCGCCTCGATGGCGAAGATCCTCGACGACATCCGCGAGGGCCGGATCGTCCGCCACCAGGTGACGATCCCCGAGGGCGTGACCGTCGAGATGGTCATCGAACTGCTGAACAAGGAAACGGCGCGGACCGGCGTCGCCCCGACTCCGCCAGAGGGCTCCGTTCTGCCGGAGACCTACGACTTCCAGCGCGGCGAGGACCGCGCGGCGGTGCTGCAAAGGATGATGGACGCGCACGACCGGCTGCTGGCCCAGCTGTGGGCCAAGCGCCAGCCGGGCCTCCCGATCACCACGCCCCGGGAGGCGGTGATCCTGGCCTCGATCGTGGAGAAGGAAACCGGCGTCGCCAGCGAGCGGCCGCAGGTCGCCTCGGTGTTCGTCAACCGCCTGCGCAAGGGCATGCGGCTCGAGAGCGACCCGACGATCATCTACTACATCACCAAGGGTAAGCCGCTCGGCCGCCGGATCCTGCTGTCGGAGCTGACCAACCCGGCCAACACCTACAACACCTACATCATCGACGGCCTGCCGCCGACGCCGATCGCCAATCCGGGCCGCGCCTCCCTGGCCGCGGTGCTCGATCCGCCGCGGTCGGACGATCTGTTCTTCGTCGCCGACGGCTCGGGCGGCCACGCCTTCGCCTCGACCTACGAGGAACACGTCCGTAACGTGGAGAAGTGGCGCGCCTACCGCGCTCGGACGGGCAAGTAGATGGCGCTTTCAGGCATGACCGGCTTCGGCCGGACCGAGGGGGCTCTGGGCGACTGGACCTGGGCCGTCGAGGCCCGGTCGGTCAACGGCCGCAATCTCGAGACCCGCTTCCGCGCCCCTCCGGGCTTCGACGGGCTGGATCGTATCGCGCGCGAGGCGGCCCAGAGCCGCTTCCAGCGCGGCCAGCTGACCGTCGGCGTGCAGGCGCGCCGGGCCGAGGCCGGCGCCGCCGTCACGGTCAATCTGGAGCAGCTGGAGCGCTATCTCGCCGCCGTCGAGCCGCTGGTCGAGGCCGGCCGCGTCGCCAGGCCCTCCGCCGACGGCCTGCTGTCGCTGCGCGGTGTGATCGAGACCGCCGACGCCGAAGAGGATGCCGACGCCCGCGCGGCGCTCGAAAACGCCATCGCCGGCTCGATCGCCCTGGCCCTCGACGCGCTGAAGGTCGCGCGGCAGGAGGAGGGCGCGGCCCTGGCCCCGGTGCTATCCGGCCAGGTCGCCCGCGTCGAGACCCTGGTCGCCGCCGCCGAGGTCGAGGCCGGCGCCATCCCCATCGTCATCAAGGAGCGCTTCGAGCGCCGCATGACCGAGCTGCTCGGCCAGGCCGCCAGCGAGGAGCGCATTGTCCAGGAGGCCGCCGCCATGGCCACCAAGGCCGACGTGCGCGAGGAGCTTGACCGCCTGACCGGTCACGTCGCCGCCGCCCGGGCCCTGATCGCGGGAGACGGCGCGGTCGGCCGCAAGCTGGACTTCCTCACCCAGGAGTTCATGCGCGAGGCCAACACCTTGTGTTCGAAATCGGCCACGCCGGCCTTGACCGCCATCGGTCTAGACCTCAAGGCGGTGATCGAGCAGTTCCGTGAACAGGTGCAGAATGTCGAGTGACGAGGCCCGCTCGACGCGGGGCCTGATGCTGATGGTCGTGGCGCCGTCGGGGGTGGGCAAGACCTCCCTGACACGGCGCCTGGTGGCCGATCACTCGGACCTGCACCTGTCGATCTCCGCCACCACGCGCTCGCCGCGTCCGGGCGAGCACGACGCGCGCGACTATCACTTCGTCGACCGGCCGACGTTCGACAGCATGATCGAGGCCGGCGAGTTCCTGGAGTGGGCCGAGGTCTACGGCAACCGCTACGGCAGCCCGAAAATCCCGATCATGGACGCCTTGTCCAAGGGGCAGAGCACCCTGTTCGACATCGACTTCCAGGGTGCGATGAAAATCCACGCCCAGGCGCCGGAAGACAGCGTGCTGGTCTATATCCTGCCGCCGTCGCTGGCCGAGATGAGCCGCCGCCTGCATGCCCGCTCGCAGGACAGCGAGGAGGTGATCCGCGAGCGGATCGCCCGGGCGAAGGAAGAGGTCGAGAACTGGAAGACGTTCGACTACGTGGTCATGAACGACGACTTCGACCGCGCCTACGCCGAGCTCGCCCACATTTACCACGCCGAACGCCGCAAGGCCTCGCGCAACACCTGGATCCAGCCGTTCGTGGAAGAACTGCTGGCGGAGGAAATCCCCGACGGCGGGGAGGGGGCTAGCTAGCCTACCCGCCCGCCTTCCAGTGCACCTGCGCGCCCGGTCCGAGCGGCAGGTCGAGCATCACCCAGCCGACCGTCATGGCGATGCCCACGACCATGAAACACAGCGCGTAGGGCAGCATCAGCGCCAGCAGGGAGCCGACGCCCATGCCGCCGTCCCAGCGGCGGCCGAAGGCGAGGATCAGCGGGAAGTAGCTCATCAGCGGGGTCATGATGTTGGTGTAGCTGTCACCCATCCGGTAGGCGGCGGTGGTCATCTCCGGGCTGATGCCCAGCAGCATGAACATCGGCACCACGACCGGCGACAGGGCGCTCCACTTGGCGCTGGCCGAGCCGATGAACAGGTCGAGGAACGACGACAGCAGCAGCACGCAGACCAGCAGCAACGCCGGCGGCAGGGCCCAGGTCTGCAGCGCCTCGGCGCCGTTGATGGCGATGATCGGCCCGATGCCGGACCAGTTGAACATCGCCACGAAGTGGGCGGCGAAGAACACGAACACCAGGTAAGGGGCCATGGTGCGCACGCCGTGCTGCATCATCTGAACCACGTCGTCGGCGGACTTCACCGTGCCGGTCGCGCGGCCGAAGGCGACGCCGGTCGACAGGAACAGCAGGAAGAAGCCGGCGATCAGCGAGGCGTAGAGGGGCTGCAGCCGGGCCGTGCCCTCGGCCTCCTCGTTGATGAACGGGGTGTAGCCCGGCCACAGGGCCAAGGCGGTGAAGGCGGCGATGAAGGCCAGCGCGATCAGGCCCGCGTTACGCAGGCCTCTGCGCTCGTCCGGCGTCACCTCGGCCTTGTCCAGATCGGCCTGGAGCTCGGCGTCGACAACGCCGCCCCACTGGCCGAGGCGGGGCTCGACGACCTTGTCGGTGATGAACCAGACGATCGGCGTGAACAGCGCCACGATGGCGGCGATATAGTACCAGTTGCCGAGCGGGTTCATGGTCCACGCCGGGTCGATGATCCGGGCCGCCTCCTGGGTGAACCCGAACAGCAGCACGTCGGCCTGGCCCGGCATCAGGTTGCCGGCATAGCCGCCCGAGACGGCCGCGAACGCCGCCGCCAGCCCCGCCAGCGGATGTCGTCCCGCCACCGCGAAGATGATCGCCGCCAGCGGGATGAAGACCACATAGGCCGCGTCGGAGGCGTGGTGCGAAACCATCCCGATCACAGCCACGATGGGTGTCAGCAGCCCCTTGTGGGCGTTGCGCAGCGAGGCGCGGATCAGGGCCGAGAACAGCCCCGACCGCTCGGCCACCGCCGCGCCGATCATGATCGTCAGCACCAGCCCCAGCGGCGCGAAGCCGGCGAAGGTCTTGGGCATCTGGGTGAACAGGTGGGCGATGTTCTCTTCCGAGAAAAGGTTCGAGGCGCGATAGGTCAGGACGCCGTTGGCCAGCTCCGCGTGCTCGGGGGCCTTCTCGCCGGAGTAGGGCAGCGAGGCGGTCCAGCCGAGCGCCGCGCCGACCGCCGACAGCAGCATCAGCGCGACGATCAGATAGACGAAGATGATGGTCGGGTCGGGCAGCAGGTTGCCGGCGCGTTCGACGAAAGCCAGGAATCCGCGGCGGCGTTCGGGTCGGGTCTCGTCGGTCATGCGGGGCTCCGGCGTCACTGCGGCGAGCCTGAACAGGTTTGACCGGAAGTTCCAGTCGTGACCGTCGCCGAATAACACCGTTGGTTGACTTGCCCGCCGACGCGCCTTCTAAACCGCGCCAGTACAGTCTGCGGGGGCAGGATGATGCGGAATTGGTTCGGAGCGGCCTGCGCCGCGGTGCTGGGTTTCGGTCTGGCGGGCCATGCCTTCGCCGAGGAAGACAACACCGTCGACGAGCTGATCGTCACCGGCACCCGCGTCACCGGCCTGAAGGCCAGCGACAGCCCCGCGCCGATCCAGGTGGTCAGCCAGGCGACGCTCGAGCGCACCACAGCCACCGACTTCGTCAACGCCCTGGCGCTGCAAGTGCCCTCGTTCACGGCCCAGGCGGTCGGCGGCGACATGGCCAACGAGACGCTCTCGGCCCGGGTGCGCGGCCTCAGCCCCAACCACACCCTGGTGCTGGTCAACGGAAAACGCCGGCACGGCACTTCGAACCTGGCCATCCTGGCCGGGGCCTACCAGGGCGGCGCCGCGGCCGATCTGAACTTCATCCCTCCGTCGGCCATCGCCCGGATCGAGATCCTGCAGGACGGCGCGGCGGCGCAGTACGGCTCCGACGCCATCGCCGGGGTGATCAACATCATCCTCAAGGACGCCGACGCCGGCGGCGTGTTCGACGTTATGGCCGGCCGCTACTTCGAGGGCGACGGCGAGACGGCCGAGCTGTCGTTCAACGCCGGCTTCCGTCCGGCCGAGGGCGCGTTCGTCAACATTACGGGCCTGACCCGCTATCACGGCTATTCCAACCGCGGCGGGCCTGACGCGCGGGTCGAGACGGCGATCGCCGACGGCACGCATCCCGAATGGGCGGACCTGCCGGGCTATCCCTACCTCAACAAGATCTTCGGCGACGCGCGCTACCAGCTGAACCTGGTCACGGTGAACGCCGGCGCGGACCTGAGCCCCGAAACCCGCGCCTATGCGGTGCTGACCTACGGCCGCAAGTACGGCGCCGGCTGGGCCAACTTCCGCCTGCCGACCCGCATGCCGCTTGTCTATCCGCTCGGCTTCGACCCGCTGGATACGACGAAGGAACAGGATTACGCCCTGACCGGCGGCCTGGCGGGCGAGTGGGGCGGCTGGACCTGGGACCTGTCGAGCACCTGGGGCCGTGACGACATCGCCGTGAACGTCACCCGCTCGGCCAACATCGACCTCTACAACGACACCGGCAGCACGCCCTCGGCCTTTCACGCCGGCGACTTCATCGCCACCCAGTGGACAACGACGCTGGATCTGGCTCGTCCGTTCGAACTGCTGGCCCGCCCCGCGACCTTCGCCATGGGCGCGGAGCGTCGCGAGGAGATCTACCAGATCAACGCCGGCGACCCGGCCTCGCGCTACAAGGCCGGATCGCAGTCCTATCCCGGGTTCGCCCTGACCGACGCCGGCAAGCACGAGCGCGACAGCTGGGCGGTCTATGCCGACCTGGCCTTCTCCCCGGCGCCCGATACCGTCCTCGACCTCGCCGTTCGCCACGAGCGGTTCAGCGACTTCGGCGACACCACCGTCGGCAAGATCACCGGCCGCTGGGATATCACCCCGGCCTTCGCCATCCGGGGCACCGCCAGCACAGGCTTCCGCGCGCCCACGCTGGCGGAGTCCTACTACTCGGCCACCAACGTCCAGCCGAACTCGGCCTATGTGCAGCTGCCGCCCAACGCGGCCGCCGCCGCCTTGATCGGCATCGAACCGCTGAAGGCGGAGACCTCGATCAACTTCAGCCTCGGCCTGCAAGCCCGCCCCGCCAGCGGCG
>JBIICO010000169.1:0-7673 GCA_044238855.1 Caulobacter sp.
GCGCCCTGGCGTCGGCCTCGGGCAGACCCAGGCCCTTGCGCAGCGCGCCGTGGTGGGCGAGCAGGCGGTCGATCTTGGCTTCCAGCGCCTCGGGGTCGGCCAGGTCGGCGACGCGGATCGCCCGGCGACCGACCTTGTCCTCGTAGGCCGGACCGATGCCGCGGCCAGTGGTGCCGATCTTCTGGGTCGAGGCGGCCTCGCGGGCCTGGTCCAGGTCCTTGTGCACCGGCAGGATCAGGCAGGCGTTGTCGGCCAGGACCAACAGGTCGGGACCGATCACCACGCCTTGGGCGGCGATCTTCTCGATCTCGCCCAGCAGATGCCAGGGATCGACGACCACGCCGTTGCCGATCACCGACAGCTTGCCCTGAACGACGCCGGAGGGAAGCAGCGCCAGCTTGTAGACCTTGCCGTCGACGACCAGCGTGTGGCCGGCGTTGTGGCCGCCCTGGAACCGCACGACCACGTCGGCGCGGTTGCTCAGCCAGTCGACGATCTTGCCCTTGCCCTCGTCGCCCCACTGGGCGCCGACTACGGTCACGTTGGCCATGGATACGATCCTCCCGCCTGCCGGGACGATCCAGCGCGCCCTTCGACAGGCTCCTCGGCGCGTGGACTTGGGATCAATTGTGGGCCGCGCGAAGCAGCCGGGGCGGCGTATAGCGAGCGAAGCGCCGGGCGTCCAGCCCTACGACCCGCCGGCCCGCATCGCGTCCCAGGAGCGGGCCGCGCCGGTAGGCTGGCGCTCGGTGGCGGCCTTCAGCCAGGCGAGGTTGTTGGCCACCTGCTCGGGCGGCAGGTCCCGGCGGGCCAGGGCCTCGGCCTCGCCGATCCGGCCCTGCAGGCCGATGACCAGCGCCAGGTTCTGCCGAACGCGGGCGTCCGCGCCGGGCGAGGCCGCGGCGACACGCAGCATCTGCTCGGCCTTCGGCAGGCTGCCGTGTGACGCGTGATACATGGCCAGGTTGGAGATCGCGCTCGGCTCGTTGGGCGCCAGCGCCAGGGCGCGCTGGTGCCAGGTCAGCGCCTCGTCGTCGCGCTGGGCCTGCTCCATGGCCACGCCGAGCAACGCCGCCGGCCGCCAGTCGCGCGGCGCCAGGGTCGCGGCGCGCTGCGCCGGGGCGATGGCGTAGAAGCCCTGGCCGCGCGCGATCTGCGCGCGGGCCGATTCCAGCAGGGCGTCGATGTTGTCCGGGGCCATCACAAGCGCGCGACCGGCGGCGTCGGCCGCTTCGTCGCCGCGACCGAGCTGGCGCAGCGCCTGGGCCATGCCGACCAGGGCGTCGATGTCGCGGCCGTCGATCTCCGCTTCGGCGGCCCAGAAGGCGGCGCGGGCGAGCGGATCGAGGCGGGCGGCTTCCGCGCGCTGGGCCGGCGAGGCCTTGGCGCGCGCGGCGGGGGCCGCGGCGGCGACGGGCGCGCCCTTGCCCGGCTTGGCCGGCTCGGCGGCCATCGCGGACGTGCCCAGGAGGGCCAGGACTGTTACGGCGAGAGCCGGCGTGCGACACATGGGCGGCGAGCCTTTCACGGGATGCCGCAAAGCTTCCGCGAACCGGCTCAAGGAATCGTTAAGCATAAATTCGAGCCGATGACCGAAGTCCTTCTGACCGCCGCCACAGGCGAGACCATCCCCGTTTCCATCCTCGCCGAGGGCGCGCTGGAAGGCCTGACCGCCTTCGAGCAGGGTCTCGCCGCGACCGCCGAATTCAAGGGCAAGGCGGGACAGTTTCTGACCATCCCCGGCGAGGACGGCCGCACCGTGAAGGTGCTCTACGGCGTCGGCGATCCGGCCCGGGTGGAGGCGGCGACCTTCCGCGCCCTGCCGGCCAGGCTGCCGGTCGGCGACTATCGCATCGAGGGCGCGCCTGACCACGTCGACCCGGCCGCCATCGCGCTGGCCTTCGCGCTCGGCAGCTACGGCTTCGACCGCTACCGCAAGAAGCGCGAGCATCACGCGCGGCTGGTGGTGGCCGAGGGCGTCGACGTGACTGAGGCCCGCGAGGTCGCCCACGCCTGCGCCCTGGCCCGCGACATGGTCAACACCCCGGCCAACGATATGGGCCCGCTGCAGATCGAGACCATCGCCCGCGAGATCGCCGAACGGCACGGCGCGACCTTCGGCGTCATCACCGGCGACGCGCTGCTGACCGAGAACTACCCCTCGATCCACGCCGTGGGCCGCGCGGCCGACCCGTCGCGCGCGCCGCGCATGATCGAGCTGCGGTGGGGCGAGGAAACCCACCCGGTCGTCGCCATCGTCGGCAAGGGCGTGGTGTTCGACACCGGCGGCCTGGACATCAAGCCCTCGGCCGGCATGCGCAACATGAAGAAGGACATGGGCGGCGCCGCCCACGCCCTCGCCCTTGGTCGAATGATCATGGCCGCCGGGCTGAAGGTGCGGCTGGCGATTCTGGTTCCTGTCGTCGAGAACGCCATCAGCGGCGACGCCATGCGGCCGGGCGACGTTCTCGCCACCCGCAAGGGCCTGACCGTCGAGGTCGGCAACACCGACGCCGAGGGCCGGTTGATCCTGTCCGACGCCCTGACCCGGGCGGGCGAGCTGGACCCGGTCCTGACCATCGACATGGCCACCCTGACCGGCGCGGCGCGAATCGCGCTGGGGCCGCAGGTGATCCCCTTCTACACCGACGACGACGCCCTTGCGGCCGACCTGGCGCAGGCGGCGAAGGATGTCGCCGACCCGCTGTGGCGCATGCCGCTCTGGGCCGGTTACGACGAGGCGCTCGACGGCGACGTGGCCGACCTGAAGAACGACCCGGACGGCTGGGCGCAGGCGGGGTCTGTCACCGCGGCCCTGTTCCTGAAGCGCTTCGCGCCGCAGGTGGGCAGCTGGGTGCACCTGGACATCTTCGCCTGGAACCCCAAGGGCCGCCCCGGCTATCCGACGGGTGGCGAGGCCCAGGCGATCCGCGCCCTCTACGCCCTGCTCAAGAGCCGCTTTTCGTGAGCGGATACGACCGTCGCCTGACCCCGGTCCACGACGGCGTCGCGGCGCGGTCGCTGGAGGGCTTGATGCCCGCCGGCCGCTACGTCGACCCGCTGGCCCGCCAGTGCGCCCAGCCGGCGGCCAGCATCCGCCGCGCGCCTTCGGCCGAGGCCGAGCAGGACGACCAGTTGCTGTTCGGCGAGATCTTCGACGTGCTGCTGGAGCGCGACGGCTTCGTGTTCGGCCAGGCCCGGCGGGACGGCTACTGCGGCTGGGTCGAGGCCGAGGCGCTGAACGCCGGACCGGTCGAGGCTCCGACCCATCGCGTCGCGGTGCTGCGGACCTACGGATTCTCGCGGCCGGACATCATGGCCCCGCCGATCGGCCTCTATTCCCTCAACAGCCTCGTGACCATCGAGGCCCGCGAAGGGCGATTCGCCAAGGCGGTCGGCTCGGGCTGGTTCGTCGAGGCGCTGCTCGCGCCGGTGGGGACGGCGCTGGAGACCGACCCGGCCGCGATCGCGGAACGGTTCGTCGGCGCGGCCTATCAGTGGGGCGGCCGCGAAAGCCTGGGCATCGACTGCTCGGGGCTGGTGCAGCAGGCGCTGAACGCCTGCGGCCTGGCCTGCCCGCGCGACACCGACATGCAGGAACGGGCGCTAGGTCGCCCCATCGGGGCCGGCGAGTTGCGGCGCGGGGACCTGGTGTTCTGGGACAATCACGTCGCGATGATGCTGGACGAGGCGCGGATCGTGCACGCCACGGGATCGGTGCTGGCCGTGGTGATCGAACCGCTGGCGGACGTGGTCGCGCGGGTGTCGGCCGGCGGCCGTGGCGAACCGACGAGCTACCGCCGGCTCTGACTATTCGCGCGCCTTCTTCGCCTTGCTGCCGGCCCACAGGGCGTCGATCAGCGTCTTGATCAGCGCCAGGCCGAACACGCCCAGGACCGGGTTGCCCAGCGCGCCCAGCGCGAAGGCCATGGCGAAGAGGCCAAGGTGCAGCACGATGATGCGGCCGTAGGGCTCGCTCATCAGCTTGCCTTCGTCCTGACTTTTCCAGGCGCCGGCGGCGACCCACTGGACGAAGCCGACCGCCTGCAACGCGACGATGGCGACGAGGCTGAACAACAGGCCGCGCTCCTCATGCAGAAGCAGGTCGGGGAGCTTCAGAATCAGAATCTCCAGGCTCTGCCCATCGTTCGGCATGCCCTTCTCAAAGCCGTAGAAGGTCAGGGCGAAGAGGCCGTGGCCGAGGCAGAAGCCGCCGTAGTGGACGGTGAAGAAGACGGCCGTGAACAAACCGCCGAAGAAACCGGCGACGCCTTCGCGTACGCCGACGATCAGCATCTTGAAGACGTTGAACACCCCGATGGCGACATTCTCGGCCCAGTAAAGCAGCAGCAGGATCGCCGGGCTCCAGTCGAACAGCGGCACGCAAACGACCGGCGCCAGGTTGAAGCCGAGGGCCAGCAGCGCCGGCGGCTCGCGCAGCAGGTCGCCAAGGCCTCGCAGCCGGTCTGTCACGCTCACCACGTCAGAAGCTCAGTCCGGCAGAGCGCCGGCCAACCAGCGCAGCATGTTGGTCGTGAACTGCCGATTGCGCGGCGCCGCGGGACTGTTGAAGCCGGCGCGGACTTCGCTGGCCCCCGCGATCTGGGCCGAGAACATCGCCGCCTCGCCGAACACCGCGACGCGACCCTTGCCAAGGGTCATCACCGCGCCCTGGAGCGCCCCGCTCCCGTCGCGGCCGACTCCCGCCAGGTCCGCCCCGCCGCCTGGCTTTTCGGGCAGCAGCACCGTTCCGTTCGGCAAGGTGAGGATGGGCGTGGCGCCGGCCGGCGCTCGAAAGGCTGAGCCCGTGAACGTGCCCACGCGGTCGACTGCTTCGTCTCCGGATCGGCCCCGGACGATCACATGGTCGCCGAGCAAGGCTCCCTTGAAGATGTCCGGCGGCGGTCCCTCGCGCGGGGTCTGTGCGTAGGCGTCCGCGAAGGTGAAGCCAAACGCGCCGGCCAGCTCGGATGCGGCCCCCGCGAACGGGGCGTGGTCGGCGATCAGGAGGAGCGCGCCGCCGTCTTCGACCCAGGTCTTCAACACAGCGATTTCCCCAGCCGTGAAGGCGGAGCCGCCGGCCTCGGCCGCTCGGGCGTTGGCGACCACCAGAACCGCTACCCCAGCCAGGCTCTCGGCCGTGATCGTCCCTTCGGCGGCCACCACCTCGAGGCCGTCGTTGCGCAGCAGCGCCGCGAAGGGCGCATAACGGCCACCGAGGGTGTGGAAGTTGCGATGGCCTTCGTCGATGGCCACGACCGGCCCCGCCCCGGCTTGCCACATGGGTCGGGCCACGCGGACATCGGCCTTCGCGTCCGGCGTCTGCTGAGCGAGCGCCGGCGATGCGGTCGCCACGGCGACAATCAAAGCTGCCATCAAGCCACGCATTCCGCTCACCCCAACCCAGGAGCGAACACCAGACGCAAGAAGGCCGCCCGGAGCAAGCCCCGGACGGCCTTCGAATGCGTTCGGCGATGAAGCCTAGTGGGCGGCCGGGGCGGCGGCGGGCGCCGCGGCCGGAGCAGCGCCGGCGGGGGCCGGAGCCGCGCCGGGGGCCGGAGCGGCCGCGCCGTCGGCGGCCGGGGCCGCGGCGGCTTCGGCCGGCTTCGGCGCCGGGATGGGCAGGGTCGAGCCCAGGCTGTGCAGGTAGGCGATCATGGCGATCCGGTCTTCCTGCTTCTTCAGGCCGACGAAGGTCATCTTGGTGCCCGGGATGTGCTTCTGCGGGGCCTTCAGGAAGGCGTCCAGCTCATCGTAGTCCCAGATCGGGTGCGCGTTGCCTTCCGCCGCCATGGCCGGCGAATAGGCGAAGCCCGGGTGCGTGCCCGGCTTCTTGCCCAGGGTGCCGTACAGGTTCGGGCCGGTGCCGTTGGCGCCGCCGGCGTCGAAGGTATGGCACGAGGCGCACTTGGCGCTGACCGCCTGGCCGGCCGCGACGCGGGTCGGATCGGCGAGAACCGTGCCCCAGTCCGGGGCCACTTCGGCGACCGCGCCGCCTTCGCCGGCTTCTTCCGCCACGGTGATGGCGTAGCCCGGCTTTTCCGGCGGCTCTTTCTCGAAGGCGATCGTCGTCACTTCGCGAAGGCCGAGAACAACGAGCCCGGCCGCCAGCAATCCGCCGGCGATCTTGTTGAACGTCAGATCGCTCATGTCCGCCTGTCTTCGTCCTCTAGAGGGCCCGGGCGAGGGCCAAGCACTGACGACGCGGGAATCCCCGCGACGCGCCCCATGTTGCGCGGGGCTCTCTTACACGCTACCGCCCCTCGCGCAAGCCGGGCCACGGGGTTCGGATGCCGCACCGGCTAGTTTGATCGACCATGAACCCGATCGTCCTGATCCCCGCGCGCATGGCCGCGACACGTCTGCCGAACAAGCCGCTGGCCGATATCGGCGGCGTGGCGATGATCGTGCGCGTGCTTCGCCAGGCCGAGCGGGCCGGCGTCGGGCCGGTCGCCGTCGCGGCGGGCGACGCGGAGATCGTCGAGGCGGTGATCGCCGCCGGCGGCCGCGCCGTGCTGACCGACCCGGACCTGCCCTCCGGCTCCGACCGCATCCAGGCCGCGCTCGAGGCGCTCGACCCGCGCGGCGACCATGACGCGGTCATCAACCTGCAGGGCGACATGCCGTTCGTTCCGGCCTCGATCGTCGCGGACTGCGCCCGCCTGCTGGCCGAGCAGCCGTCCTGCGACGTCGCCACGGTCGTCGCGGCCGAGGCCTCGCCCGCCGACCGGACCAATCCCGACGTGGTCAAGGCGGTGCTGGCGCTGGCCGACAGCGCGACCAGCGGCCGGGCCCTCTACTTCACCCGCTCGACGCTCTACGGCGACGCGCCTGTCTGGCGGCATATCGGCATCTACGGTTATCGGCGCGAGGCGCTGGCGCGATTTATCACCGCTCCGCCCTCGCCGCTCGAACGGCGCGAGAAGCTGGAGCAGCTCAGGGGCCTGGAAATGGGCCTTTCGTACTGGGCCGCCGTCGCCGACGAGGCCCCGATATCCGTCGACAACCCGGCCGACCTCGAGGCGGCGCGGGCCTACGCGAAAGCACACACCGATGAGTCAGCTGCCTAAGATCGCCTTCCAGGGCGAACCCGGCGCCAACAGCGACGAAGCCTGCCGCACACACTTCCCCGACTACCAGCCGTTCGCCTGCGCCACCTTCGAGGAGGCCTTCGAGGCGGTGAAGTCGGGCGAAGCCGAGCTGGGGATGATCCCGGTCGAGAACTCGATCGCCGGCCGCGTGGCGGACGTTCACCACCTGCTGCCCAGCTCGGGCCTGAAGATCGTCGGCGAGCGGTTCAAGCCGATCCGCTTCCAGCTGATGGCGAACAGGGGCGTGAGGCTGGAGGACCTGAAGACGGTCACATCCATGCCGATCGCCCTGGCCCAGTGCCGCAACACTCTGCGGCCCTACGGCCTGAAGTTCGTGTCGAGCGGCGACACGGCCGGGGCCGCCAAGGAACTCTCCGAGCATCCCGATCCCACCCGCGCGGCGGTGTCCCCGCGTCTGGCGGCGGAAATCTACGGCCTCGACATCCTGCTGGAGGACATCGAGGACCGGCACGACAACACCACCCGCTTCCTGGTGATGGCGCGGGAGGCGGTGGACCCGGCGCCGGGCGTCGCCTGCGTCACCAGCTTCGTGTTCCGCGTCCGCAACCTGCCGGCGGCGCT
>JBIICO010000170.1:0-7669 GCA_044238855.1 Caulobacter sp.
AAGGTCAACGGCGTGACCCGCGGCATCAACTACGGTTCGGACAAGGTCCGCTTCACCAACATGGTCCGCGTCGGCAAGCGCGTGCGCATGCGCCAGAAGCTGCTGAGCGTCGAAGCCAAGGCCGGCGGCCTGCAGATGAAGAACGAATGCACCATCGAGATCGAAGGTGAAGATCGTCCGGCCTGCGTCGCCGAGACCATCTCGATCGTCTACGGCGGCTAGAACCGAACGGCGAAGGGCGGCTCCGACGAGCCGCCCTTTTTCGTTTCAGGCGGCCGAAAGCCTCGCCGGCCTCGGCGGCGGACGGATGCAGAAGCTGTAGTCGCCGTCATAGGG
Organism: Caulobacter sp.; assembly: GCA_044238855.1. Taxonomy (GTDB): domain Bacteria; phylum Pseudomonadota; class Alphaproteobacteria; order Caulobacterales; family Caulobacteraceae; genus Caulobacter. The sequence goes on from JBIICO010000170.1 coordinate 337, forward strand.
CGTCGCGAACCAGGACGCCTTCAGATCCTCGCCGAAGCCTTCCCGCCACCGGACATGGCAGTGGTCGTGGCCGTACACTCGCCGCGCCAGAGCGAACGGCGCCAGCAGCTTTTCCATCTCCGGATTGACCGCCTGCAGCCGCACGCGGACGGCGCCCAAGGCCCGTGAGGATGCCAGCAGGGTGCGGATCAGGGCCGGGATCGCCGCCGCCTCGTGCCGCTTCAGCGCGATCATGTCGATGATCTCCAGCGACGGCCGCTCGACCTCCGAGCCCTTGGAGAAGAAGGCCAGCAGGTACCCCGCCAGCCGGCCGCCCCACTCGTAGCCCAGCAGCACCGGCGGACAGGTCATGTCCGGGTCGGCGCAGCGCCAGCGCAGGCTGGCGGCGTCGCGGAAGGCGAGCAGACGCCCCTCCCCGCGCAGTTCGTCCCACAGCGTGTCGAAGCGACCGTCGATGTCGGCGACTTCCAGCGGCAAGACGCCGCTGGCGCACCAGCCGACATGGCCGGTCCAGGGCTTGGGCGACAGGAACCGCTCGCCGCCCGCTCGCGATCCCGCGTGGCCCGACAGTCCGTTGAACCAGCGCACCGCCCGCTCGCTGGCCACGCCGGTCCAGTCGGTGCGCCAGACGTACTTCACCGCGCTTTGCCCGGGCGGCCAGGCGTGCATGTCGAAGTGCTTGTAGAGCGGGGCCGACTTGTCGTTCGCATTGAAGGTGTAGAGTGCGAACTGGCCGTCCTGGCGCACGAAACGGCGCAGGAGGTCGCGACTGGCTCCCCGCATCCTCGGATGGACCAGCAGGCTGTGGCCGGTGGCGGCGGTCAGCTCCCGGTCGCTCATCGCGAACCGCTGGATGAAGTTGCCAACGAAGGCACCGACCGTTCCGTCGTCCTCGCGCTCGGCCACCCAGCCGGCGGGACCGATATCCGCGGCGCCGGGCGGTCCTTCCGCCAGCCAGCGCCAGCCCGCCGCCGAGCGGGGCGCCCACCAGGCCCAGTCGCAGAGGGCCATCACCGCCGAGACGTCGTCCAGTTCGAAGTGACGAATCCTGTAAGCCATTTTGGGACACTCCAACAATTCAACTTAAGAGTGTGCAAATGACCCGCCACAATCCGGGTGGTCGCGGACATGATAAGGGCCGCGGAGACGTGCGCCTCCGCGGCCCTCACCAGTTTGGGTAGATAATCTAGCTCTTGAAGGAGCGCGGCTCGCTCAGGCGAGCCTCGAAGCCCTTGATCTCGGACTCCGCCTTGTCCTTCTCGTAGCCGTAGCGCTCCTGGATCTTGCCGGCGAGCTGATCGCGCTTGCCGGCGATCGCCGTGAGATCGTCGTCAGTGAGCTTGCCCCACTGCTCCTTCACCTTGCCGGTGAACTGCTTCCAGTTGCCTTCGACCTGGTCCCACATGCGTGTTCTCCTTGGTGGTTGCGGTTACCAGAGAGAACCAGCCGGGACGCGTCAGGGTTCCGAAAAGGTCCCCGCCGAGGCGGCGGTGGAGCCCGGCGGCAAGGGCTCGGCCGCCTTTCCGTCCGACGGCTGGACGCCATCGATCATCGCCACCGTCTCGCGCACGAAGCGGGCGTGGGTGACGACCCCGATTTCCAGCCGCTCGCCCGACAGCTCGACCTGCTGAGTCAGGATGCCGGCGACGAACTGCACTTCCTGGCTCTCGGCCGCGCCGGGCCGGCGCCGGGCGCCCTGGGCCATGAACACCGGCCCGCCCGAATTGCCCGGGAAGACGCTGAAATCGAGCAGGAAGGTCGGGAAGACGTTCGACGGCGCCAGCGGGTAGGACGCCACCCGGCCGGCGCGCAGGATCGGGAAGCCTGCCTGGTTGGCCGACAGGCCGCGCGGAAAGCCCAGGGCCATCATCTCGTCGCCCGGGCCGAGCGCGTACTGGGTGAAGGTCTCGTCCTGCGCCAGCCACGACAGCGGAATGGCGGCCCTGGCGAACTCTTCGGGCGCCTTGATGACGATGGCGGCGATGTCGCGGGTCGGATGCCGGGTCCACTCGGCGTGACCCGCGCCGTCGCGGATCTCAAGCGACTGGGGGTCGTAGCGCCAGCCGCCGTCGCTGCTCTGGATGCGGTAGCCGATCTTGGCCTCGCCCTTGGGCATGCGATCGAACACATGCGCGGCGGTGACGAGGATGGTGCGCGGCTTTCCGTCCGGCGTGGGCGCGTCGATGAGGAAACCGGTCCCGACGGTGCGCGTACCGTCGCCCAGTGGTTGCTCGAGCTGGACCGTCGCCTTGATCAGGTCGACGGAAAGGTCGAAGGCCATCGACGCCCCTCGGCTGTAAGCTCTACTGTCCGGCCGTTTTCGGCTCGGTCTTCGATGATGCGGTCTGATTTGACCGCATCCGCCGCGCCGCACAAGCTGGCGCTCTGACGCACTCGGAGATGTGATTCATATGAACCGGCGCCAAATGATGGTGGCTTCGACCGCCGCCGCGCTTTCCACCACCTTTGTCGCAAAGACCGCCATGTCCGCCACCGCCAAGCCTGTTCCGCCCGTCGCCACCAAGATCCCCAAGCGCATCGAGCAACTGGGTCGCGTGCGGGTCGACGACTACGCCTGGATGAAGGACGACAACTGGCAGAAGGTCCTGCGCGATCCGAGCCTGATCAAGGCCGACGTTAAGGAGCACCTGACGGCCGAGAACGCCTACACCAAGGCGATGCTGGCTCCGACGGAGGCCCTGCAGGCGACGATGTTCGAGGAGATGAAGGGGCGCATCAAGGAAGACGACGCCTCCGTCCCCGACGCCGACGGCCCGTGGGAATACTACACCCGCTTCGAGAAGGGCGCGCAGCACCCGATCCACGCCCGGCGTCCGAAGGGCAAGACGGATGGCGAGGTGATCCTGCTGGACGAGGAGGCCGAGTCGAAGGGCAAGGCCTTCTACCAGGTCGGCTCCGCCAGCCACACCGGCGACCACGCCCGCTACGGCTGGATGGTCGATGAACAGGGCTCCGAGGTCTACCGCCTTCACGTAAGGGACATCGCCAGCGGCAAGGCCGTGGGCGAGCCGGTCGAGAGCGTCGCCGACTTCATCTTCTCGCCAGACGCCAAGTGGATCTTCTGGACCCTGCGGGACGACAACGGTCGCCCGGCCAAGATCTTCCGGCGCCCGGTCGGCGGCGCGGCCAAGGACGACGTCCTGGTCTACGACGAGCCGGACGAAGGCTTCTTCCTGGGCGCAGGCGTCACCGCCTCGCGCAAGTGGATCGTCATCGGCGGCGGCAACCAGGAAACCAGCGAGGCGTGGCTGATCCCGGCGTCCGACCCGACCGCCAAGCCGACGCTGGTCGAGAAGCGCCAGGTCGGCGTGCGCTACGATGTCGACCACTGGAACGACCACTTCGTGATCCGCACCAACGCCGACGGCGCCGTGGACTTCAAGCTGGTCACCGCCCCCGAGGACAAGCCCGGCAAGGCGAGCTGGAAGGACTGGATCGCCTTCAAGCCAGGCAACCTGATCCTGGGTACGACGGCCTTCAAGGATCACTTCGTGCGGCTGGAGAAGGTCGACGCGGTCAACCGCATCGTCATCACCGCCCGTGGCGGCGAGGAGCACTCGGTCAACTTCGACGAGGAGGCCTACGCGCTCGGCCTGGACGGCGGCTACGAGTACGACACGACGTCGCTGCGCTTCACCTACACCTCGATGACCACGCCCCGGCAGTGGTTCGACTACGACATGGCCACCCGGAAGAGGACGCTGCGCAAGACGCAGGAGATCCCGTCCGGCCACGATCCGGCCAAGTACGAGACCCGCCGCCTGAACGCCAAGGCCGCCGACGGGGCCGAGGTGCCGATCTTCGTCCTGATGAAGAAGGGCACGAAGCTGGACGGCTCCGCCCCGCTGCTCCTCTACGGCTACGGCAGCTACGGCATCTCGCAGGAGCCGAACTTCTCGATCCGCAACCTCAGCCTGGTCGACCGTGGCTGGATCTGGGCCACGGCCTGCCCGCGCGGCGGGGCCGAAAAGGGCTGGAGCTGGTTCCTGGACGGCAAGAAGTTCAAGAAGAAGAACACCTTCACCGACTTCATCGCCTGCGCCGAGCATCTGCACGCGGCCGGCTACGGCAAGCCCGAGCGGACGGTGGCCTACGGCGGCTCGGCCGGGGGCCTGCTGATGGGCGCGATCACCAACATGCGCCCCGACCTGTGGGCCGGGATCATCGCGGCGGTGCCGTTCGTCGACGTCATCAACACCATGAGCGACACCTCGCTGCCGCTGACGCCGCCGGAATGGCCCGAGTGGGGCAACCCGATCGAGGATCCGGAAGCCTACGACTACATGCTCAGCTACAGCCCCTACGACCAGGTCGCGGCCAGGCCTTACCCGGCCATCCTGGCGACCGGTGGCCTGTCCGACCCGCGCGTCACCTACTGGGAGCCGGAGAAGTGGGTCGCAAAGCTGCGGCCGGCGACGACCAGCGGCAATCCGGTCCTGCTGAAGATCAACATGGAGGCCGGCCACGGCGGCGCCTCTGGCCGGTTCGACTTCCTCAAGGAGATCGCGCTCGACTACGCTTTCGCCGTCTGGGCGGTCGAGAAGGGCTGGACCAAGGCGTGATCGTCCGTTCCGCCACGACCGCCGACGCCCCGGCGTTGGCGGCGATCTACGGCGACGCCTGCCTCCACGGTGTCGGGACCTTCGAGGAGGTCCCGCCGTCCGTGGAGGAGATGGCGCGGCGGATGGCGGCAGTGCAGGCGCGCGGCCTGCCCTATGTGGTCGCCGAACAGGACGACGAGCTGCTGGGCCTCGCCTACGCCGGCCCGTTCCGCCTGCGCGCCGCCTATCGCTACACGGTCGAGGACAGCGTCTACATCTCGCCGAAGGCGAAGGGCATGGGCGTCGGCCGGGCCGTACTGTCGCGCGTGATCGACGACTGCACCGCGCTGGGCCTGCGCCAGATAATTGCGGTGATCGGCGGGTCGGGGAACGCGGGATCGATCGGTCTGCACACCGCCCTGGGCTTCACGAGGCAGGGCGTGATGCCGGCCGTCGGCTTCAAGTTCGGCCGCTGGGAGGACATCGTCCTGATGCAGCGCCCGCTGAACGCGGGAGCCGAGACGGCGCCCGACGCGGACGGACTGGAATTGCGGGGCGTGTGAGGCTGCGCGCGGTTCGAGACGCTCGACGCGCCTTGAAGGATGCCGCGCCGGATTGCCATCGTCGCTTCCGCCCCATAGTTATCCCGCCATGGCCGCCCTGCGCGCTTTGCTGCTGATCCTGATCGCCGCGACCCTGGTCGTGGGCGGGACGGCGCGCGCGATGCCGGCCACGACCGCGGAGCCCCCCTGCCACGAGGCGCCCGCGCAGCAGCATCACGACAAGTCCAAGCCGGCCCCCCAGGCGGCGATGCACTGCTGCGTTGGCTGCATGCCGGCGCCCAACCTGACGGCGGCCGACCAGCTTGTCGTCCGGGCGGAGCGTCCCAGCTACGCCCCGATCGCCGATTCAGCGACCGGCCGCCTGACCGCGCCGGAACCCGACCCTCCACGCCTGCGCGCCTGAAACCCGAAAACCCGCTACTTTCGTACTCAGGATAAAGGAGGGTCTGATGACCTCCCCCATGCGCGCGCGCCTGTTGGCGTCCGCCACCTTCGTCGCGAGCCTCGCGCTCGCCCCCGCCGCCTTCGCGCAGGACCCGCACGCCGGGCATGACATGACGCCGCCGCCGGCGCCGTCGAACACGCCGGACTCCATGCCGGCCGAGGAAGCCATGGACATGGGTCATGCCATGACCAGCGCCCTCGGCGGCTACCCCATGAACCGCGACGCCAGCGGCACCAGCTGGCAGCCCGACGCCGCCGAACACGGCGGCCTGCACGGCGAGGCCGGCGGCTGGATGCTGATGGGCCACGTCCTGCTCAACGGCGTTTACGTCGACCAGAACGGCGACCGGGGCGACTCCAAGGCCTTCGTGGCCGGCATGATCATGGGCACGGCGACCCGCGAGGTCGGCCCCGGCACGCTGCAGCTGAAGGCCATGCTCAGCCCCGACCCCGCCATGGGCGCCGAGGGCTATCCGCTGCTGCTGGCGGCGGGCGAGTCCGCCGACGGCGTCGAGCCGCTGGTCGACCGGCAGCACCCGCACGACCTCTTCATGGAGCTGGCCGCCAGCTACAGCCTGGACCTGGGCGAAGGCCGCAGCGCCTACCTCTACGGCGGCCTGCCCGGCGAGCCGGCGTTCGGCCCGCCGGCCTTCATGCACCGGCCGGCGGCCATGGACAGCCCTGAGGCGCCGATCACCCACCACTGGTTCGACAGCACCCACATCACCTTCGGCGTGCTGACCGGCGGCTATGTCGGCGGCGACTGGAAGGTCGAGGCCTCGGCCTTCCGCGGCCGCGAGCCGGACGAGGAGCGCTGGAACATCGAGACCGGCGAACTCGACAGCCGTTCGGTGCGGTTCACCTGGAACCCGAGCCGGAACTGGTCGCTGCAGGCCAGCTGGGCGTCGATCATCAGCCCCGAGGCGCTGGAGCCGGACGGCGACGAGGACCGCGTCTCGCTGAGCGCCATCTACGCCCAGCCGGTCGGCACGGCGGGCCTGGTCTCCGCCACCTTCGCCTGGGCCCGGAAGGAGAAGAAGCCGGACGATGTCCAGCTCGACGCCTGGCTGGTCGAGGGCGCTTGGCGGGTCGACGACCGCTGGACGATCTTCACCCGCGCCGAGCAGATCGACACCGACGAGCTCGGCCATCATGGCGGTGGCGGCGGCGGTCACGGCCCGGTCGAGACGGTGCGCAAGCTGTCGGTCGGCGCGATCCACGACTGGCGACTGTCCGACAACGTCAAGGTCGGCGTCGGCGCCCTGGTCAACGCCTTCGACATCCCGTCCAGCCTGGCCCACGACTACCGGGGCCCCGGCGGCGGGATGGCGTTCGTCCGGCTGAAGATCGGATAGACGTTGCGTGGTTCGAGGCGCGGACCTGTCGGTCCGCGCCTCACCATGACGAGGTCGCTGGAAGTCCACCGCCCTTCGTCATCCTGAGGCGCGAGCCTTCAGGCGATCGTCCCGAAGGACGCAAGGTCCTACCGCCCCAGCGCCTTGGCCAGCGCGGCGGCGTCGTAGGGCTTGTCCAGGCTCACGGCGCCGTCGATGCCCTCGGCGGCGCCGGTGTCGGTGTAGCCGCTGGCCAGGACGATCTTCACGTTCGGTCGCATGGCCTTGGCGCGGCGGGCCAGTTCGTCGCCGCGCATGCCGGGCAGACCGATGTCGGTGAACACCACGTCGATCCGCACGCCGGATTCCAGCGTCGCCAGCGCCATGGCGCCGTCCATCGCCTCAATGACGGCGAAGCCCAGCTCGGCGA
>JBIICO010000198.1:0-6516 GCA_044238855.1 Caulobacter sp.
CCTGGGGCAAGGGACGGATCTGTGTCGTCCACGGCTATCCGGGAGAGGGCCACGGCTTCTACCGGGCGCCGGCGCCCTACGCCGACACCATGGCCAAGGCGAACGACTTCCTCGACCGGCTGGCGGTCACCGGGCCGTACGTTCCGAAGACCTAGAAATCGAGCTCCAGCGACTGGGCCCGGCTGCAGCTGACGTTGAGGACGCTGTCCTCGACGCTCAGGCGGTCGACGATCGCGTTGCGGACGATCATCAGGTAGCGCTTGCTGCGCTCCCCCAGGAAGAAGCGGTCCTCGTGGCTCGTCAGGCCCGCCTTGCGGGTGAATTCCAGATTGCCGTCCGAGACGAAGCGCAGCTTGCCGTCCGGATCGACCTGCGTCGCCCAGGCGGCGATGGCGAACGGGTCGCTGGGCGACAGCACGATGAGGTCGTCGAAGCCGGACTGCTTCAGCCGGTCGGACATCTCGATGAAGTCCGGCAGGTGCTTCTCGCTGCAGGTGGGGGTGAAGGCGCCGGGCACGCCGATGACCAGGGAGGTCTTGCCGGAGAACAGCGCCTCGGTGGTGATCGGCCGAACGTCCGCGAGCCATAGCTCGGCGAGCGTGGCCTGTGGAACACGATGACCCTGGCGGAGGCAGAAAGACATCACCCGACTGTACGTCGACAGCCCGACTCGGGCGTTAACGCGCGGTGCGGCAGGATGCCCCGGACCTAGAGATGCAGGACGCGCTGGTAAGCATCCAGCGAGGCCTCGTGCATCGCCTCCGACATGGTCGGGTGCGGATAGACGATGCCGTGCATCTCTTCCTCGGTGGCCTCGAGGGTGATCGCGGTGACGTAGCCCTGGATCATCTCCGTCACCTCGGCGCCGATCATGTGGGCGCCGATCAGCGCGCCGGTCTTCGCGTCGAAGATGGTCTTCACGAAGCCTTCCAGCTCGCCGGCGGCGACGGCCTTGCCGTTCACGCGGAACGGGAAGCGGCCGACCTTGATCTCGCGCTTCTCGGCCTTGGCGGCCTGCTCCGTCACCCCGACCGACGCGACCTGCGGCTGGGTGTAGGTGCAGCCGGCGATCGGCGAATGGACGTTCGGGGTCTTGTAGCCGGCGATGAACTCGGCGGCGTGGATGCCTTCGTGGCTGGCCTTGTGGGCGAGCCAGGGCGCGCCGGCGCAGTCGCCGATCGCGTAGAGGCCCTTCACGTTGGTCGCGCAATGCTTGTCGATGACGATATGACCGCGGTCGAGCGTGACGCCGAGCGTCTCCAGGCCGATGCCGTCGGTGTTGGCCGTGATGCCCACGGCCGAGATGCAGACCTCCCCCTCCAGCGTCTCGGCCTTGCCGGCGATCTCGACGGCGACCTGCACGCCCTTGGCGGTCTTGGAGACCTTGGTCACCTTGGCGCCGATCCGGAACTTGATGCCCCGCTTCTCGAAGGCCTTCTGGGCGGCCTTGGAGACTTCCTCGTCCTCGACCGGCATGATGCGGTCGACGGCCTCGACCACCGTCACCTCGGCGCCGAGCGCTCGGTAGAAGCTGGCGAACTCCAGGCCGATAGCGCCGGAGCCGATGACCACGAACGACTTGGGCAGCCGCTTGGGCGCGAGCGCTTCGCGGTAGGCCCAGATCTTGTCGCCGTCCGCCTCCAGGCCGATCTGCGGCAGGCTGCGGGCGCGGGCGCCGACGGCCAGGATCACGCCCTTTGACGCCGTGACCGTACGCTCGCCGCCGGCCTTCAGCTTGACCTTCACCGACGGCGCGGCCGCGCCCTTGGTCAAGACCGCGTCGCCCTCGATCACCTCGATCTTGTGCTTCTTCATCAGGAAGGTGACGCCCTTGTTCATCGTCGACGCCACCCCGCGCGAGCGCTGGATGATGGCGTCGAAGTCGAACGACGCGCCCGTCGCCGACAGGCCGTATTCCTTCAGGTGGGACAGGCTCTCGAACTTCTCGCCGCTCTTGAGCAGCGCCTTGGTCGGGATGCAGCCCCAGTTCAGGCAGATGCCGCCCAGCGCCTCGCGCTCGACGATGGCGGTCTTCAGGCCCAGCTGGCTGGCGCGGATGGCGGCGACGTAGCCGCCCGGACCGGAACCGATGACGATGAGATCAAAGTCGCTCAAGGGATCACTCCGTGAAATAGCCGGGCGGCAGATGCTTGCTCACCTGCCAGATGAAGAAAGCCGCCGTCAGCGGCAGCCACAGAAGGCCGAAATAGAGCGCGCTGTGGAGCAGGCCCTTGCTCACCGCGCCGGCCCAGCCGCGGGCGTAGTAGCCCTTCAGCCCGACCGTCAGATAGGCCTGATAGAGCACCAGCGCGAGCGCCAAGCCGCCGCCGAGGCCGGTGAAGTTCCACAGGCCGCCGACGACCAGCAGCAGGAAGAGCGTCGTGTGGGCCCACAGGGCGAAGATGAAGTGGTCCGCGACCAGCGTGCCCTTGCGGTAGAGCGGCCAGAGCATCAGCGCGTAGATCGGCATCAGCAGCCAGAGAACGCGCGGGGCCCAGGTCGAGATGTCCTCGGTCAGTTCAGACGGGGCGTCGGCCGCCACGCGGAAGACCGCCAGGATGGCCCGCATGGATTCGTCGCTGTGGGTCCGCGCCGCCTGGTCGATCGCCGCGACGACCTCCGGATCCCGCGGCGCCGTCCAGGCCGGATGCAGGAACTTGTCCTCCAGCCGGAAGCCCTGGATGCGGATGACCTCGCCGGCCTGCTCGACGCGCGGCGGGCCCTCCGCCGGCTTGCGCACCACCTTGAACTGGAAGAAGGCGACGTTGCTGACCGCCAGGACCAGGAAGAAGACCACCGTCGCCGAGACGTACAGCTTGAAGGGCGAGAGGTAGCGTTTGGTGTCCCCGTCCCTCAGGCCGCGCAGGATCCGGCCGGGGTTCGTCGCCAGGTCGCGCAGCGTGGTCGGCACATGCTCGGTGAAGGAGAAGATGTTGTCCGCGAAGTCGGCGAACAGCGCCCCGAACTCCCGCCGGGGCGGGGCGTTGTCCTCGCCGCAGGCATGGCAGAACCGGCCGACCAGCGGCGTGCCGCAGTCGTCGCATTGCGCCTGTGATGCCGGTTCCGACACGGTCCTCCCCTGACCGGCGTCAGACGATCATCGTCAGAGGATCTTCCAGCAGCGGCTTGAAGGCCTGAAGGAATTTCGCGCCGATGGCGCCGTCGACCACGCGGTGGTCGCAGGTCAGGGTGATGGTCATCACCGTGGCCACGGCCAGCTGGCCGTTCTTGACCACGGGCCGCTGCTCGCCGGCGCCGACGCTCATGATGCAGCCCTGCGGCTCGTTGATGATCGAGGCGAACTGCTTGATGCCCATCATGCCCATGTTGGAGACCGAGAAGGTGCCGCCCTGGAATTCCTCGGGCTTCAGCTTCTTGTCCCGGGCGCGGGCGGCCAGGTCCTTGGCCTCGACGGCGATCTGGGCCAGGCCCTTGGTCTCGGCGGCGCGGATGATCGGCGTGATCAGGCCGCCGTCGATGGCCACCGCCATGGCGATGTCGGCATGGTGGTGCATGGCGATGCCTTCGGGCGTGTAGCTGGCGTTGGCCTCCGGCACGCGCTTCAGCGCCACGGCCACGGCCTTCATCACCAGGTCGTTGACCGAGACCTTCACGCCGTCCTTCTCGAGCAGGGCGTTGATCTTGGTCCGCGCCGCCAGCAGGGCGTCGATCTCGACGTCGATGGTCAGCGGGAAATGCGGCACATCGCGGAAGCTGTCGGTCATCCGGCGCGCGATGGTCTTGCGCATGCCGTCCAGCGGCACGAGGTCGTAGCTGCCGGGCGCGATGCCCATCTGCTCGAGCGACTTGTGCTCACGCGGCGCGGCGGCGGGCGAAGCGCCCGGAGCCGCCGGAGCAGAGGCCGGCGCCTTGCCGCGGGCGGCGTCGATGTCGGCCTTGATCACCCGGCCGTGCGGGCCGGAACCTGCGATGGTCTTGAGATCCAGGTTCGCGGCCTGGGCCAGGCGGCGGGCCAAAGGCGAGGCGAACACGCGCTCGCCTTCGGCCTTGGGCGCGGGCGCCTTGGTGGTCGCGCCGGTCTCGCCGGCGGCCTGGACGGGCGCGGCGGGCGTCGGCGCCGGCGTCGGCGCGGCGGCCTTCGGCGCTTCAGCGGCTTTCGGCGCGGGCGCGGGCGCCTCGCCCTCCCCGGCCAGACGGGCGATGGGGGCGTTGACCTTCACGCCTTCGGTTCCGGCGTCGACGAGGATGGCCTCGACAACGCCCTCGTCGACGGCTTCCACTTCCATGGTCGCCTTGTCGGTCTCGATCTCGGCGATCACATCGCCGGCCTTGACGGTGTCGCCGGCCTTCACGTGCCACTTGGCGAGGGTGCCCTCCTCCATCGTCGGAGACAGCGCGGGCATCAGGATTTCGATGGACATTCGGTCTTTCCCGGAAGGTCAGGCGGAGTCGACGCGGCGTCGACTCCGCCCGCTCATCACTTGTAGGCGACGGCCTTGGCGGCTTTGACGATCTTCTCGACCGACGGCAGCGACAGGGCTTCGAGGTTGGCGGCGTAGGGTAGCGGGACGTCTTCCTGGTGGACCCGCAGCGGCGGGGCGTCCAGGTAGTCGAAGGCGTGCTCGACGACCCGGGCGACGATCTCGGCGCCGACGCCCATCGGGCCCCAGCCTTCCTCGCAGCTGACCAGGCGGTTGGTCTTGCGCACGCTCTCCAGGATGGTCTCGTGGTCGAGCGGGCGCAGGGTGCGCAGGTCGATGACCTCGGCCTCGATGCCCTCTTTGCTGAGCTCCTCGGCCGCCTTGAGCGCCAGGCCGACCATGCGGCTGTGGGCGGTCAGGGTGACGTCCTTGCCCTCGCGACGGACCTTGGCCTTGCCGATCGGCACGACCCAGTCCTCGACGTCGGGGATGTCGAACTCGACCCCGTACATCATCTCGTGCTCGAGGAAGACGATCGGGTTCGGATCGCGGATGGCCGCCTTGAGCAGACCCTTGGCGTCGGCCGCGTCATAGGGCGCGATGACCTTCAGGCCCGGAATCTGGGCGTACCAGGCGCTGTAGTCCTGGCTGTGCTGGGCGCCGACGCGGGCGGCCGCGCCGTTGGGGCCGCGGAACACGATCGACGACTTGATCTGCCCACCCGACATGTAGAGCGTCTTGGCGGCCGAATTGATGATCTGGTCGATGGCCTGCATGCCGAAGTTCCAGGTCATGAACTCGACGATCGGCTTCAGACCCGCCATCGCCGCGCCGACCGCGAGACCGGCGAAGCCGTGCTCGGTGATCGGGGTGTCGATGACGCGCTTGTCGCCGAACTCCTGCAGCAGTTCGCGGCTGACCTTGTAGGCGCCCTGGTACTGGGCGACTTCCTCGCCCATCAGGAAGACGTCGCCGTTACGGCGCATCTCCTCGGCCATGGCGTCGCGCAGAGCGTCGCGGACCGTGATGCGGATCATCTTGGCGCCGGCGGGGATCTCGGGATCCTTCAGCTCGACCTTCGGCGTCACGGGCGCGGGCCCCTCGCCTTCCGGCTGGCGGACGGCGGTCTCGGGCGCCGGCTTCTCGGGCTCGCCGGCGGCTTCGGCCTTGGGAGCCTCGACCGGCGCGGCCGGAGCGGCGTCGCCCTCCCCCAGACGGGCGATCGGCGTGTTGACCTTCACGCCTTCGGTTCCGGCGGCGACCAGGATGGCGCTGATCACGCCCTCGTCGACGGCTTCCACTTCCATGGTCGCCTTGTCGGTCTCGATCTCGGCGATCACGTCGCCGGCCTTGACCTCGTCGCCTTCCTTGACGTGCCACTTGGCGAGGGTGCCCTCCTCCATGGTCGGAGACAGGGCGGGCATCAGAACCTCCACGCTCACTGGGCGGCCTCCAGATAGACGTCGGTGTACAGCTCGGACGGGTCCGGTTCGGGGCTGGTGCGGGCGAACTCGGCGGCGGCGGCGACGATGGTCTTCACCTCCGCGTCGATGGCCTTCAGCGCGTCCTCGGTGACCTTCGCCGTGGCCAGCTTTTCCTTGAGGTGCTCGATCGGGTCGCGGGTCTTCTTGACCTCGTCGACCTCCTCCTTGGTCCGGTACTTGGCCGGATCGCTCATCGAGTGGCCGCGGTAGCGGTAGGTCTTCATCTCGAGGATGTAGGGGCCCTTGCCGCTCCGGGCGTGCTCCGAGGCGCGCTTGCCGGCTTCCGCGACCGCCTCGACGTCCATGCCGTCGACTTCCTCGCCCGGGATGTTGAACGACACGCCGCGCTTGTGCAGCCGCGTCTCCGACGAACTGCGCTCGATCGAGGTGCCCATGGCGTACTGGTTGTTCTCGATCACGTAGACGACCGGCAGGCCCCAGAGCTCGGCCATGTTGAAGCTCTCGTAGACCTGGCCCTGGTTGGCGGCCCCGTCGCCGAAGTAGGTGAAGCTGACCTTGCCGTTGTCGCGGTACTTGTCGGCCAGCGCCAGGCCGGTGCCCAGGCTCACCTGCGCCCCGACGATGCCGTGGCCGCCGTAGAAGCCGGCTTCAGTCGAGAACATGTGCATCGACCCGCCCTTGCCCTTCGA
>JBIICO010000172.1:0-7663 GCA_044238855.1 Caulobacter sp.
ACCCGGCTGCTGGCTAACGGCGGACCGGCGGTGCTGTTCGAGAAGCCGGTGATGGAAGACGGCACGATCTCGCCGATGCCGTGCCTGGCCAACCTGTTCGGCAACGTGAAGCGCGTCGCCATGGGCGTGACCCTCGGGGGCGAGCCGCGCACCACGGCCGGCGAGCTGCGCGAGGTCGGCGAGCTGCTGGCCTTCCTGCGTCAGCCCGAGCCGCCGCGCGGCCTGAAGGGCGCCATGGACATGCTGCCGCTGGCCCAGACGGTGCTGTCGATGCGGCCCAAGGTGGTCAAGAAGGCCCCGGTGCAGGAGATCGTGCTCAAGGGCGACGACATCGACCTCGGCAAGTTGCCGGTCCAGACCTGCTGGCCGGGCGAGCCCGCGCCGCTGATCACCTGGCCGCTGGTGGTGACCAGGGGGCCGTCAGAGTCGAAGGAAGACGACTTCAACCTCGGCATCTACCGCATGCAGGTGCTGGGCAAGGACCGGGCGATCATGCGCTGGCTCGCCCACCGCGGCGGGGCCCAGCACTACGGCCGCCACAAGAAGGCCGGCCGCCGCGACCCGCTGCCCGCCTGCGCGGTGATCGGCGCCGATCCGGGCGTGATCCTGGCCGCCGTGACGCCGGTGCCCGATACCCTGTCGGAGTACCAGTTCGCCGGCATCCTGCGCGGATCGAAGGTCGACCTCGTCCCCGCCAAGACTGTGCCTTTGATGGTCCCGGCCCAGGCCGAGATCGTCATCGAGGGCCACGTCCTGCTCGACGAGTTCGAGGACGAGGGCCCCTACGGCGACCACACCGGCTATTACAATAGCGTCGAGCGTTTCCCGGTGTTCAAGGTCAGCGCCATCACCATGCGCAAGGACGCCATCTACCACACCACCTTCACCGGTCGTCCGCCCGACGAGCCGTCGGTGCTCGGCGAGGCGCTGAACGAGGTGTTCATTCCGCTGTTCCAGCAGCAGTTCCCGGAGGTCGTCGACTTCTGGCTGCCGCCCGAGGGCTGCAGCTACCGCATCGCCGTGGTGTCGATGAAGAAGGCTTACCCGGGCCACGCCAAGCGCATCATGCTCGGCGTCTGGAGCTACCTGCGCCAGTTCATGTACACCAAGTGGGTGATCATCGTGGACGACGACATCGACGCCCGCGACTGGAAGGACGTGATGTGGGCGCTGAGCACCCGCATGGACCCGGCCCGCGACATCACCGTCATCGAGAACACTCCGATCGACTACCTCGACTTCGCCAGTCCCGAGAGCGGTCTGGGCAGCAAGATCGGCCTCGACGCCACCAATAAGCTGCCCCCCGAGACGCACCGCGAGTGGGGCGAGCAGATCCGCATGGATCAGGCCGTGGTCGACCGCGTGTCGGACATCTGGGGCAAGCTGGGATTGCCGGGAGACGGCAAGCCGATCTGGAAGTAGGCTGCCGGCTTGAGCCGAGGTCGGGGGGCCGTGTGGAAGACTTCGAGTATCTGCTCGCCTTCTATGGCCTGCTGCTCGGCCTGGCCGCGGCCAATGTCGCGACGGGGTTCGCTGCGCTTCTGGGCGGTGCGGGAGAGCATCGAATTCGGCGCCTCGTCGCTGATCGTCATGACCTGCGTGGCGCTGCCCTACGTCTTTCTGAGCCGGGCCATGTTCCAGCCGACCGGTGCGTCCGGGTCGCTCGAAGATCACTATCTCGCGCACCGGCGGGTGATCCTGATCATGCTGGCCCTGTCGCCGGTCTTCTCGCTGCTCAACGCCGCTTTCGTCACCCGGACGCTGGGCCTCAACTGGTCGACCGCCTGGGTGGGCCTGCGCGTCGTCGCGCCGCTGCTGCTGATCCCGTTCGCCTCGCGAGGCGTGCAGCGGGCCGGCCTGGCGGGGATCGTCGGCCTGCTGCTGGTGGGGCTGTTCCGGTGAGTCGTCTTGCCCCCGGTCCGCACTGAAGCCCGCGATGCAAGAAAACACCGACGCCTTCGCCTTCCTGTTCGGGTTCTACGGCTTGCTGCTCGGTCTGGCCGTGGCGGAGATCGCGGCCGGTTTCTCGCGGGCCTGGGACGAGCGGCGGCGCCGGCCGCTGGGCGTGGTCGGGCCGCTGTTCGGGGCGGTGCTGCTGCTCGACCTGCTGACCTACTGGCTCAGCGCCTGGGGGCATCGGGACCTCAAGGCGGTGACCTTCGTCGTCGCCTTCATCTCGGCCCTCGCGGCGCTGCTCTACTACTTCGCCGCGACCCAGGTGTTTCCCAAGGAGGGCCAGGCCGAGACCCTGAACGCGCACATCATGGACCACCGCAAGGCGGTGGTGTTCTGTGTCGTCGCCTCCAACCTGACCTCCTTCCTGCCGTCGCTGCTGCACGAGGTCGTGCAACTGCACCAGCTGAAGCCGCTGGAACTGGCGCTCTGGGGCGGGCTGAACTGCGGCTACTACGCGCTGCTGATCGTCGCGGGCTGGGCGCGGAGCCGGAAGGTGGTGGCCGGGGCATTGATCACCTGCCTCGTCTATATGAGCGCGGCGTATCTCGTGTTCGACTGATGGATGAGGCATCGGAGCAGCCATGAGTCCCTTCGAGTTCTTCTTCAGCTTCTACGGCCTGTTGCTGGGTTTCTCCGTCGCCGAGCTGGTCGGCGGCTTCGCGCGTGTCGTGCACGAGCGCCGGGCGGTGCAACTCGGTCGGCTGACGCCCCTGCTGGCGATCTTCGTCGCCGTCGATATCTCCACCTTCTGGAACCAGGCCTGGGTGATCTTCCGCGACGCCCCGTTCAGCTACGCCCTGCTGATCCTGGGACTGCTGGTCGCGAGCATCTTCTATGTGGCCGCCACGCTGGTGTTCCCGCGCGAGCTGAAGGCCGGAGACGTGCTCGACCAGCATTTCTGGCAGCACAAGCGCCTCATCCTGCTCTGCGTGCTGTTCGCCAACCTGACGATGGCCGCCGTCTATTTCCTGATCGGCGAGCTGACGGGGCAGATGAAATTCGCCGACCTGCCGCTGGCGCTGACCGGCGGCGTGGTCGTGTTCAGCCTCGGCACCCTGGCCGCCGCCCTGTCGAACCGCCGGCGCGTGGTCTTGACGCTGCTGGTGCTGCTGGTCCTCTACCAGGGATTCCAGATCAGCCGTTCCGCCGTGGCGCTGTTCCAGGGCGCGCCTTGGCCGATCACCGAAGCCGCCCGCGCCGCCGTTGCCGCGAAGGAGTGACCCGATGAGCGCCTTCGAGTTCTTCTTCAGCTTCTACGGTCTGCTGCTCGGGTTCTCCGTCGCGGTCGTGGCGACCGGGCTGGTGCTCGCGATCCAGCATCGCAAGACGGTGCGCATCGGCTGGCTGACGCCGCTGCTGGCCGTCTTCGTCGGGCTCGACATCGCCAGCTTCTGGGACCAGGCTTGGACCAACTTCCAGCACTTGCCGTTCAGCTACGGCCTGCTGGTCGCCGGCCTGGCCATCGCGGTGACCTACTTCATCGCCGCCTCGATGGTGTTCCCGCTGAAGCTGGAGGAGGTCACGTCGCTCGACGAGCACTTCTGGGCCAACAAGAAGATCGTCCTGCTGCTGCTGATGGCCGCCAACCTGCTCGGGGTCGCGGCGTCGGTGGGGGCCAACATCGGGCGGCCGGGCGGGGCGGGGCTGCTGATGTCCTATGCCGTCACGCTGCTGATCTACGTCGGCCTGACCCTGCCGGCCGCCTTGGCGCGCAAGCCGCGGCTGGTGGCGATCACGCTCGGGCTGCAGGTCGCGATCTATCTGTTCGTCGCCGCCTTCTCGGCCCTGAACCCGCATGCGGTGCTCGACGACGAGGGCAACGTGAAGGCGCGCGCCCTCTCGGCCGCCGCGAGCCAGTAGCCGCCTCGCCGCAATCGGCATAGGACTTCCGCCATGCGCACGCCCTTCGCTGTCGCCTTCGTCGCGGCCCTCTTGTTGTCGAGCCCTGCCATGTCCGAACCTTCGTCGACTCTGCCCAACGCCAAGCCCTGGGACCAGCCGTTCCTGCCGCCCGCGCCGGAGTGGGACGGCAAGAGCCGCGAGCTCCTGCGGCCGGCGACCGACCCGTGGGCCAGCGCCTTCGAGCAGGACGCCGAGCACGACTTCAGCCCCGACTACGCCGACACCCGCAAGTGGTTCGACAAGCTGGACGCCGCCAGCGACCTGATCCGCATCGAACAGTTCGGCGTCTCGCCCGAGCAGCGGCCGATCTACGCCGTGATCGCCAGCAAGGACGGCGCGACGCTCGATCCGAAGAAGCCGGTGCTGCTGGTCCAGGCCGGCATTCACCCGGGCGAGATCGATGGCAAGGACGCGGGCATGATGCTGCTGCGCGACATCGCTTTCTACGGAAAGGACGGGCTGCTCGACAGGGTCAACCTGATCCTGATCCCGATCCTGTCCGTCGACGGCCACGAGCGCTCGGGGCCTTATTCACGGCCCAACCAGCGCGGACCGCGCATTCAGGGCTGGCGCAACACGGCGACCAACCAGAACCTGAATCGCGACTACATGAAGCTCGACCAGCCCGAGATGCAAGCGGTGCGGGCCCTGGTGAACAAGTATCGGCCGGACCTGTACGTCGACGTCCATGTCACCGACGGCATCGACTACCAGTACGACGTCACCTACGGCTACAACGGCGAGGACGGGGCCTGGTCGCGGTCGCCGGGCAGCGCGAGGTGGCTGGACGAGGCCTTCAAGCCGACGATGAACGCGGCGCTTGAACGCGAAGGCCACATCCCGGGCGAGCTGGTCTTTGCGATCGACGACCGCGACCCGAAGAAGGGGCTGAGCGACGGCGGTCTGGGCGAGCGGTTCTCCAACGGCTGGGGCTCGGCCGCCCATGTACCGACCATCCTGATCGAGAACCACAGCCTGAAGCCGCACGAGCAGCGGGTGCTGGGGACCTACGTCTTCATCGAGGAGGCGCTGAAGCTGCTGGCGGCCAAGGGCGACGGCCTGCGGGCGGCGATCGAGAAGGACCGCGCCCTGCGGCCGGCCGAGATCCCGGCCAACTTCGTCTCCGACGAGAAGCCGTTCACGACCCGCGCCTTCAAGGGCATCCTGTTCGAGCGGTACGACAGCGCCGCGTCCGGGCGCTCGGAGCTGCGGTGGCTGGGCAAGCCCGACCCCGTGCTCTGGCAGATGCCGTTCTACGGCAGCCGGCCGACGCTCCAGCTGAAGCGGCCCACGGCCTACTGGGTGCCCGGCTATCGCAGCGACCTGATCGCGCGGCTGAAACTCCACGGCGTCGAGATGGAAACACTGACCGCGCCGAAGACGGTCGCCGTCGAGATGCTGCGGCTCGAGGATCCCAAGGTCGCCAAGGGGACGAACGAGGCCCATGTGCCGATCACGGTGACGACGGTGACGCCCGAGCGCCGTGAGTGGACGTATCCGGCGGGTTCGGTGCGGATCTCCACCGACCAGCCGCTGGGCGACGTGGTCGTGCTGCTGCTGGAGCCGCAATCCAGCGAGAGCTTCTTCGCCTGGGGCATGTTCCCCGAGGTGCTGAACCGGGTCGAGTACATCGAGGCCTACGCCGTCGCGCCGCTGGCCGAGAAGATGCTCGCCGCCGACCCGGTCCTGAAGGCCGAGTTCGAGGCGAAGCTGGCCGCCGATCCGGCGTTCGCCGCCGACGGCGACGCCCGCCTGGGATGGTTCTACGAGCGCACGCCCTTCTACGACCAGCACTTCAAGTTGTACCCGGTGGCGCGAGAACCGTAGTTCTCGCCAGCAAACGCAGTTCTCAAAGTAAGCATCCTGTTAAGCTTATCCCGCCTAGACACGAAGCAGGTCTGGGAGGATTTCATGGGCGCGTTCCAAAGGCTTTCGGTTGCCGGAAAGATGCTTGTCGCGGGTGGGGCGGTTGTCGGCCTGCTCCTGCTGATGGCGGCGTTCGCCGTTTCGCAACACACGCGCGGCGTGGCGCAGACCCTGTCAGGCAACTACGCCGAGGCGCTCGGTGAAGGCGCCGCGGCGGATGTCGAAGGCCAGCTGGTCGAGGTCGGCGGCGTGGTTCGCGCCATGGCCACCGGCATCGGCGCGGCCCACGAGTCCGGCATCCGCGACCGCGCGGCCATCGTGACCATGCTGAAGCCGAACGCCGACGCGACGCCGATCGTGCTGGCCAGCTGGTTCATGGCCCTGCCGGACGCCTGGGACGGCCAGGACGCGACCTTTCTCGGCAACACCGCGCTGGGCTCCAACAGCAAGGGCGCTTTCGCGCCCTACTGGGTGAAGTCCGACGGCAAGCTGATCATGGAGCCGCTCGACAACGCCAACGACTACGAGGAGCCCTACTTCAAGGATCCGTCGGCGAGCGGGAAGATGGCGATCGTCGAGCCCTACTCGTACGACATCGAGGGCAAGCCGACCCTGATCACCACCATCTCCGCGCCGGTCTATTCCAACGGCAAGCTGATCGGCGTGGCGGGCATCGACCTGGCGCTGGGCGACATCTCGGCCATGCTGGGCAAGATGAAGCCGTTCGGCACCGGCGAGGTCATGCTGCTGTCGTCGGACGCCAAGTGGGTCTCGCACCCCAACTCCAAGCTCCGCACCCAGACCTATGCCGACGCCGGCGCCGCCGAGGTGAAGGCCGCCATCGCCGCGGGCAAGAGCATCCACGTGAAGGGCGCGACCAACCAGGACGGGGACAAGGTCGACCGCCTGATCACGCCCGAGCCTATGGCTGGCCTGAACTCGACCTGGGCGCTGGTCACCGACATTCCGGTCAAGACCATCAACGGTCCGGCCGATCGCCTGGCGTTCGGCCTGATGGCCGGCGGCCTGGTGATCCTGGGCGTCGTGCTGGCGGCCCTGTTCGCGGCGACCAACGTCGTGGTGCGCCGGCCGCTGGCCCGCCTTAGCGCGGCCGTCGCCGCCCTGGGCGCCGGCCGCTACGACGAGCCGGTGCGCGGCACCGAGGCCAAGGACGAACTGGGCGGCATCGCCCGGGCGCTGGAAGGCTTCCGCCACGACCTGGCCGAGACCGGCCGCCTGCGCACCGACCAGGAGCGCGCCCGCGCCGAGGCCGACGCCGAGCGCAGCCGCAACGACCAGGCCCGCCGCGCCAACGAGGCCGCGCAGGAACTCGTCGTCGCCTCGCTGGGCGAGGGGCTGGAAAAGCTGGCCAGCGGCGACCTGACCTGGCGCCTGAACCAGGACTTCCCGGCGGAGTACCGGAAGATCCAGGACGACTTCAACGCCGCCATCGGCCGCCTGCAGGAAGCCATGGTCGTGATCGTCGGCAACGCCGCCGGCATCAACTCCACCACCAGCGAGATCAGCCAGGCCGCCGACGACCTGTCGCGCCGGACCGAACAGCAGGCTGCGAGCCTGGAAGAGACCGCCGCGGCGCTCGACCAGATCACCGCCACCGTCCGCAAGACCGCCGAGGGCGCGACCCGCGCCAGCACCGTCGTCGCCGAGGCCCGCAAGGGGGCCCAGCACAGCGGCGAGGTGGTCGGCCAGGCCGTCGAGGCCATGCGCGGCATCGAGGCGTCCTCGCAGCAGATCAGCCAGATCACCGGCGTGATCGACGAGATCGCCTTCCAGACCAACCTGCTGGCCCTGAACGCGGGCGTCGAGGCGGCGCGCGCCGGCGACGCCGGCAAGGGCTTCGCGGTCGTCGCCCAGGAAGTGCGGGCCCTGGCCCAGCGCTCCGCCGAAGCGGCCAAGGAGATCAAGCAGCTGATCGCCT
>JBIICO010000173.1:0-7643 GCA_044238855.1 Caulobacter sp.
CGCTGGGCGCCTTCCGCGAGGCCATCGCGCCGATCGTGCCGCCGCCGCCGCGCGTCGATCCCTACCTGACGCTGAGCGGCCTCTCGGCCCTGTCGCGCGGCTACCGGCCCGGCGCCGCCCCGCCGGGGTCGCGCGAGAAGCCGACCCTGGAGACCCGTGCGAAGAAGGTCCTGAACGGTCCGCACCCGACCTATGCCTACTTCGGGATCGACCACACCCGCATCGCCATGAAGCGCCCCGGAGACCCGACCAAGGTCACCACCTTCACCTTCGAACGCCGGGCCCTGTTCACCTGGAAGCTGACCCACATCCAGCTGCCCGCCGACGAGCGGTAGCGCTCTCCCTCCCCGCATGGGGAACGAGAGACGTCAGCTGCTCAGCTCCACCAGACCCAGGTCGATCTGGTCGTCGATGTCGCGGCTGAGGATCACCGAGCCGTCGGCGGCCACGCTCAGCTCGCCCCAGCTGTAGGGCAGCTCGGCCAGCGGCCTGGCGCCGCCTGTCCAGGGGTGCAGCCACAGGGTCGGCGGCGCGGTCTCGGTGCGGCCGCGCAGCACGTGGATTCCCGCCGCTCCGACGGTCCAGCTGTCGTCCAGGCCCAGCACCACGCGCGGGATCGGCGTCCCCGCGGCGCCCCGGACCACCCGGACCAGCCCGTCGTCGCGCACGCCGTACAGCCGCCCGCCCGGCCCCTTCCTGATCTCTCGCCAGCCCACCAGTCCGGGGACCGGCGTCGGCGTCGCGCCCGGCGTCAACGCCACCTGCATGACCCGATAGCCGGCCGCGTCGCGCAGCACGTACAGCAGCCGGTCGCCGGAAGCGGCGAACACCGGGCTCAGCTTGTCGGCCCCGTCGCTGGTGAGGGCCCGCAGCCGCGAGCCGTCGCGGTCGACGGTCCAGATCTCCGATCGCCTGCCCTTCACCGAGACGAAGGCGATGCTCCGCTCGTCGGCCGACCAGACCGGAGCGTTGACGTAGCTGCCGACGAGGCTGGTCAGTTGCACCGGGCGACCGTCCGGATGAGTGAGCCAGACTTCCGACGCGCCGCTGCGGTCGGAGATGTAGACCACCGTCCCGTCGGCCGCGATCTGGGGATCCCAGTCGGCGCCGTTGGCGTTGGTGATCGGCGTCATCGTCCCGGACGGCGCCAGCCGCGCCAGGTTGGTCCGCCCGCTCGGGACCTCGACCGCCAGCCGGTTACGGCCGTCGGCGGACATGCGGCTGAAGGTGACCTGGCCGAAGCCCAGGCCGATCCGTTTCGGCTCGCCGCCGATCCGGGTGTCGACGGTCCACAGGCCGAACGCCCCGCCCCGATTGGACGAGAAGAACACGTGCCGGCTGTCGGCCGACCAGACGTAGCCGGGCGCCTTCCAGCCATCGGTGGTCAGGGCGCGTTCGCGGCCGGTCTTCACGTCCTTCAGGAACAGGTCGTCGGCCCCGTGCATCAGGCTGCGGCGGAAGACGATGTAGCGGCCGTCGGGCGAGACGACCGGGTCGCCGTCGCCCAGCGTCTCCGGCGGCGGCGCGGTCAGGTCCCGCGTCTGGCCCGAGGCGATGTCGACGGCCCGCACCCGGCGCATCGCCGCGTGCACCGGCCGGTCGGAGATCACCAGGGTGTTCTCGTTCAGCCAGCTCACCCGCGTGTAGGTCGCCGCCTGGCACCGCCCCACGATCCGCTCGGGGCCCAGCGGCACGGGCACGACGACCAGCATGCAGGGCATGGTCGCCCCGCCCCGCACGAAGGCGATGCGGTCGCCCTTTGGCGACCAGGCCGGCGCGTAGTCATCGAGCGGGTTGCTGGTGATCCGCACCGGCGTCGCCGCCGGTCCAGTCCCGCGCAACCACAGGTCCCGCTGGGTGGCGAGGTTGTCGCGCTGGCCATAGACGATCTGACTGCCGTCGACCGACAACGCCGGGTGCGTCTCGAGCCCCAGTTCGGAGGTCAGCGGATGGAAGCCGGAGGCGGTCCACTGGACCGGGCGCGGCATCGCCGCCCACAGCGCTCCGCCGACCACGGCCGCCGTCACGGCCACGGCGCCGGCCGCCAGCCAACGGCCCGGGACGCGCTGCGTCTTCGGCGTCGCCCCGCCCGCCTCGCCGGCCGCCGCCGGAAACGGCGCGGCGGCCCCGGCCGGCAGCGGATGGACGTCGGCGCTGGCCTGGAGCCGGTAGCCGACGGTCGGGATGGTGTCGATGCGGATGCGCGGGTTGGGGGCCAGCGCCTTCCGCAGCTGAGCGGTGCAGCGATTCAGCGCGCCCTCGGTGACGATCCGCCCGCCCCAGCACAGGTCGATCAGTTCGTCCCGACTCACCGGCAGCCCGCGCGAGCGGTGCAGGGCGACCAGCACCTTCATCACGCGCGGCTCCAGCGCGACGGTCGAACCGTCGTGCTCGACCTCCAGCGCCGCCGGCCGGACCTGTGTTCCCGCAAGGCTGAACGGCGCTTCGCGCGCCAGGATCAGCTCACGTCCGTCATCGGCGAGATGTTCGGTCATCGCGAAACCATCACGAATAAATCACGCCCGCTGCCACGCCGTCCCCGACCGCAACATCCATCAATCGCCGGTCACTGAACACCCTTGCTGACCGGGATTACAACAATGCAACGTTTGGTCTGCGCGGCCCCCATCGCCGCAGCCCTCCTCACCGCCGCTGGCGCCGCCCAGGCGCAGGAGAACGCGGTCGCCACCGCCGCCGACGCCTTCGGCGAACGGGTCGGCATCGAGCAGCTCGGCCTCTATGACGAGGGCCAGGTGCGCGGCTTCTCGCTGGAGTCCAGCGGCGCCTACCGGATCAACGAGGCCTACTTCGTGCGGGCCGCGCCGCTGAACGACCCGGTGCTGGCCGGCGTCAGCGTGCAGGTCGGCGTCACCGCCGCGCGCCAGCCCTATCCCGCGCCCTCGGGGGTGGTGAACTACCGCCTGCGCGAGCCGGGGCCCGACAACCAGCTGACCCTGATGGCCGGCTACCGCGACTTCGGCACCCCGGTGCTTCAGGCCGACGGCGGCTGGACCAGCGAGGACGGCCGCTTCTCCCTGGCCGGCGGGGCCAGCTATCGTCCGGAGGCCTACTGGGGCGCGGGCAGCAACGGCCGCGCGGTCGATACCGGCCTGGTCGCCCGCTTCAAGCCGACCGCCGGCCAGACCCTGACCGCCTTCGCCACGATCTACGCCCGGCAGTACAGCGCCGACTACGCGATCCTGCCGATCGACGGCGCCCTGCCGCCGGTGCTCGAGCCGATGCGGGACTACTCGCCCTACGGCGCCCGCGTGGAGGCCCGCAGCGTCAACGCGGGCCTGATGTGGGACGCGGAGATCGCCGGCTGGAACATCGACGCCTCGGCCTTCCGCTCGATCTACGACGCCGACCGGCAGGACTTCACCATCATCAGGACCGACCGCTTCGGCGACGCCGAGGCGATCCTGATGCAGGATCCGGGACGCACCCAGACATCGGACTCGGGCGAGCTGCGCATCTCGCGGGTGTTCGGCGGCGGCGAGGTCCGGCACCTGGTCGGCGGCTCCCTGCGGGCGCGGCGCAGCAGCGTCGACCTGGCCAGCGCGGCGGTGAAGAACCTGGGCGCCTTCCAGCTGCCGGACCGTCCGCCCTCGGCCGGCCCCTACAGCTGGAGCGGCCAGCGGGGCGAGGACCGCGTCGACCAGAGCACGGCCAGCCTGACCTACGGGCTGCTGTGGGGCGACAGGCTGCAGCTGCGCCTGGGTGTCCACCGGACCCGCTACGAGAAGACGGTCGAGGGGCTGACCGGCGTCACGACGACGGGCGAGGACGAGATCACCCTCTACAACGCCTCCGCCGTCTGGGCCCTGCGTCCGGGAACGAGCATCTTCGCCAGCTGGGTCACGGGGCTGGAGGAGACCGGCGTCGCGCCCCAGGCGGCCACCAATCGCAACGAGGTGCTGCCCCCCGTCGAGGCCGAGCAGTACGAGCTGGGCCTGCGCCAGTCGCTGGGCCCGAACCTGACCCTGATCGCCGCTCTGTTCGATGTCCACAAGCCGACCACCGGCTTCCGCGGCGACGGCTCCTTCGGCCTGGTCGGCGAGGAGGCGCACCGGGGCCTGGAAGTCTCGCTGGCCGGCAAGCTGGACGACCGGACCAGCATCGTGTTCGGCGCGGTGGCCTTCACGCCGGAGGTTTCCGGCCCGCTGGTCGACGCCGGCGTGGTCGGCGATCGTCCGGCCGGCATCTCCGAGGTGGTGGTCAACGCCAGCATCGATCGGCAGCTGCGGGACGGCTGGTCGGTCGATGGCCAGCTCTCCTACTGGGGCGAGCGCTGGGCGAACAGCGCCAACAGCTTCAGCGCGCCGGCCGTCGCCACCCTGGACCTGGGCCTCCGCCGCCGGTTCGAGATCGCCGGCCGACCGGCCCAGTTCCGGGCGGTGGTCTCCAACCTGACCGACGTCGACGGCTGGTGGGCCTCGCCCTCGACCTTCGTCTGGCCGATCTCGCCGCGCACCGTGCGCGCGACGGTGTCGGTGACGTTCTGAGCGCGCGAAAAGCGAGGCGGGGACAGCTCCTGGAGTTCCTTCAGGGACATCATCTGCTGTTCCCCGACCGCTGCCGACACTTCCCGTCACACCCCGGCGCCAGACTTCCGTCATCGACACAACAGGACAAAGTTCTTGCTTTGTTCTCACGCTAATCATAACGTCGGTCGGCGAATTGAGGGAGATCGCAATGCTCGGCTACGTCACCATCGGCGCACTGGACGTGGAAAAGTCGCTGCCCTTCTGGGACGCGGTCTTCGCCCCTATCGGCTTCGAGCGCCGCTTCGTCGATCCGGAGAGCGGCTGGGCGGGCTATGGATCGCCGGGCGAGATGTCGACGGCCTACATATGCCCGCCCTACGACGGTCAGGCGGCGCGCGGCGGCAACGGCATCATGGTCGGTTTCAAGGCCCCGTCCGAAGCGGCGGTGCGGGACGCCCATGCCGCGGGCCTCGCCGCCGGCGGTCTGGACGAAGGCGGGCCCGGCGGACGTCCGGAAGGCTCGAAGGATTTCTACGGGGCCTATCTGCGCGACGCGACGGGCAACAAGATCTGCATCTACTGCACGCCCGCCGCTGCCTGACCATGGCGGCGCGGATCAGCTACCTGACGCTCGGCGCGGCGGACCCGGAGGCGGCGGTCGCCTTCTACGACACGGTGCTGGCGACCATCGGCTGGCGGCGCTTCAACCGCCACCCGGGCTTCGCGGGCTACGGGCCGGACGGCCGCGACGACGGCGAGACGATCTGGCTGTGCGAACCGTTCGACGGCGGCGACGCGAGCCAGGGCAACGGGACGATGTTGGCCTTCGGGACCGATGCGCGGGCGCAGGTGGACGCCTTCCACGCCACCGCCCTCGCCGCGGGAGCGCGCGACGAAGGCGCGCCAGGGATCCGGGCGCATTATTCGCCGGACTGGTACGCGGCCTATCTGCGCGATCCGACCGGCAACAAGCTGGCCGTGGTCTGCACGGTCCCGCAGGAGATCCCCGCATGAAACCCATGGTCAGCTACATCACCATCGGCGCCGACGACACGGACGCGGCGACGGCCTTCTACGACGCGGTGCTGGGCGCGCTCGGCCACCGCCAGGTCTGGCGCCAAGGCAGCTGGGCCGGCTACGGGCCGGAGGGCGACGACCACGGCACGATCCTGATCTGCTCGCCGTTCGACGAGCACGCCGCCCGGGCCGGCAACGGCATCATGGTCGGCCTGCACGCCGACAGCCCGGCCCAGGTCGACGCCTTCCACGCCGCCGCCCTGGCCAACGGCGGAACCAGCGAGGGCGCGCCCGGACCGCGGGAGACCTACGGCGAGGGCTACTACCTCGCCTACGTGAGGGATCCGACGGGCAACAAGCTGTCGGCGTTCTACCGCCCACCGCACTGACCTTCCCTCCTCCGAGGGTCGGGCGCCCACGTCCTCCCTCCCCGCATGGGGAGGGTGACCCCGAAGGGCTCGGGCGGAGCAAAGGTCATTGAAGGTCGGGGCCGAACGCGGCCACCCGCCTGGGCCGCGCGGGCCTGCCGAGCCGGCCTGTCCCTCCCTGTGAAGGAGAGCCTGAGCCTCTAACCCGCCAGGCCCGCCTTCACGGCGGCGACGCCTTCGGCGGCCTTGCTGTCGTCCGGGGCGCCGCCCTGGGCGAAGTCGGGCTTGCCGCCGGCGCCCTGGCCGCCCATGGCGATGACGGCCGCCTTGGCCAATTCGGCGGCGCTGAACCGGCCGACCAGGTCGGGCGCGACGGCCACGGCCACGGCGGCCTTGCCCTCGTTGGTCCCGACCAGGGCCACGACGCCGGCCTGCTTGCGGAACTCCTCGATCAGGCCGCGCAGGTCCTTGCCGCCGACGCCGTCCATCACCCGGCCGATGAAGGTGACGCCGCCGATGTCCTCGGGACCGGCGGCCGCGCCGCCGCCCCCGCCGAGCGCCAGCTGCTTCTTGGCCTCGGCCAGCTGCTTCTCGAGCGTGCGGCGCTGGGCTTCCAGCGCCTCGACGCGCGCGGCGACCTCGGCGACCGGAACCTTGAAGCGGTCGGCCAACTCCCTGGCGACGCCCGCCTGGTCGAGGAGGAAGCGACGCGCCGCCTCGCCGGTCAGGGCCTCGATCCGGCGCACGCCGGCGGCGATGCCGCTCTCCGACACGATCTTGAACAGGGCGATGTCGCCGGTGCGGCCGACATGGGTGCCGCCGCACAGCTCGACCGAATAGGCCTTGTCCTCTTCGGTCAGCGACCGGCCGAGCGTCAGGACCCGGACCTCGTCGCCGTACTTCTCGCCGAACAGCGCCACGGCGCCGGCCTCGATGGCCTGCTGCGGGGCCATCAGCTTCGTCTCGGCCGGGACGTTCTGCCGGATCACGGCATTGACCTCGGCCTCGATGGCCTCGATCTCGGCCGGCGTCAGCGGGCCGCCGTGGCTGAAGTCGAAGCGCATGCGGTCGCCGTCGACCAGCTGGCCCTTCTGCGCCACATGGGCGCCGAGCACATGGTGCAGCGCCGCGTGGACCAGGTGGGCCGCGGAGTGGTTGGCGCGGGTGGTCAGGCGCTTGTCCGGATCGACGTGCAGGGCGGCGCGGTCGCCGACCTTCAGCGTCCCGGACAGGATTTCGAGGGTGTGGACATGCAGGTCGCCGGCCTGCTTCTGGGTGTCGGTCACCTTCGCCGAGCCGCCGTCCCATTCGACCACGCCGGTGTCGCCGGCCTGGCCGCCGCTCTCGCCGTAGAAGGGCGTGTTGTCGAACACCGCCTGTACGGTGTCGCCGGCCCGGGCGCTGTCGGTCTCGGCGCCGTCCTTGAGCATCGCCGCCACGCCGGCCGTACCGTCGACGGCGTCATAGCCGGTGAAGTCGGTCGCGCCGACCCGGTCGCGGACCTTGAACCACACCGCCGAGGCGGCCTGCTGGCCGGTGCCGCCGAGCGCGCCGCTGGACTTGGCGCGCTGGTCGTCCATGGCCGCGTCGAAGCCGTCGGTGTCGACCGTCAGCCCCCGGGCGCGCAGGGCGTCCTGGGTCAGGTCGAGCGGGAAGCCGTAGGTATCGTGGAGCTTGAAGGCCACCTCGCCGGGCAGCACGCCGCCCTCGCCGAGGCCCGCGGTCGCCTCCTCGAGCAGGCCCAGGCCACGGCCGAGCGTGACGCGGAACC
>JBIICO010000174.1:0-7605 GCA_044238855.1 Caulobacter sp.
GCTGCACATCCAGGACAGCCAGCGCGAGCAGCTTCGGATCGCCGGCATCGAGCCGGTCGGGCCGCCGGACATCGGCTGGATGACCGGGAAGGGCGCCGAGACGTTCGGGATCACGGGGGGCTACGCCCTGTTGGCGCCCGGCGGCGCGCCGCACCGGCCCGCCAAGCGCTGGCCCGCCGAACGGTTCGGCGCCGTGGCCGCGCGGCTGCTGGAGCGGGGGATCACGCCGGCCGTGCTCGGCCACGGCGATGACGAGAAGGCGCTGGCGGAAGCGATCCTGGCCGCCGCTCCAGGGGCCGTCAGCCTGGTCGGCAAGACCGCGCTCGGCGACATCGCGCAGTTAGCGCGCGGCGCGCTGCTGGCCGTGGGCAACGATACCGGGCCGATGCATGTGGCGGTCGCCGCCGGGGCGCCGGCCGTGGTGCTGTTCAGCGCCGACAGCAACCCCGACCTCAGCGCCCCGCGCCCGGTGCGGGACGGGCAGCCGGTGACCATCCTGCGCGAGCTCGATCTCGGCGACCTCGCCGTCGAACCGGTCTGGGCGGCGGTCGAGGCGATCAGAAGCCGGTAAACAGCTGGTCCAGCGCGCGACGGATGTCGTCCTCGTGGTCCGCGAGGCTCCCAACCCTTCGACCGATCAGTCCGGTTGGCAGATGCGCCAGCTCCGCAACCATGATGGCATGCGGCAGATCCTCGACGATGATCGGGACCTCGACGTCGCCGATGCCGTCTGCTTCGTCCGAGGTGCGGACGGGCGCCACGACGGTGGTCTCCATCGACAGATGGTGCGACTGAAGGATGACCATATAGGGCACATTCGGCCTCTGCCTGGCGCCGGGATTGGCGACGAGGTCGAACTGCCGGATCACCAGCGGCGCCACTCTTCGCCGAAGCAGCCTTCGCGCTCGACGCGTCGGCCCTGGCCGCGGATCGCTTCCGCGTTCTCCTCCGCCCAGCGGCGGGCGCGGGCTTCGCCGCCGGCGGGGTCGAGCTTCTGGAGCCTGAGGCGCAGATCGCGTTCGCTCCAGCCGGCGACGTCCAGGCCCAGGCGCGCGGCCTGTTCCAGCAACTCGGGATCGATCGGGGGCGGGGCGTCCAGCCTGTCCATGCCCGAAGGCTACGCTCGCGAGAACAAATCGGCAACCACAATCGCGAGCTGCACGCCCCCGGCCCGGGGGTCGGCGAGGATTACGGCGAATCCATCGGGCAGGCTCTCGACAACGCGGGCGATATTCACCACGTCTTGCACAGGTATTCCCTGGGGGCGTCGATCATGCTTCGGCTTCTGCTCAATCTGCTCTGGTTCTTTCTCGGCGGCTGGCTCAGCGGCCTGCTGTGGATCCTGGGCGGCGTCCTGCTGGCCATCACCATCGTCGGCCTGCCGTACGCGGGCGCGGCGTTCCGCATCGCGGGCTTCGCCTTCTGGCCGTTCGGCAAGGAGATCGTCTCGCGCGACGTGGTCAACGGCCAGGGCGACATCGGCACGGGCCCGCTGGGCTTCGTGCTGAACGTGATCTGGTTCCTGCTCGGCGGCTGGTACATCGCCCTGTCGCACCTGCTGATCGCCTTCGCCGAGGCCATCACCATCATCGGCATCCCGTTCGCCATCAAGGACCTGCAGCTGGCCGGCGTCGCCCTGGCGCCGATCGGCAAGGTGGTGGTGGTCAAGCCGTAGCAACGGCCTCCGCCTTCCGACGTTCGTCGTGGGCGCTCCTCCGACGGAAAGATGAATGCCGATCAGCCCGGCGAGATCATCTTCTCAGGCCGCACCCACTCGTCGAACTCCTCGTTCGTCAGGTAGCCGCCGCCGACCGCCTCCTCGCGCAGGGTGGTGCCGTTCTTGTGGGCCGTCTTGGCGATCTTGGCGCAGGCGTCGTAGCCGAGCTTGCCGTTCAGGGCCGTGACCAGCATCAGGCTGTTCTCCAGCCCGCGCTGGATGTTGTCGCGGCGCGGCTCGATGCCGATCACGCAGTTGTCGGTGAAGCTGATCGCCGCGTCGGCCAGCAGGCGGACCGACTGCAGGAAGTTGTAGGCCATCACCGGGTTGAAGACGTTCAGCTCGAAGTGGCCGCTGGCGCCGGCGAAGGTGATCGTCGCCTGGTTGCCGAAGATCTGGGCGCAGACCTGGGTCAGGGCTTCGCACTGGGTCGGGTTGACCTTGCCCGGCATGATCGACGAGCCGGGCTCGTTCTCCGGAAGGTTCAGTTCGCCCAGGCCCGCGCGCGGGCCCGAGCCGAGGAAGCGGATGTCGTTGGCGATCTTGAACAGGCTGGCGGCGACCGTATTGATCGCGCCGTGGCTGAAGACCATCGCGTCGTGCGCGGCCAGGGCCTCGAACTTGTTGGGCGCGGTGGTGAAGGGCAGGCCGGTGATGCCGGCGATCTTCTCGGCCACCTTCTCGGCGAAGCCGACGGGCGCGTTCAGGCCGGTGCCGACGGCGGTGCCGCCCTGCGCCAGCTGCATCAGCGCCGGCAGGGTCTGTTCGATGCGGGCGATGCCGTTCTCGACCTGCTGCGCATAGCCACCGAACTCCTGGCCCAGCGTCAGCGGGGTGGCGTCCTGGGTGTGGGTGCGGCCGATCTTGATGATGTCGGACCAGGCCTCGGACTTGGCCTTCAGCGCCGCGTGCAGGTGCTTCAGGGCCGGCAGCAGGTCGGAGACCACCTGCTCGGCGCAGGCCACGTGCATCGCCGTCGGGTAGGTGTCGTTCGACGACTGGCTCATGTTGACGTGGTCGTTCGGGTGGACGGGCTTCTTGGAGCCCATCTCGCCGCCCAGGATCTCGATGGCGCGGTTCGAGATCACCTCGTTGGCGTTCATGTTCGACTGGGTGCCCGAGCCGGTCTGCCAGACCACCAGCGGGAAGTGGTCGTTCAGCTTGCCCTCGATCACCTCGTTGGCGGCCTGGACGATGGCGTCGGTCAGCCTGGCGTCCAGCTTGCCGAGGTCGCGGTTGGTTTCGGCGGCGGCGCGCTTGACGATGCCGAGGGCGCGGACGACCGGCAGCGGCTGCTTTTCCCAGCCGATCCTGAAGTTGCCGAGCGAGCGCTGAGCCTGCGCCCCCCAGTACTTCGAGGCGTCGACCTCGATGGGGCCGAAGGTGTCGGTTTCCGTGCGCGTCTTGGTCATTGGCTTTCCCGGGGCGTAAATCAGCGCGCCCGGTTTAGCCTTCGGAGCCGGGACCGCAAGGCTTTCGGCGCGATTTTCCTGCGCGCGCCTTAGCGGCTATAGCCGGCGCCATGGACAGCAACGGCCGCATACTGATCGGCGTCGGCAACGGCGTGGCCGCGGGCGCGGTGTGGGGGCTGGTGTTCCTGGCGCCGCAGCTGCTGAAGGATTTCAGCGCGCCGCAGATCTCCGCCGGACGCTACCTGGCCTATGGTCTGATCGCCGCGCTGCTGCTGGCCCCGCGCTGGCGTGCCGTGGCGGCGATGATCGGGCGGGCCGAGTGGACCGCGCTGGTTGGGCTGAGCCTGCTGGGCAACATCCTCTACTACGTGCTGCTGGCCAACGCCGTCTGGTGGGCCGGGGGGGCGGCCTCGGCGCTGATCGTCGGGCTGGTGCCCGTGGTGGTCAGCGTGGCGGGGACGCGGCTCGCCGGGGCGGTGCGGTTCCGCAGGCTGGCCGGGCCGTTGGCGCTGTGCCTGCTGGGCGTGCTGCTGGTCGGCTGGGAGGCGCTGGCCAACGACAAGGCCGCGCACGATCCGCTGACCCGCCTGGCGGGCCTGGCCTGCGCCTTCGGGGCGCTGATCAGCTGGACCGCCTATTCCGTCTGGAACAACCGCTGGCTCGAACGGCGGCCGGACATCTCCGGCCATGACTGGTCCCTGCTGACAGGTTTGACGACCGGAGCGCTGGCGCTGGCGCTGGCGGTCCCGGCCTTCCTGGCGCCGGGGCAGGCGGCGCACGGGGCCGAGGGCTGGTGGCTGTTCCTGGGCGTCAGCGCCGGGATCGCGGTGCTGGCGTCGATCCTGGGCAATGGTTTCTGGAACCGCGCCAGCCGGTTGCTGCCGATGACGCTGGCCGGGCAGATGATCGTGTTCGAGACCCTGTTCGCGCTGCTCTACGGCTTCGTCTGGGAGCGTCGCCTGCCGACCGGGCTGGAGATCGTCGCCATCGCCGCCCTGATCGTCGGCGTCGTCTGGTGCGCCCGGGTGCACCGGGTGAAGGAGCACGGTGCGGCCTGATACGGTTGTGCTACATCGGCGCGCGATGATCGACGACGACTGGACAGGCCGGGGCAAGGTGCGCGCGCGGGAGGCCGGCGGCGTGTTCGAGATCGTCGTCGACGGCCTGACCACCCAGGCCAAGTACTACAAGCCGCTGATCTACGAGTTCTTCCGCAAGGAATGGCGCGGTGCGCGGCCCAGCTGGGGCGAGTACAGCGTCGAGATCTTCATGGACTACGAGGGCGACCCGCCGTGGCTCGACCTCGACAACCTCGCCAAGGCGATCCTCGACGCGATCAAGGGCTATGCCTTCCACGACGATGCCCAGGTGGCGCGGCTGCTGGTCGAGCGGCGGCCCGGAGACCGCGAGCGGATCACCGTGCGTGTGACGCCGTTGCCCGGACAGGGCGTTCGAAGGCCGTGACCGCCACCGTGGCGTAGCCGACGAACAGGAACGCGGCGTAGCGGCCGATGCTGACCGGATCGAGCTCCGGCAGCAGGCTCGTCAGGTTCAGGGCCAGCACCGGTCCCAGAACGATACCCGGAGCGATGAACACCGCGGCCAGCAGAGGGCGGCGGCGAACCGGCGTGCGGCGAAGACGGACCGCGCCATGGAACAGGAAGGCGCTCGCCACGGCGGCTAGGAAGGCGTTGGCGCAGTAGAACCAGAAGGCGCTCTCGAGCAGCTGAGGCCCGAAGGCGATGTAGTAAGCCGTCGCCGCCGCCCAGGCGATCAAGCCGGCGACCCCGAACGCGATACCGTCCTGTTTTGACACGATACTCTACCCCACGAGCCCATCCTGATCCTCGCTCTGCGAACGGCGTGCCGTCCAGACGGGCAGATTGACGCGGGGGGTGTGCCGTACGCGGATGACCGTTTTCCGGTCACCCGCGCGACGGTTCGATCATCAGCTGGCCCAGGGGAAGATCGCACCCCAGAAGCCCAGCAGGATCGAGAAGGCGGCGAAGATCAGGGCCGTCACCCCGAAGCGCAGCTTGCGGCCGAGCGTCCAGCTGTCCACGCGGCGGCCGCCGCGCCAGACGAACGGCACGAAGATCAGGCCCGCGACCGACAGCAGCGAGGCGACCAGGGCGCAGGACGAGGCCGTCAGCAGCAGGCCGCCGGGCCAGTCAAAGAAGATCGCCGCCACGTCGCCGGTCTTGCCCAGCCACAGCGCCAGGGTGATACCGGCCAGCAACCACAGCAGCGACTGCGTCGTCTGCACCAGGCTGGCGCGGCTCTGGGTCGTGGTCTGGCGATAGTCCCGCTCGCGCATTCGCAGACCGAGGCCGGCCAGGGTGGCGATCGAGGCCAGCATGGCCAGCACCGCCAGCCAGGTCATCCAGGCGACGCCGCCGAAAAGGCCGACGCGCTCCGCGTAGCCGACCCCGGCGCCGTTGTAGTAGCCGACCGCCTTGCCGCCCTGCATCTCGAACGCCAGCGTCCGCCAGCCGTCCGCCGAGCGGAAGCGGCCGTCCGTGCCGATCGGGATCCAGCGCGAGGTCGAGTCGAAGCCCCTGATCAGCAGCACGCCGTCCGGCGAGACCGAGACGCGGCTGCGGCTGTCGATCAGGCCGATGAACTTTTCCATGCCGTGGAAGGCGCGGCGGCTGGACAGGTACTCGCCCGTGAACATGTCGGCGTTGGCCTTCAGCCAGTCCGAGCCGGGCTCCGGCAGGGTCGGCGCGGGGCCGTAGAACTTCTGCACCACGCGGCCGGCCAGCTGCGAGGTCAGGCGCTCGCCGCTCTCGGAGTTCGCGGCGACGAAGACGCCCAGGCCCAGCTCCGGGACCATCACCATCGAGGAGCGGAACGACAGCAGCACGCCGTCGTGGCCCCAGCCCGCGCGGCCGCCGGGCAGGGCGAACTGCAGGAAACCGTGCGCCGCGCCGGCCACCGCCGGGGTCGGCCGCCACTGCACCGTGCGGAAGCCCTCGGCCGTCCGCGGGCCGTAGAGGGTCGCGCCGTCCAGTGTGCCGCCGTTCAGGATCATGTTCATGTAGCGGGCCATGTCGCCGGCCGTCGTCGAGGCGCCGCCGGCCGGGGCGACCTGCGAGGTGTATTCGTACGGACGTTCCGCCCAGCCCGCGCCCGTCCAGCGGAAACCGGTCGCCAGGTCGCGCTTCAGGGCGTCCGACATCGGGGCGGGCAGGCCTTCGCGCGCCGGGTAGGGGTCGCGGAAGGTCGTGCGGGTCATGCCGAGCGGACCGGTGATGTCCTTCTCGATGATGGTCTCGAACGGCCGCTGGGCGACGTAGGACACCGCCGCGCCGGCCAGGCCGACGCCGTAGTTGGAGTAGGCCGGCACGCTGCCCGGCTCGAACACCCGCTTGGGGCGCTCCTGGCGCAGGTAGACCAGCTGCGGCCGGACGCGTTGCGGGTCCTTCTCGAACAGCTGCCCCAGGGCGCGGTCCTCGAAGCCCGGGGTGTGGGTCATCAGGTCGCGGACGCGGATCGGCGTCGTGAAGCCCTGGTCGCGGACCTGGATCTGTTCCGGCAGGTAGAGGTTCACCGGCGCGTCGAGCCGGATGCGGCCGGCCTCGACCTCGCGCATCAGGGCGATCCAGGTGAAGGTCTTCGAGATCGAAGCGACGCGGAACAGGGTGCGGTCCGGATCGACCGGCCGCGCCGTCGGCTTCAGGGCCGCGAAGCCGTAGCCCTTCTTCAGCACCACCTGGCCGTTCTGGACGATCGAGACCGTGACGCCGGGGATGTGGTCGCCGGCCATGGCGTCGCGCACCACGCCGTCGACGAAGGCTTCCAGCTCAAGCGGATTCATCGCCGTCACGCCGGGCGCGACGGCGGGCTGCGCGGGCGTGGAGACCGCGCCGCCGGGACCCGGAGGCGGAACCGTCAGGCGCTGAGGCGCGCGGGGCGCGGCGGGCGCCGGGACCGGAGCCGCCGTCGGCGCGGGGGGCGTCGGCGCCTGGGCGAAACTGGTCGTCGACTGGACCAGCAGGCAGGCGACAGAAGCCATGGCGACGGCTCTGGAAAGCAAGCGCACGGACGGAACCTCGAAACAGTGATTGCCGGACCGTTCTAGGGCGGTTCGCCGGGCGGTTCAAAGGCCGAATGACCCGAAACCACAGACACTTAGGCGTGGGCTAGGGACCCGAGGAACCGCGCGCGCCGCGCGGGAACGGCATCAGCGACAGGCTGGTGCGAAGTTCCGCGCCGATGGACGACTGCGGCTCGGACGGCGGGCCGACGCCCATGGCGGTTTCCTTGGCGGCGACGCATTGCTGGATGGCCGGCGGCAGGGCCGGGAAGTTCTTCACCCCGGCGACCGACTGCAGGAAGCAGTCGTCGAAGAACGGGTACTTGAAGTCCACGCCGCAGCCGAACGAGCTGCGGTCCGGGCGGGCGGCGGTGACCACCATCCGCTGCGGCCCCGACAGGTGGGGCACGAAGACCCCCGAGTAGCAGGCCGAGATG
>JBIICO010000014.1:0-39645 GCA_044238855.1 Caulobacter sp.
CCGCCGGCAAGATCCCGGGCGGCTTCTTCAAGCGTGAAGGCCGTCCGTCGGAAAAGGAGACCCTGGTCTCCCGCCTGATCGACCGTCCGATCCGCCCGCTGTTCGTCAAGGGCTTCAAGAACGAAGTCCAGGTCGTCTGCACCGTGCTGCAGCATGACCTCGAGAACGACCCCGACATGCTGGCCATGGTCGCCGCCTCGGCCGCCCTGACCATCTCGGGCGCCCCGTTCATGGGCCCGATCGGCGCCGCGCGCGTCGGCTGGATCGATGGCGGCTACGTCCTGAACCCGACGCTCGACGAGCTGAAGGAATCGAAGATGGACCTCGTCGTGGCCGGCACCGCCGACGCCGTGATGATGGTCGAGTCCGAGATCCAGGAACTCGACGAAGAGATCGTGCTGGGCGGCATCAAGTTCGCCCATGAAGGCATCCAGCCGGTGATCGACGCGATCATCGAACTGGCCGAGCACGCCGCCAAGGAACCCTTCGACTTCACGCCGGAAGACACCGACGCGGTGAAGGCCGAGATGAAGGCCCTGGTCGGCGCCGACATCATCGCCGGCTACAAGATCCAGAAGAAGCAGGACCGCTACGAAGCGATCGGCGCCGCCAAGAAGAAGGCCATCGCGGCCCTCGGCAAGAGCGAAGCCAATCCAGACGGCGTCGACCCGCTGAAGCTGGGCGGCGTGTTCAAGGAACTGGAAGCCGACGTCGTGCGTCGCGCCATCCTGGACACCGGCATCCGCATCGACGGCCGCGACGTGAAGACCGTCCGTCCGATCCTGGGCGAAGTCGGCATCCTGCCGCGCACCCACGGCTCGGCCCTGTTCACCCGCGGCGAGACGCAGGCCCTGGTGGTCGCGACCCTCGGCACCGGCGACGACGAGCAGTTCATCGACGCCCTGGAAGGCACCTACAAGGAATCCTTCCTGCTGCACTACAACTTCCCCCCCTACAGCGTCGGTGAAACCGGCCGCATGGGCTCGCCCGGCCGCCGCGAAGTCGGCCACGGCAAGCTCGCCTGGCGCGCCATCCGTCCGATGCTGCCGGCGAAGGAAGACTTCCCCTACACCATCCGCCTGGTCTCCGAGATCACCGAGTCGAACGGCTCGTCCTCGATGGCCACGGTCTGCGGCTCCTCGCTGGCCATGATGGACGCGGGCGTTCCGCTGATCCGTCCGGTCTCGGGCATCGCCATGGGCCTGATCCTGGAATCGGACGGCTTCGCGGTTCTGTCGGACATCCTGGGTGACGAAGATCACCTGGGCGACATGGACTTCAAGGTCGCCGGCACCAGCGACGGCATCACCTCGCTGCAGATGGACATCAAGATCTCGGGCATCACCCTGGAGATCATGGAGCAGGCCCTCGCCCAGGCGAAGGAAGGCCGTGATCACATCCTCGGCGAGATGAACAAGGCCATGGACGCGCCGCGCGAAGAGCTCGGCGAGTTCGCCCCGAAGATCGAGACCATCAAGATCCCGGTCGACAAGATCCGTGAAGTGATCGGCACCGGCGGCAAGGTGATCCGCGAGATCGTCGCCGAAACCGGCGCGAAGGTGGACATCGGCGACGACGGCACCATCAAGATCGCCGCTTCGGAACAGTCGAAGATCGACGCCGCCCGCGACTGGATCAAGTCGATCGCGAGCGAGCCGGAAATCGGCGCCATCTACAACGGCAAGGTCGTGAAGGTCGTCGACTTCGGCGCCTTCGTGAACTTCTTCGGCGCCAAGGACGGCCTCGTCCACGTCAGCCAGATCAGCAACGAACGCGTCGCCAAGCCGTCGGACGTGCTGAAGGAAGGCCAGATCGTGAAGGTCAAGCTCCTGGGCTTCGACGACCGCGGCAAGACCAAGCTGTCGATGAAGATCGTCGACCAGGAAACCGGCGAAGACCTCTCCAAGAAGGAAGGCGTCGAACCGGAGGACGCCGTCACGACGTAAGTCGGGGCGGGTTATCCGCTGACTCTGAAGGGCGGCCTCCGGAAACGGGGGCCGCCTTTTTCTTGGGGGAGACGGGTGATCGCCAAAAGGAGGGCGTCCGCTGCAAATGGCGGCGGCGAAAACGTCCTGCGTTTTCAATCGTGTAATTGTGGCCGCACAGGTTTCCGTTTGCAAGTGGAAGATTACGCTTTGCGATTCCGCGATTCCGTGCCCCCATACCCCTTGGGTTTGACGTTGATTTTATCAATGTCGAGTTGTGCCCAATGCCCAAGAACCCCCTCAAATCTTCATCCAAGGCATCTAGTGCCGTTACCATTCGCGTAGGCAAATGGTTTGAAGCGAACGCGACCGGCTGGGGCGTTCCAGCTGTCGTTGTCGTCTTCGTCGCACTATGCGGATTGCTGTTGGCCGTGGGCCTCCTGCGATGAAGGCTCCCCTTTTCACCCCAAACCCCATGCCGAGATCATTGCCGGACGGTCAGGGTTGCTCAAGGGCGCTTCGCGTCGCCGGAGGCGATGGGCCCGCAGGGCCCACCCTTGACCAACCCGGACCGTCCGGCACGCTGGCCTGCATGGGTTTTGGTGATCCCTCTCCTCGCGGGAGGGCCAAACAACTCACGTCATCCCGGGCCTTGTGCCCAGGACCCCTCGTTCAGCTGAACCGTGAGAGCGTGAGCTTGCTCCGCACCTGCGGCGGACACAGGGGTCCTCGCCACAAGGGCGAGGATGACGAGGTATGCGCGGCTCTCCTCCCCACGCAGTGGGGAGGGGGACCATGCGGAGCATGGTGGAGGGGCGGCGCGGGCGGCTCAGGACAAGGCGCGGTGCACGGCCGCTAGACGTCCAACTCCTCCGCTACCCCTCCGACCCGGCCCCGCGAGCGGGGAGGAATCCTTTTCACGCCTCCCGCGTTTCCCATCGCAGGAGGACCATCGTCATGCGTCTGCGCCGGTACATCGTCCACTGCCTCGACGGCGACACGCCCCGGACCCGGTGGGTCGAAGGGGTCACGGTGGAGGACGCCGCGCTCGCCTTCCTGTCGGACTGGGCGCCGGAGCGGCCCAACGACGCCGCGCGGCTGATCGTCTGCAACGCGGTGACGGGCGACGAGACGCAGCTCACGGTCCCGGCCCATGTCTGACACCCGCGCCTTCACCGTCCACGCCGCCGACGAGGCCCGGCGCAGCCACCGCGTCGAGGGCGCTTCGTTCGAGGATGCGGCCATCGCCTTCGTCGAGCTGTGGAGCCCCGAACCCGACGCCGAGGGCGACGTCCAGATCATCGTCCGCGACGCCGAGACCGGCGCCCAGCATTGCTTCCGCATCGACCTCGACAGCGGCGAAGCGGCCCCCTGCGACTGACACGCCAATCCTCCCCTCCCCGCGAGTGGAGAGGATCAGCGCAAATGAAGACTCTGGAGACATATCTTCTGGAGACAAAGCGAGACATTCGGCCCCTTTCGGAGACATTTCCGGGAGGGGCGCGGGTGTTTCGCTCCGCCCTGCCCGGGCCAGGCGCATACTGCTCGGATGAGAGACCGCGAGCACAGCCGTGAAGGCCGATTTTCCCTGGTGGGAAGCGGTACAGGCGCGAACCTGGGGGACAGGTCGAGGCGTCCCCAAGCGTATCTCGGCCTGTCGCCGACGCTGGCTTGGGCGCGGCCTGTCCACGCTTCCTGGACGACGCCCGTCAACGCATTCGCGAAAGCGAGACTTTCGGGACAGGGGGCCACCCTCGCGCGCCGGCAAAGTAAACACGCCTTAACCCTCTCGACCCCAAATAGGGGACTTGAGAAGAAGGGGGCGCGGATGGCGCGTGCGGCACGGCGGACCGGGCTGGACATGGCGATGGAGCTGGCGGTGTGGGCCTGGACCCAGCCGTTCACCGCGCGGCTGCGCGGCGGCGTCGTCGCGGCCGCGGGCCTGGCGCTGATCGCCGCCTTCGCGACCTGGAATTCCGCCGACCCCAGCCTGAACGTCGCCTCGGCCCTGCCGCCGACCAATCTGCTGCGCGGCCCGGGCGCCGTGGCGGCCGACATCTTCGTGCAGTCGCTGGGCCTCACCGCCTGGGGCATGGCCCTGCTGATGGTGGTGTTCGGACTGACCCGCGTCGCCGATCCCGAGCCTGACAGCCACCGCGCCACCACCCGCCTGCGAGCGCTGGTCGGGGTATTGGCCGTACTGGCCCTGGCCGGCGCGCTCGCCGCCCCCAGCCCGCCGCGCAGCTGGGCCCTGGCCCGTGGCCTTGGCGGTTTCTGGGGCGACAGCCTGCTGGGCGGCCTTTCCGGCGTCATCGGCTTCGCCCGCATCCCTGGAGCGGAGATCATCGCCGCCCTGGTCCTGCTGCTGGTCGCCGCGATCGGCATCGCCTGGGCGCTGGGCGTCAGCCGCGCCAGCATGACCCAGGCCGTCGAGACCGGCCTCGAGAACCTGCTCGCGAGGCGCCCGCAGCCGGAAGCCCGTCGCGAGCCCGAGCCGCGCGCCGTCCGCGCTCCCCGCAAGGCCGATAAGGCCGAGCCCCGGCCGATGCGCTTCGCCGACGACGCCGACGGGACGACGGTCAACGCCCGCGCCCCGGCCGCCGCGCCGGTCCATGACGAGGACGACGAAGACGGCTACGTCCCGACGCCCGTCTCCGGCCCCGCGATCAAGCCGCCCAAGACGCTGCCCAAGGACAGCGGCCGCGAGGTGCGCGAGCGGCAGAAGAGCTTCGACTTCGAAGGCCCCAGCGGCGGCTTCATGCTTCCCGAGCTGGCCATGCTCGCCAAGCCCAAGCCCCGCGTCGGCGGTTTCGACGAGGAGGCCCTGCGCCAGAACGCCCGGCTGCTGGAAAGCGTGCTGGCCGAGTTCGGCATTCGAGGGAACATCGACCAGATCCGACCGGGTCCGGTGGTCACCCTGTACGAGCTGGTGCCCGCGCCGGGCGTGAAGCACGCCCGCGTCGTGGCCCTGGCCGACGACATCAGCCGCTCGATGGGCGTCGCCGCCTGCCGCGTCTCGGTGGTTCAGGGCCGCAACGCCATCGCACTGGAGCTGCCGAACGCCAAGCGCGAGACGGTCTATCTGCGCGACCTGCTGGCCAGCGCCGACTACGAGAAGAACAGCCAAGTCCTGCCCATGGCCCTGGGCGAGACCATCGGCGGCGAGCCCTACATCGCCGACCTGGCCAAGATGCCCCACCTGCTGATCGCCGGCACCACCGGCTCGGGCAAGTCGGTCGGCGTCAACGCCATGATCCTGTCGATCCTGTACAGACTGCCGCCGGAACAGTGCCGGTTCATCATGATCGACCCGAAGATGCTCGAGCTGAGCGTCTACGACGGCATCCCGCACCTGCTGGCGCCGGTGGTGACCGACTCCAAGAAGGCCATCGTCGCCCTGAAGTGGACGGTGCGCGAGATGGAGGACCGCTATCGCCGCATGGCCAAGATCGGCGTGCGGGGCATCGCGGCCTACAACGAGCGCGCCCGCGAGGCGCAGGAGAAGGGCGAGCACTTCGAACGCACGGTGCAGACCGGTTTCGACGAGAACGGCCGCGCCATCTACGAAAGCGAGAAGATCCGCCCCGATCCGATGCCCTACCTGGTGGTGGTCATCGACGAGGTCGCCGACCTGATGATGGTGGCCGGCAAGGACATCGAAGGCGCCGTCCAGCGCCTGGCCCAGATGGCCCGCGCGGCCGGCATCCACCTGATCATGGCCACGCAGCGGCCGTCGGTGGATGTCATCACCGGCACCATCAAGGCCAACTTCCCGACCCGGATCAGCTTCCAGGTCACCTCGCGGATCGACAGCCGCACCATCCTGGGCGAGCAGGGCGCCGAGCAGCTGCTGGGCCAGGGCGACATGCTCTACATGGCCGGCGGCTCCGGCGGCCGGCTGACGCGCCTGCACGGCCCATTCGTGGCCGACGAGGAGGTGGCGGCGGTCGCCAAGTTCCTGCGCGACCAGGGCCAGCCCCAGTACCTGGAGGAAGTCACCGCCGGCGGCGATGACGAGGACGGCGGCGACGGCGAATCCTACGGCGGTGGCGGCGGCGGCGACGAGAACAGCCTCTACGACCGCGCCGTGGCCGTGGTCACCCGCGACGGCAAGGCCTCGACCAGCTACATCCAGCGCCGCCTGCAGATCGGCTACAACCGGGCGGCGTCTCTGATTGAACGGATGGAGCAGGAGGGCGTTGTTGGTCCCGCCAACCATGCCGGCAAGCGCGAGATCCTGGCCGCCCCGCCGCCATAGGGCGCCAAACCGGGGACAAGAAATCGCCGCTGCGGGCTGCTAGAGGACTCGTATGACGACGAACACCACCCGCCGCACCCTGCTCGCCTCGGCCCCCGCCCTGCTGCTCGCGCCGTCGATGGCGCTGGCCGCCGCGCCGGCCAAGGGGCTTTCCGCCGAAGACCAGGCGCTGGTCGCCAAGGCCACGGCCTATCTGCAGGCCATGCCCTCGGCGCGCGGCAAGTTCCAGCAGACCGACGCCCGCGGCTCGGCCACGACTGGCTCGCTCTACCTGCAGCGGCCGGGCAAGGCGCGCTTCGAGTACGACGCCCCGTCCAGCCTGCTGGTGGTGTCGGACGGCAAGGTGGTGTCGGTGGCCGACAAGCGGCTGAAGACCGTCAACCGCTACTTCCTCAGCCAGACGCCGCTGAAGCTGTTCCTGGCCGACGAAATCCGCTTCGACCGCGGGGTGCATATCTCGCGCGTTGAAAAGCTGGCCGACGGCTTCCAGATCACCGCCCAGGACCGCGCCGGCAAGACCAAGGGCCAGATCGTCATGACCTTCGCCGACAGCCCCGTGCAGCTGCTCGGCTGGACCGTCACCGACGCCCGAAACGCCCCGACCCGGGTGCGCCTGACCAGCCTGGTGCGCGCGTCCGGCCTGGACCCGAACCTGTTCAAGGCCCCCTTCCCGCAGCCCGCGCGAGGCTAGCCGCGCAGCCGGTGGTGGTATTTCTCGCCTGCCGATACCGAAGGGCCGCTTTTTTCGTGACACATTCGCAACAGGCAAATACCTCGATTCAACCGGTTGACGTTTCTCATCTCTCGTTGCAATAATGCCACGCATAACGGTAGCGCGCCCGACCTCGCGATATCGTCGCACCGTGCCGGAACCTATCCCCTCCCGGCGGCGGCATGAGAGACCACCTTTCCACGCCCGGATGCTCCCTGCATCCGGGCGTTTCTTTGTGCGCCGAACGACCCTATCTGGAGAGCCATGCGCCTTCGCCTCGCAACCTGGAACATCAACTCCGTCCGCCCACGCGGGGAGCTCATCGGCCGGATGGTCGACGAGATCGCGCCCGACGTCCTGTGCCTGCAGGAGATCAAGTGCCAGACGCCTGAGTTCCCGAAGCAGATGTTCGAGGACCTGGGCTTCAGCCACTTCCGCATCGCTGGCCAGAAGGGCTGGCACGGGGTCGCCATCGCCTCGCGCTATCCGATCGAGGATGCACGGCCCCTGGACGTCTGCCGCGAGGGCCACGCCCGCTGCGTGGGCGCGCGGGTGGCCGGCGTGGACATCCACAACTTCTATATCCCGGCCGGCGGCGACCTCCCCGACCGGGCGCTGAACCCCAAGTTCGACCACAAGCTGGACTTCTACGAGAAGCTGACGGCCGAGCTTGCCAGGCGCGACCCGAAGGCGCCGCTGGTGGTCACCGGCGACCTGAACGTGGCGCCGGGCGAGTTCGACGTCTGGAACCACAAGTACATGTCGAAGGTGGTCAGCCACACGCCGGTGGAGATCGAGGCCTTCCGGGCGATGGAGAAGTCGCTGGGCCTCATCAACCTGATGCGGGAAGCGGTGGCGGAA
Organism: Caulobacter sp.; assembly: GCA_044238855.1. Taxonomy (GTDB): domain Bacteria; phylum Pseudomonadota; class Alphaproteobacteria; order Caulobacterales; family Caulobacteraceae; genus Caulobacter. The sequence continues at coordinate 7,757 of JBIICO010000014.1, forward strand.
CCGGAGAAGCTGGCGAGCTGGTGGAGCTATCGCGCCGCCGACTTCCGCCAGAGCAACCGCGGCCTGCTGCTCGACCACATCCTGGTCACCCCGGGCCTGCGCGACGCGGCGTTCCACACCGGCAGGGCCCAGGCCCGCATCCACGACGACGTGCGCGGCTGGGACAAGCCCAGCGACCACGCCCCGGTGACGGCGGACCTTATGGTCTGATCAGTAGAGCCGGCAGCGCTTCGCCCAGCGATCGAAGTCCTTCGCCGCCCACAGATTGGCGACCGACCATTGGTCGGGATCGTCGCCCATATTGTTGAGCATCAGCACGACCGTCTCGCCGGCCTCCGGAAGATGGCCGAGCACCGCGCCGTCCATCATCTCGTACTTTACCCGCTGGAAGACGTAGGTCTGCGTGATGCGGGGCCGTCCCCACATCACAGCGACCGTTTCGGCGCTCACGTCGCGGGCCCAGCCAGAGTCGACGCCAACGACCGGACCCGACGTCACGACCCTGGCCCGGACGATCCCGTCCCAGCCGTCGACCCACTGGGAAAAGGATTCGCAGGTCCAGGGCGCGCCGGAGCGGGCCTCGGCGACACCCGATATCGCGGCGGCGGCAAAGCCGGCCATAAGACCGAGCAGGGCGCGCCGCGTCCGCATCAGGGCTGCAGCCGGTACCCGCCCGCTTCCGTCAACAGCAGGCGCGCATTGGCCGGGTCGGGCTCGATCTTCTGGCGCAGGCGGTAGACGTGGGTTTCCAGCGTGTGCGTGGTCACCCCGGCATTGTAGCCCCACACCTCGGTCAGCAGCTCCTCGCGCGACACCGCCTTGGCGCCGCTGCGATAGAGGTACTTGAGGATGTTGGTTTCCTTCTCCGTCAGCCGGACCTTCTTGCCCTTGTCGTCGACCAGCAGCTTCTGGGCGGGACGGAACTCGTACGGGCCGATGCGGAACACCGCGTCCTCGGACGCCTCGTGGCTGCGCAGGTGAGCGCGGATGCGGGCCAGCAGGACGCCGAAGCGAAAGGGCTTGGTGACGTAGTCGTTCGCCCCCGAGTCCAGGCCCAGGATGGTGTCGGCGTCGGTCGACGCGGCCGTCAGCATGACGATCGGCGCGGTCACGCCGCCCTTTCGCATCAGCCGGCAGGCCTCGCGACCGTCCATGTCGGGGAGGTCGACGTCGAGCAGGATCAGGTCCGGCCGCGCCTCCCTGCCGAGCCGGGCGCCTTCGCCGGCGGTCTCGGCCTGGACCACGGCGAACTCTTCGTGCAGCTGAAGCTGCTCGGCGAGTGCGCCCCGGAGGTCGTTGTCATCGTCGACGATCAGGAGAGTCTTGCGTTGCGCCATGAGCCGAGCATGCACCGTTTCGTGTCCGAAGGCCAAGCGCGCCCGGAATACCTCTACAGATAGGAAGGCATCGGGCCGACTTCATGGCCGTCCCTCCGGTCCCGATCAGCCGCGCCCCCCGAACAGGGCCGAGCCGACCCGCACGCTGGTCGCCCCGAACCGCACCGCCGCCTCGAAATCGGCGCTCATGCCCATCGACAGCTTCGACAGGTCGTTGCGCGCCGCGATCCTGGCCAACAGCGCGAAATGCGGCCCCGCCGGCTCGGCCTCGGGCGGAATGCACATGAGCCCCTCGACGACCAGCCCCAGTTCGCGGCACAGGGCGATGAAGCCGTCGGCCTCGCCGGGAACCACGCCGGCCTTCTGCGGCTCCTCGCCGGTGTTGACCTGGACGTAGAGGCGCGGCGCCCTGCCGGCCCGGCCGATCTCCTCGGCCAGCACGCGGGCCAGCTTCTCCCGATCGACCGTCTCGATGACGTCGAACAGCGCCACGGCCTCGCGGGCCTTGTTCGACTGCAGCGGACCGATCAGGCGCAGCTCGACGCCCTCCCGTCGAGCGCCGGTCCAGCGGCCTTGCGCCTCCTGGACCCGGTTCTCGCCGAAAACCCGCTGGCCGGTGGCCAGCATGGCGTCGATCTTGTCATCGGGCTGTTGCTTGGAGACGGCGACAAGGGCCACATCACCCGGCGCGCGCCCGGCCTGCTTCGCCGCGGCGGCGATGCGGTCCAGGACGGAAAGGCGGGCTTCGGCGATACCGGATGACTGAGGCGACACGCGATCTCCAGCGGCTGGCGGACCTTGCGGCGTCTCTACGACCCCGCTTCACGCCGGAAAAGCCCCTGCCCCGCCTGCTGTTCCTCACCGATCCGGCGCGAACCCCCGACCTCGAGCCCCTCGTGGAGCGCCTGGGGGCCGGCTGGGGCGTCATCTACCGCGCCTTCGGGGCGGAGGACGCCGTGGCCGTCGGTCGCCGCCTGCGGGCCATCACGCGCGCGCGCGGGCTCCCCTTGCTGATCGGCGCCGACCCGGATCTGGCCCGGGCCTGCGAGGCGGACGGCCTTCATCTGCCCGAGCGGCTGGTCGGCCTCACCACCGGCCAACCCGGCTGGATCGTCACGGCGGCGGCCCATTCGCTCGACGCCGTGCTACGGGCGCAAGCCGCCGGCTGCGACGCCGTGCTCGCCTCGCCGGTGTTCCCCAGCGCCAGCCCTTCGGCTGGCGCCGCATTGGGCGTGGAAGCCTTTACCGCCCTGGTCGCGGACAGCCCCCTGCCCGTCTACGCCCTCGGCGGCGTGAACATGAAAACGGCGCCGAAGCTTCTGAGCTCGGGCGCCGCGGGTCTGGCGATGATCGGCGCTGTGGCCGCCTAGAACTTGAAGGCGGTCTCGAGACGCACGCGGGGGGCTTCCTCGCGGCCGTCGTTCTTGCGGATCGGGGCCGGCTGGTTCGGACCGACGCCGACGGCGCCGCCGACGCGCAGCTGCGGGGTGACCTTGAAGAAGGCCCCAGCCTCGACGTCGCGACCTTGCTGGTCGTCGGCGCGCGGCTTGATGTCAAGGGTGAGACCCCAGCGGCCCTTCTTGGCGTCCCAAGTCAGGGTGCGCCGGCCGTCGGACTGGCCGAACTGGTTGGAGGCGTTGAAGTCGTTACGGACGGTGAAGTCCGGCTTCGGCTTCGCGGGCGCGGCCGTCTGGGCGTGCGCGATGGCGGCCGAACCCGTCAGGGCCAGCGTCGCGATCACGGCGATGCTCAGAACCTTGGTCATACCCGTCTGTCGGCTCCCCCAGCCGTCTCGCTCTTGCCATCTTTCATGATGAGAGATGGTGAGCCTCAACCGCGATTAAAGGCGGCTTGGGGTCGGGGTCAACAGATCGCGGACCGAGTCGGGGTTATCCCCCACCGATTCCACGGTCGCCTGTGGCGCGAAGGCCACGAGATTCCCGTTTGGCGGCGACGCGGCCCTGTTGTAGACGGGCTACAAGGCGTCAGGGGTGTACGTCGTCGCGCTTCGATAGGCGCGGCCGGAACGAGTAGGTGGAGCGAGAAAATATGGCGGTTGCGCGCATGTCGTGGAAGCGGGTCCTCTCGGCTGGTGTCCTGGCGGTCAGCCTGACGGGCCTCGCCGCGTGCGGCACCACCAACCGGGCCGAAGGCAAGAGCTGGATCCCGTTCAGCGGTGGCGACAAGGAAGCGCCGGCGGCCCAGTCGGGTTCGCTGGGCGTCAACGGCTACCTGTGGCGCGCCACGCTGGACACCCTGTCCTTCATGCCGCTGGCTTCGGCCGATCCCTACGGCGGCGTGATCATCACCGACTGGTACGTGAACCCCGAGAAGCCGGACGAGCGCTTCAAGGCCACGGTCTACATTCTCGATACCCGACTTAGGGCCGACGGCCTGAATGTCACCGTCTTCAAGCAGGTCGGCAATGGCGCCGGCGGCTGGACCGACGCCCCGACGGCGGCCCAGACCGAAACGGATATCGAGAACGCCATCCTGACCAAGGCCCGCCAGCTGCGCCTGGCCAACATGGCCGGCTAACCGCCGGTCTGGACTGCTCCGAAAGCCGAAATGGCCCGATACAATCCGAAGGACGTGGAGCCCAGATGGCGTGATGCCTGGGCTCGCAAGGACGTTTTCCGCGTCGCCAACGACGATCCGCGGCCCAAGTACTACATCCTCGAGATGTTCCCCTATCCGTCGGGGCGCATCCACATGGGCCACGTCCGCAACTACGCCATGGGCGATGTCGTGGCCCGTTACCGGCGGGCGCAGGGCCATGCGGTCCTGCACCCGATGGGCTGGGACGCGTTTGGCATGCCGGCCGAGAACGCCGCCATGGAGCGAGGCGTCCATCCCAAGGGCTGGACCTACGACAACATCGCCGCGATGCGGGAACAGCTGAAGGCGCTGGGCCTGTCGATCGACTGGAGCCGCGAGTTCGCCACCTGCGACCCCGAATACTACGGCCAGCAACAGGCCTGGTTCCTGAAGCTGATCGAGCGCGGTTTGGTCTATCGCAAGGAGGCCACCGTCAACTGGGACCCGGTCGACATGACCGTGCTGGCCAACGAGCAGGTCATCGACGGCCGCGGCTGGCGCTCCGGCGCGGTTGTCGAAAAGAAGAAGCTGACGCAGTGGTTCCTGCGGATCACCGACTACGCGGACGCGCTGATCGACGGGCTGCAGGGCCTGGATCGATGGCCCGACAAGGTCCGGACGATGCAGGAGAACTGGATCGGCCGCTCGACCGGCCTGCAGTTCAGCTTCGATTTCGACGGCCGCGCGCCGGACGGCTTCGAGGCCGGCCTGGAAGTCTACACCACCCGCCCCGACACCCTGTTCGGCGCGGCCTTCGTCGGCATCGCTCCGGATCATCCGCTTGCGGAGCAACTGTCGGCGCGTGATCCCAAGATCGCCGCCTTCGTCGCCGAATGCCGCAAGGGCGGCACCTCGGAAGCCGATATCGAAGGCGCGGAGAAGCTGGGCTACGACACCGGCCTGTCGGTGAAGCACCCATTCGTCGACGGCGAGACCCTGCCGGTCTGGATCGCCAACTTCATCCTGATGGACTACGGCACGGGCGCCATCTTTGGCTGCCCCGCCCACGATCAGCGCGACCTGGACTTCGCCCGCAAGTACGGCCTGCCGGTGAAGCCGGTGGTGCTGCCCGGCGACGCGCACGCCGCCACCTTCATGGTCGGTTCGGAGGCCTACACAGGCCCCGGCAAGATCTTCAACTCCGGCTTCATGGACGGCATGACCGTCGAGCAGGCCAAGGCCGCGGCGGTCAGCAGGATCGAGACCGCCGGCAAGGGCAAGGGTGCGACCGTCTATCGCCTGCGCGACTGGGGCGTCTCGCGCCAGCGCTACTGGGGCTGCCCGATCCCGGTCATTCACTGCAAGAGCTGCGGCGTCGTGCCCGTGCCGAGCGACGAGCTGCCGGTGGTCCTGCCGGACGACGTCAGCTTCGAACAGCCAGGCAACCCGCTGCTGCGCCACCCGACGTGGCGCTTCACGAAATGTCCGAAGTGCGACGCCGAGGCCGAGCGCGAGACCGATACCCTGGACACCTTCATGGACTCGTCCTGGTACTTCGCGCGCTTCGCCAATCCTGACAGCAGCGACCCGATCGACAAGGCCGCCGCCGACAAGTGGCTGCCGGTCGATCAGTACATCGGCGGGGTGGAGCACGCGGTGCTGCACCTGCTGTACGCCCGCTTCGTGACCCGCGCCCTGAAGGACGAGGGCATGCTGTCCGTGGCCGAGCCGTTCGCCGGCCTGTTCACCCAGGGCATGGTCAACCACGAGACCTACTACCGCCAGGCCGGTGACCGGCCGGAGTGGATCGAGCCGGCCGACGTCGAGTTCGACACCGCCGGCGGGGTCCGCGTCGCGAAGCTGAAGACCACCGGCGAACAGGTCACGATCGGCGACATCGAGAAGATGTCGAAGTCGAAGAAGAACGTCGTCGCGCCCGAGGATATCTTCGAGGCCTACGGCGTCGATGCCGCGCGCCTGTTCGTGATGTCGGACAGCCCGCCGGAACGCGACATCCAGTGGACCACCGGCGGGGTCGAAGGCGCCGGCCGGTTCGTCAGCCGCGTCTGGGCCGAATTCGACGCCCAGGGCGACGCGAAGGCTCCCGAGGGCGAGGATACCGACCCCCGCGCCGACGAGCTGCGCCGCGCCACGCACAAGACAATCAAGGCCGTCACCGACTCCATCGAGCAGTTCCGGTTCAACAGCGGCGTCGCCCGCCTGTATGAATTCCTTAATATTCTCAAGGGCTTCCCCGCCACGGACGTTACCGTCGCCAAGGCCCGCGCCGAGGCCATGGACGTGCTGGTCCGCCTGATCGCGCCGTTCACGCCCCACCTGGCCGAAGAGGCCTGGGTGCGGATCGGCGGCGAAGGCCTGGCGGTCGACCTGGCTTGGCCCAAGGCCGATCCCGCGCTGCTGGTCGACGCCGAACTGGTCCTGCCGGTTCAGATCAACGGCAAGCGCCGCGGCGAAGTCCGGGTGCCTGCCGACGCCGACGAGGCCGCCGTGCGCGAGAAGGCTCTGGCGGACCCGGTCATCTCGGTCCACCTTGAGGGTCAGACCGTGCGCAAGGTGATCGTCGTGCCCGGTCGCATCATCAATATCGTGGCGGGGTAGGGATGCGCGCGCGGCTGCTGGCTGTGGTTCTGCTGATGGCGACGCCGGTTCTGGCCGGCTGCGGCTTCACGCCCCTCTATGCCCAGCCGGGCGTCACGCCCGGGCTCGCGGCCATCGAAACCGTCGCGCCGGAAGGCCGCGCCGGCTACCTGCTGCGCGAGGCGCTGGACGACGCCCTTGCCCGCGACGCCCGCGTGCCGGCCTCGTATCGTTTGCAGATCGAGCTGAAGCAGACGCGCACACCGCGCGGCCGCCGTGTCGACTCGGCCGCCAGCCGCTACGAAATGGTCCTGCTGGCCGACTGGAAGCTGCTCGACGCCCGGTCCGGCGACGTGGCCTTCCAGGGCCAGACCAGCACCGAGGTCACCTTCGACCGCGCTGACCAGCCCTACGCCTCGATCGCCGGCCACCAGGACGCCGAGCAGCGCGCCGCCAACGAACTGGCCCGCAAGATCCAGCTGCAGCTGGCCGACTGGATGGCGCGCGGCCGGACGAGCTGAGGCTCTTCCGGTGATCATTTCCAAGCGACCCGAGGTCGAACGCTTCCTCAAGGGGCCCGAGCCGCAGTTCCGCGCGGCGCTGATCTATGGCCGCGACCGGGGCGGCGTGCGCGAGCGCGCCGACAAGCTGGCCAAGGTGGTCACGGCCAACCCGGACGACCCCTTCGACAGCGCCATGCTGACCGACGACGAGCTGGAAAGCGGCCGCCTAGAGGGCGAGCTTTCCGCCATCTCGATGATGGGCGGCCGCCGCCTGGTTCGGGTGCGCTTCAGCAGCGAGAAATCGGGACCGGACAAGCTCGCCGCCGAGGCGCTGCAGGCCCATGCGGACGGCAAGCTGAACCCCGACGCCTTCTTTCTGATCGAGGCCGGGGCGCTCGGCCGGGACTCGGCCATGCGCAAGGTGGCCGAGAAGGCCGCGGCCTGCGCCACCATCCCCTGCTACGAGGACGAACCCGGCGACGTCGCGCGGCTGGTCCGCGAACACCTGTCGGCCGACAAGGTCAGCCTCGACACCCAGGCGCTGGAGCTGTTCGTCTCGCGGCTGCCGCGCGAGCGCGGCGTGGCGCGTCAGGAGATGGAGCGCCTGTCGCTCTGGCTCGGCCCGGGCAGCGGCCGCACGGCCAACGCCGCCGATCTGGAGGATTTCCTGGGCGTCGAGCCGGAGGCCTCGCTCAGCGACGCCGCGTCGGACGCCTTCGGCGGCAAGCTGGCCGCCGCCCAGGCGGGCCTGCGCCGGGCCGCGGCCGAAGGGGAGGGCGGTCCCGCCGCCGTTCGCGCCATGGGCATGCACCTGGCCCGCCTGCGCCGAATCCTGACGCTTGCCGGAAATGGGGCCAGCCTGCCGGAGGCGGCCAAGGCCTCTGGCGTTTTCTGGAAGAACGAGCGCGAAATCCTGCGCCAATGTCGTTCCTGGACGCTGGAACACCTGCTCGCGCTGCATCCGGAAGTGCTGGCCGCCGACATGGCCTGCAAGACCGCCGGGGCGCCTGACCAGCTGCTGGCCGAGCGCCTGGCCCTGACCATCGCCGGCCGCGCCCGCCGCCTCGGCCTCTGACACAGCTTTTCCGTGACGAGCCGCCCCGGACTCGCCCCTATAGTCGCGTATCGACGTCATGGGGGATGGATATGAGGACGTGGACCGCACGGATCTCGTTGATTGCGACGCTGGCGCTGGCCGGTTGCGCCTTGAAGCCGCTTCCGGTCCCAAACCCGCCGCCGCCGCTGACGATCCCAACGTCCAGTCCACCGGCCGGGATGTCGATCAGCACGGTCGTTACCGGCAGCATGACCCAGAGCGCAGCCCTGGCGTATCAGGGCGGCGCTGTTCTCGGCGACACCCGCACCTTTGTCATCGGCGGCATTCTGGTGCGCCATCCCCAAGGAACACTGCTGTTCGACGCGGGTTTCGGACCGAAGTTCGAGACCGAAACCCCATTTCTGCTCAGGATCTTCTCCAAGCCCAGGCGCGCCGATGGCGCCGCCAGCCAGCTGCGGCAGGCCGGAACTCCGCCAGAGACGCTGAAGGCGGTCATCCTGACCCATGCCCACTACGACCACGTCAGCGGCCTGGCGGACTTCCCGCCGGAGGTGGAGGTCTGGGTCGCGCCCGGAGAAAAGCGCTTCATCGAACGCGATGACGATCTGACCGACGTTGCGCGTTCATTCGGACTGGGCCGCTACAAGGAGATAGCATTCGTCGGAGGCCCCTATCTCGGCTTCCATCGCAGCCTCGATGTGTTCGGCGACGGCAGCGTGGTGCTGGTCGAGGCTCCGGGTCACACGCCTGGCTCAGTCGTGGCCTTCGTCAATCTGCCGGACGGCAAGCGCTATGCCCTGATCGGCGACACGGCCTGGCAGACGGACGGCGTCGATCATCCGGCCGAGAAGTCCTGGCTCATTCGCTGGATGACGGACGACGACCGCGATGACACCCAGCAGATGCTGATCCGGCTGCACCTCATCAAGGCGGCGATGCCGGACCTGATCATCGTGCCGGCGCATGACAAGCGCGTCTGGGACAGGCTACCGAAGCTCTGACACGGATGGCGGACACACCCTCCCGGTACACGCGGAGGGGGCAAATACGGCGACTAATTTCGCGAGCCTTTTCAGGGGCTTACAGGGCGGTCTCGCAAAATTGGCTCTGTGGCGAAATTAGCGCCGTCGATCGGCCTCGGATACGTCTCCCGGCGCCTCAGGCGCCCCTTGTGAGACGCCGACAGAGGTCGTCGAGCTGCTCGAGCGTCTTGTAGCGGATGCGAATCTCGCCCGCCCCGCCAGTGTCGCGGATCTCGACCGGCAGGCCGAGCACCTCGGCCAGATCGTCCTCGAGCGCCACGGTGTCGGCGTCCTTGCCGCCGCGGGCCACCTGACCCGGCTTGGCCGACTTGGTCTCCGGCGCGCCACGTTTTACGAGCGCCTCTGTTTCACGGACGTTCAGTTCGCGGTCGATGACCTCGCGCGCAAGCTCGACGGCGTGGGTATGGCCGACCAGCGCCCTGGCATGACCGGCGGTCAGACGCCCTTCGGCGAGGAAGCCCTGCACCTCGTCCGGCAGGCTCAGCAGACGCAACGCGTTGGCGACGTGCGGCCGGCTCTTGCCGACCACCTTGGACACCTCTTCCTGGGTCCGGCCGAACCGATCCATCAGCGCCTTGTAGCTCAGCGATTCCTCGATCACTCCAAGGTCGGACCGCTGGACGTTCTCGATGATGGCGATCTCGAGCACCTGGGCGTCGTCGAGTTCGCGAACCAGCGCGGGCAGAGCGCGCAAGCCCGCCTGCTGCGACGCGCGCCAGCGGCGCTCGCCGGCGACCAGCTGATACTCGCCCGGCAGGCCCGGAGCAGGGCGCACCAGCACCGGCTGGAGCACGCCCTTTTCCCGAATGGAATCCGCCAGTTCCGCGATCTCGGCCTCGCCGAAGCGACGGCGCGGCTGGTCCGGATTGCGGTGAATCAGCTCGATCGGGATCTCGCGCGCGCCCGTGGGCTCGCCGGCCGGCGTGGCCGCGTTCTCCGCCTCGGCTTCACCGAGCAGCGCGGACAGTCCGCGACCCAGGCCCCTGCGACCTTCCACCATCGACGTCGTCACTCCAATAAATCCGTAGCTCAGGCGGCCTTGAGGCGCCGTTCGCGTTCGCGGCCCACGACCTCGCGGGCCAGCTTGAGATAGGCCTGCGAGCCCGCGCACTTCAGATCGTAGATCAGCACGGGCTTGCCGAAGGACGGCGCCTCCGACACTCGAACGTTCCGCGGTATGACCGTCTCGTATACCTTGGACCCGAAGTGGGCCCGCACGTCGCGCGCCACCTGGTCGGACAGGCTGTTGCGGCGATCGTACATAGTCAGGACGACGCCCTGGATTTCCAGCGCCGGATTCAGGCTGCCACGCACCAGATCGACCGTGCGCATCAGCTGTGTCAGGCCTTCCAGGGCAAAGAACTCCGTCTGCAGCGGGACGAAAACGGCGTCGGCCGCAGTCATGGCGTTCACCGTCAGCAGGTTCAGCGAAGGCGGACAGTCGATCAGGACGTAGCCATACTTGCCCGAGGCCCGGAGCGTCTCCAGGGCATCGCGCAGCCGGTATGACCGGCGCGGCTGGTGGCCGAGCTCGAGTTCGACCCCGGACAGGTCCGGGTCGGACGGGATGATGTCGAAGCCGGGGAGGGCGGTCGGCACCGCGGCGTCCGCCGCCGGCGTCTCGCCCATCATGACGTCATACAGGGTGGTCTTGCGCTGCTGGCGGGAGATGCCGAGGCCCGTGGAGGCGTTACCCTGGGGGTCGGCGTCGATCAGCAGAACGCGCTCACCGACCGCGGCCAGGGCGGTGCCCAGGTTGATCGCGGTCGTGGTCTTCCCCACGCCACCCTTCTGGTTTGCGACGGCCAGCACCCGCATGGGGGCCGGCGGCAGGACCGGTTCGAGTCGTTCAGACACGGGATAGTCCCTTCACTTCGACAATCCGACCGCGCGCATCGCTTCGGCTGGGAATCAGACGGCTTTCGAATCTCCAGGTCAGCGCGGCGTCCTCAACCTCGGATACCACGTCCTGCCCCTTCAGAAACAGACCGACCGCCCCCCGCCTCAGATACGGACGGGCGTAACCCAGCAGGCGGGGCATCGGCGCACAAGCCCGCGCCGAGACGATATCCACAGCCAGTGACAGGTCTTCCGCACGCTTGTTGTGAATCTCGACCGGCAGGCCCAGCGGATCGGCCACGGAAGCCAGGAACCGGCAGCGTTTGGTCATGCTTTCGACGAGGTGGACCTTAGCGCCCGGCACGCCCTTGAGCATGATCCCCAGCACCAGGCCGGGAAAACCGGCCCCGGCGCCCAGATCGGCCCAGACCTTCGCCTCGGGCGCCAGCTGCAGCAGCTGAGCGCTGTCCCAGGCGTGGCGGTTCCAGAAATCCGGAATCGTGGCCGGGCCGACCAGGTTCATCACTTCGTTGCCGGCGGCGAGCAGATCGAGGAACCGCTCCAGATCGGCGATCTGGGCGTCGGTCGCCTGGGTCAGGGCCTGAAAGCCCGCGGCGTCCTGCACCGCGACAACCGCCTCAGGCGGCGCGTGGACGTCGGACATGAGCGAGCAGGGCGGTCAGGGCGCCGGGCGTGACGCCCTCGATGCGCGCGGCCTGGCCGAGCGTCAGCGGGCGCACGGCGGCAAGTTTGGAGCGGACCTCGTTGGAGAGGCCGCCGATGGCGGCGTAGTCCAGTTCCTCGGGCAGGCGCAGCGCCTCGTCGCGGCGGAAAGCCTCCACGTCAGCGGCCTGGCGATCAAGATAGCCCGCATAGGCCGCGTCGATCTCGATCTGCTCGCGCACGGACGGCGACCAGCCGCTGATCTCCGGCCAGATGCCGGCCAGGACATCGAGATCGACACCGGGATAGGCCAGCAGCTGGGTCAGGTCCCGACGCTGGCCGTCTGCCTTGACCGGCAGGCCGGCCTTGATGGCTTCGTTGGGCGTCAGAATCAGCGAACGGGCCATGTCCCGCGCCGCATCTAGCTCCCGTTGTTTCACGTGAAACACCGCTGCCCGCTCAGGACCCACCACGCCGAGGTCGATGCCCCGTTGCGTGAGCCGCTGATCGGCGTTGTCGGCGCGCAGCAGCAGCCGGAACTCAGCCCGGCTGGTGAACATGCGGTAGGGCTCGGTCACACCGCGCGTGACCAGATCATCGATCAGCACGCCGATATAGGCTTCGTCGCGCGCGAAGGTCGCCGGCTCTTGGCCTGATGCGGCCCGCGCGGCGTTCAGCCCCGCGACCAGACCCTGCGCACCGGCCTCTTCATAACCCGTCGTGCCGTTGATCTGGCCGGCGAGATAAAGGCCGGGCAGTCGCTTCACTTCCAGTGTCGGGAACAGTTCGCGCGGATCGACATAATCATACTCGATCGCATAGCCGAACCGCCGGACCTCGACGTTTTCCAGTCCCGGGATCGTCCGCAGGAACAGCAGCTGGGTCTCTTCCGAAACCGACGTCGAAATCCCGTTCGGATAGACCGTGTCGTCGTCCAGGCCTTCCGGCTCCAGGAACACCTGGTGACTGGTTTTGTCCGCGAAGCGAACGACCTTGTCCTCGATGGACGGGCAGTAGCGCGGCCCGCGCCCCTCGATTCGGCCGCCATAGACCGCCGACTCCATCAGGCGTTCGGCGATGATCCTGTGCGTTTCTTCGGTCGTCCAGGTGATGCCGCACTGGATCTGCGGTACGTCGATGCGATCGTTAAGGAATGAGAAGGGCACGGGCTCGGCGTCCGCGTCCTGCATCTCAAGTCGGTCCCAGGCGATGGTCGAACCGATCAGTCGCGCCGGGGTGCCGGTCTTGAGCCGACCCATATCGAGGCCCAGGCTGTAGAGGCGATCGGACAGGCCGATGGCCGGAGCATCTCCCACACGACCGGCGGGAATGCGCTTCTCGCCGAGATGGATGACGCCCTTCAGGAAGGTGCCGGTGGTCAGCACGACCTTCGACGCCCGATACTCCTCACCCGCGGCGTCGGTGACACCGCGAAGCTCGCCGTTCTCGACGATCAGATCCTCGACCGCCTGGCCGATGATGTCGAGGTTCGGATAGTCGGCCAGCTCAGCCTGCATCGCCTCGCGATAGAGCTTGCGGTCGATCTGCGAGCGCGGGCCGCGCACCGCGGGACCCTTGGAGCGGTTCAGCATCCGGAACTGAATGCCCGCCTTGTCGGCCAGCTTGCCCATCAAGCCGTCGAGCGCGTCGATCTCGCGGACCAGATGGCCCTTGCCCAAGCCGCCGATGGCCGGGTTGCAGCTCATCTCGCCGATGGTCTCGACCTTGTGAGTCAGCAGCAGGGTGCGCGCGCCGAAGCGCGCCGAAGCCGCGGCGGCTTCACAACCGGCATGGCCGCCGCCGATCACGATCACATCCCAGGAACGGGTCATGGCTTGAAACTGGCTCTAGGTCCGAAAGCGAACGCCCCCGACGAGCGGGGGCGACGGGGACCGTATATAGCGCAGAAGCCAAGGGGGCGGGAGTCCCTCACTCCCCACGCGGAGATGGAAACGGCCCTATCGGTGTTTCACGTGAAACATCTCATTTACCAATACAGAAGCTGCTGAAGACCCGGTCCAGCACCGCTTCCGGATCGACACGACCGGACACCCGTTCCAGGGCCCGAGCAGCGAGCCGCACATCTTCCGCCGCCAGTTCGGGCTCCGGCTGAGCCAGCGCCCGGCCAACGCGAGCGGCCGCCTCGCGCAGGCTCTCGGCATGACGCAGCCGCGTCGCGGCCGGAAACTCAGCGGCGGCGAGAGCGGCGACCACCCGCTCTGCCAGAGCGGCGCGAACCGCGTCCGCCCCGCCCGCCTTGACGGACACCTCGATCGTCATCAGCCCCAGTTCGGCCGCCGCGTCTCTGGCCCGGCCGCCATCCAACCCCGGGGCCAAGTCGATCTTGTTCAACAGGCAGAGATCGCCCGACCGAGCCAGATCCAGCGCATGCCGCCAGCTTCCGTCGCTGGCATGAGCGTCGACCACCCAGAGCCGGAGGTCCGCCTCCGCGGCCCACAGGCGCGCACGCCGCACGCCCTCGGCCTCGATCGCCTCCTGCGTCTCCCGCACCCCGGCCGTATCAGCCAGAAGCGCCTTGTACCCGGCCAGCACCAGAGGGATCTCGATCACGTCACGCGTGGTGCCCGGCATGGCGGTGACGATGGCGGCGTCCCGCTCGACCAGTGCATTGAGCAGGCTGCTCTTGCCGGCGTTCGGGGCGCCGACCAGGGCGATCCTGAAACCCTCGCGCACCCGACGACCACGATCGGCGTCGGCGATCGCGGCTTCAAGCTCCATCAGCAGCGCGGACAGGGGAGGGCGGGCCCGCGCCGCCACATCTTCCGGCAGATCCTCGTCGGGAAAATCGACCGCCGCTTCCAGCACAGCGAGCGCCTCGATCAGCGCCTCTCGCCAGCCGTCGTAGCGACGCGACAGCCCGCCGCCCAGCTGGTCCAGCGCCTGCCGGGCCTGGGCCGCAGTCTCGGCGTCGATCAGGTCGACCACCGCCTCGGCCTGGGCCAGATCCAGCTTGCCGTTCTGGAAGGCGCGCCGCGTGAACTCGCCCGGCTCGGCCAGCCGCAGCCCAAGCCCGGCCAGCGCCTCGACAAGGGCGTCGACCACCGCCACGCCGCCATGCACATGGAACTCGGCGCAGTCCTCGCCGGTGTAGCTGGCCGGCCCCGGGAACCAGAGCGCCAACGCTTCGTCGATCACCGCCCCGTCAGCCCCCCGCAACCTGCGCAGCGAGGCCGTCCTGGGCTTTGGAACCCCGCCGGCCAGGGCCAAGACCGCGTTCCTGGCGGCCGGGCCGGAGATCCGCACCACCGCCAGGGCCGCGCGGCCGGGCGCGGTGGCCGGGGCGAAGATGGTGTCGGTCATTCCGAAGGCTTGGTCCCGAACCCGGCCGCGTTCGGCATCGCCGCCGTCATCAGCTTGCGGAACTGCTCCTGCGCGCCCGTGCCGAACGCCATCCAGCTCTTCATCAGTTCGTCCGGCGCGAGGGCCGCCATGTTGGCGTCCATCCGCTTCTGCATCTCTCCGACGAGATGATCGTTGAGGTGGCTGACGTCGGGCAGACCCATGAAGGTCCGAGCCTCCACCGGGGTGCAGTCGATCTCGATCGTGACCTTCATCCAGCTTTCCTTATGGCTCCGCGCGGCTTTGTGATGGCGAACCTCGCGGCAGCCTTGTTAACACCGCACCCGACCTTTGCATCCTGATACCAAGACGGAGACGACGATGAGCGGTGAACGCGTGACCATCAAGACGCCGGACGGCGTGTTTTCGGCCTATGTCGCCCGGCCGGCCGCCCCCAAGGCGCCCGCGGTCGTGGTGATCCAGGAGATCTTCGGCGTCAACGCGGTGATGCGCGAGATCACCGACGAGCTGGCCGCCGCCGGCTACCTGGCCATCTGCCCCGACCTCTTCTGGAGGATCGAGCCCGGCATCGACATCACCGACCAGTCCAAGGAAGAGTGGGACAAGGCCTTCCAGCTGTTCAACGCCTTCGACGCCGACAAGGGCGTCGAGGACCTGCAGGCCACCATCGACTTCATCCGCGAGGACGCGGGGAGCACGGGCAAGGTCGGTTCGGTCGGCTACTGTCTGGGCGGCAAGCTGGCCTTCCTGACCGCCACCCGCACCGACGTCGACGCGGCGGTCGCCTACTACGGCGTGGGCCTGGACTCGCTGACGGGCGAGGCGGTGAAGATCACCCGTCCGCTGCTGATGCATGTGGCGACCGAGGACGGCTTCGTGCCCAAGGAGGCGCAGGCCGCCATCCACGCGGCGCTCGACAACCACCCGCTGATCACCATCCACGACTACGAAGGCCGCGACCATGCCTTCGCCCGGGTGGGCGGCGAACACTACGACGCGGCGGACGCGGCCACGGCCAACGCACGCACGCTCGAATTCTTCAAGGCGAACCTGGGGTAGGGCGATGCTGGCGATTCAGGCCGTCCGCACAGGCGGACCCGAGGTACTCGAAGCGGTCGACCTGCCGATCCCGCGGGCCGGCCCCGGCGAGGTGCTGATCCGTCATGAGGCGGTCGGCCTGAACTACATCGACACCTACTTCCGCACCGGCCTCTATCCGATGAACCTGCCGGCGGTGCTGGGCCTGGAGGGCGCCGGCGTGGTCGAAGCCGTCGGGGAGGGCGTGACCCGCTTCGCCCCCGGCGACCGTATCGCCTACGGCAACGGGCCGGCCGGCGCCTATGCCGAGTATCACGTCGTACGGGCCGACCGGGCGGTGAAGGTTCCGGACGGCGTCGACGCCCGCACCGCGGCGGCGGCCATGCTCAAGGGCATGACGGCGGAGTTCCTGCTGCGCCGCTGCTATCCCGTGAAAGCCGGCGACTGGGTGCTTGTCCAGGCCGCCGCCGGCGGTGTGGGCAGCATCCTGGTTCAGTGGGCGACCGCCCTGGGCGCCAGGGTCATCGGCACGGCCGGCTCTCCGGAGAAGGCAGCGCTGGCCAAGGGCTATGGCGCGGTCGACACAATCCTCTATCGCGACGAGGACGTGGCCGAGCGGGTCAAGGCGATCACCGGCGGGGCCAAGGTCCAGGTGGTCTACGATGGCGTCGGCGCGGCCACCCTGACGGGCAGCCTCGACAGCCTGGCCCGCCGCGGGATGATGGTCAGCTACGGCAACGCCTCCGGTCCCGCCCCGACCCTGTCGCCCTCGGAGCTGCAGCGGCGGGGCTCGCTGTTCCTCACCCGGCCGACCCTGTTCGACTACGTGACCACGGTCGAGGAGCTGGACGGAAGCGCCGGCGCCCTGTTCGCTGCGATCGCCTCCGGCGCGGTGAAGATCGAGATCGGCCAGACCTTCCCCCTCGCTGAGGCCCGCAAGGCGCACGAGAGTCTCGAAGGCCGCGAGACGATCGGCTCGACGCTGCTGATCCCGTGACTCGCTGCGTGGTTCGACATGGCCCTTCGGCCTGCTCACCATGACGTGTTGCTGAGTAAATCATCCTGAGCAGCCGCGAGGCGAGGCGTGTCGAAGGACGCAATCCTCTATCGCCGCCGCGCGATCACCTGGCCCACGCGAGGCATGCTCATGAACACCGTCGGATCGTCAGCCGCCGCCCGAAGCGCGGCGATGGCCTCGTCGATCTCCTCTGGCGTGGCCAGGCCCTCGGCGATCACCGACCCGGAAATGGCGGCAAGAGTCAGCGGGGTGATCGCCTTGACCGGTCCTTCGACCGCGGCCGGATTGACCACCCCCGCGTGCTCCAGCGCGAACCCGGCGCCCCTCACCAGTCTCGGCAGCGCACGTCCGATGAGCGCGTTCGCCCCGCGCCGGAACGCCGCCTCCCGATACCAGGCGACGTAGCGGTCCAGGGCCGGGAGCGCCGGCTCGGCGAAGTGTCCCTCGAAGTCGACATCCTCGACGACCAGCAGACCGCCCGGCTTCAGCCGCGTTAAGAAGCTCCCCAACGCCCCGACCGGATCGGTCAGGTGCGAGAGCAGGAACCGCGCGTAGATCACATCGAACGGATCTTCGGGTCCGGCCGCGATGGCGTCACCGACGCGAAAGGCGAGGTGAGGGGTCCCGGCGCCCGCCTCGCTCGCCGCCGCGATCTTGGCCTCATCGCCGTCAACGCCCAGCACAAACCCTGTCGGTCCGACCCGCTCCGCCAGCTCGCGCGACACGTCTCCGACGCCGCAACCCGCGTCGAGCACCCGGAGCCCGATCCAGTCTCCGGCCCGGTCCAGCAGCGCCCCGGTGAGCGGCTCCATCGCCAGCGAAAGCACCGACAGCCGGGCCCGCCCCTCGGCGCCGCCCTGGATGATGTAGCTGCCGGTGGACATGAAAAAGGCTCCCTGACGTCGCCGCCGGGGAGCCTATTCCGTTTCCGGTTCGGCGGGAACGCGTCCGCCGAAGTCGGGCTCTACGTATTCATCGACTGGAAGAAGTCGCCGTTGTTCTTGGTCTGGCGGAGCTTGTCGAGCAGGAACTCGATCGCGTCCTGGGCGCCCATCGGGTTGACGATCCGGCGCAGGACGTAGGTCTTCTGCAGCTGGTCCTTCGGGGTGATGAGCTCTTCCTTGCGGGTGCCCGACTTGAGGATGTCGATGGCCGGGAAGATGCGCTTGTCGGCCACCTTGCGGTCGAGGACGATTTCCGAGTTACCGGTGCCCTTGAACTCTTCGAAGATGACTTCGTCCATCCGCGAGCCGGTGTCGATCAGCGCCGTCGCGATGATGGTCAGCGAGCCGCCTTCCTCGACGTTCCGCGCCGCGCCGAAGAAGCGCTTGGGACGTTGCAGGGCGTTGGCGTCGACACCGCCGGTCAGCACCTTGCCCGACGACGGGACGGTGGTGTTGTAGGCGCGGCCGAGACGCGTCACCGAGTCCAGCAGGATGATGACGTCGCGCTTGTGCTCGACCAGGCGCTTGGCCTTCTCGATCACCATCTCGGCGACCTGCACGTGGCGGGTGGCCGGTTCGTCGAAGGTCGAGGAGATGACCTCGCCGCGCACGGTGCGCTGCATGTCGGTCACTTCTTCCGGACGCTCGTCGATCAGCAGGACGATCAGGTAGCACTCGGGGTGGTTGGCCGCGATCGACTTGGCGATGTTCTGCAGCATCACCGTCTTGCCGACCCGGGGCGGTGCGACGATCAGGCAGCGCTGGCCTTTGCCGAGCGGCGAGACGATATCGATGATCCGGCCCGAGCGATCCTTCAGGGTCGGGTCCTCGATCTCCATCTTCAGCCGCTGCTCGGGGTAAAGCGGCGTCAGGTTGTCGAAGTGGACCTTGTGCCGGACGTTTTCCGGGGCCTCGAAGTTGATCTGCTCGACGCTGACCAGGGCGAAGTAGCGTTCGCCCTCGCGCGGCGCGCGGATGGCGCCGACGACGCTGTCGCCGGTGCGCAGGCCGAACTTCCGGATCTGCGAGGGCGAGACGTAGATGTCGTCCGGACCCGGCAGGTAGTTGGCTTCCGGGCTGCGCAGGAAGCCGAAGCCGTCCGGCAGCACTTCCATGGTGCCCGACCCCGAGATCTCCACGCCTTCCTCGGCGAGGGTCTTCAGGATCGCGAACATCATGTCCTGCTTGCGCATCGAGTTGGCGTTCTCGATCTCGAGCTTTTCAGCCAGCGCGAGCAGGTCGGCGGGGGAGGTTTCCTTCAGTTCCTGAAGGGACATGCGGGTCAGGCCGAGCTCGGCCACCGCCGCGGCGACCTCGCCGCCGTCGTCATCGTCGCCGTTCTCGCCGGTATCGACCGTCGCTGCGGGCGTCGCGCTGACCGTGGTGTCCACCTCGGCCGCCGTATCCTCGACGGGCGCGGCTTCGGTTTCCGGGGTTTCGGTTTCGTTGGGGGTGTCTTCGGACATGGATGGACTCTGGGCGTGAGGGTCCGGGGAGGGACCCTTTGGATAGCTTGGCGCCGCGGTTCGGACCGATGGTCCTCGGGCGGCGGATGGACTGCGCTTCAACAGCGCGAAAGACGTTCGGGGAGCCGGATCATGTGCGCGCCGCCAACGGGCGCGGATTCGGCGAAAAGGCGGGAACGCGGAACGAAGCACTCCGCGTCGAAGGGCAGGGGAACCATATTCCCCCGCCCGTCGTCAAGGAATCCGTTGCCGCACCTACCGGGAGAGGAACTCGGTGGTGACGGCCAGCACCATGACGATGGCCGCCAGGAACGGCAGCTCGTTGGTCATGCGCCAGAACTTCTCGCTGCGCTGGTTGGTCCCGACGGCGAACTTCTTGCGCGCCCCGGCGAGGAAGCCATGCCAGCCGCTGAGGAAGACGACGCCGGCCAGCTTCACCCACATCCAGGGCTGCGACAGCACCTCCGGCCGCGCGGCCATCAGGCTGAGGCCGAACAACCAGGTCAGGACCATCGCCGGGTTTATGATGATCCGCAGGAGCTTGACCTCCATGGTCTGGAGCGCGGTGTCCAGCTCCCCGCCGGGGATCGCCCTGGTGTGATAGACGTAGAGGCGAGGCAGGTAGAGCATCCCGGCCATCCAGGCGATCACCGCGATGATGTGCAGGCCGCGCAGCAGATTGTAGTTGTCCGCGAACCAGCTCACGCCGTTTTCCTCCCACAGGGACAGCTCTTCGCCCCCGCTTCGCACCGCCAGGTCGCCGGCGCAACGCCCTCGCGCGCCAGCGTATCGATCGTCAGGTCGGCCAGGCCCTCGATGAAGGCCAGGTCGGTCCCGATCGCAGGAGCCCGCAGGTAGAAGGGCAGCCCCAGCTCCCGCGCCAGATCGGCGTACTCATGGTCCAGCTCGACCAGCGTCTCGACGTGTTCGGACACGAAGGCGATCGGCGTGACCAGCGCGCCCCGGTTGGCTGCGGCGGTTTCCTTGAGGGCGTCCTCGGTCGAGGGGCCGATCCATTTCATCGGCCCGACCCGGCTCTGGTAACAGACCCGCCAGTCCCAGTCGGCGGCCCAGTCCGATCCCAGCCGTTCGATCACGGCCGCTGCCGTCTGCTCGATCTGCTTCTGATAGGGATCGCCGGCCTTGATCACCTTTTCCGGCAGACCGTGGGCCGAGAACAGCAGGCGCAGCGGCCCGGGCGCGCCGACCGCGTGGTGGGTGCGGACGATGGAACGGGCGTGGGCCTCGATCAGCCCCGGCTCGGTCGGATAGCAGCAGACCGCCTGGCTGCGGCCCGAACCCCGGTAGGTCTTGTACCAGGCCTTCAGCGAGGAGCCGGTGGTGGTGGTCGAGTACTGCGGATAGAGCGGCAGCAGCACGATCTCTTCCGGCTCGAAGGCCGCGACCTCACGGGCCGTCTCTTCGGTCAGCGGGTTCCAGTACCGCATGGCGATGAAGCAGCGGACCTCGTCGCCGGCCAGGCGCGTCGACAGCGCCGCCTCCAGCGCATCGGCCTGTTTCCTCGTCTCGGGCAGCAGAGGCGAGCCGCCGCCCATGATTGCGTAGTTGGCCTTGGCCAGTTCTTCGCGGCGCGACGAGATCAGCCTGGCCAGCGGCGTCCGGACGACCCCCGGCAGGCCGATGATGGCCGGGTCGTTGAACAGGTTGAACAGGAAGGGCTTCACCGCGTCGGGCCCGTCCGGCCCGCCGAGGTTGAAAAGGACGACGGCGATCCTTCGCCTGCGCTCGCTCACTGGCCGGTCACCCGCTTCAGCACGCGCTCCACGTGGGGAATCGGCGTGTCGGGCAGGATCCCGTGGCCGAGATTGAAAATGTAGGGACCGCTGCCCCATTGTTCCAGCAGCTGGTCGACACGACGGTCAAGGCCCAAACCCCCGGCGCGCAGCAGCAGCGGGTCGAGCGCGCCCTGCACGGCCTTGCCGCTCTTCTGGATGGCTTGGCCGACGTAGGCAGGGCAGGCGGTGTCCAGCGCCACGGCCTGGACGTCGACGGTATCGGCGTAGTGCTGGGCCATCGAGGCCGCGCCGCGCGGGAAGCCGATGATCGGGGTATCCACGCCCAGCTCGCGCAGCCCCGCCACGATGGTGCGATGCGGCTTGCAGACGATGCGTTCGAACAGGTCCTCGGGCAGGCCTTCCGCCCAGCTCTCGAACAGCTTCAGCACCTGGGCCCCGGCCTCTGCCTGCATAGCCAGATAGCGGACGGAGGCGCGAGCGACGATATCCAGAAGCCGGTCCATCTCTTCCGGCTTCTCATAGGCGAAGGTCCGCGCCCTGGAACGGTCCGACGAGCCGCCTTCGATCATGTAGCTCGCCACGGTCCACGGCGCGCCCGCGAAGCCGATCAGCGCCCGCTCGGGCTCAAGCGCGGCCCGCACCAGGGAGAGGGTCTGGCCCACTGGCGTCAGTTTGAAGGTCGAGGCCTCGATCTCCGCCTCCAGGGCGTCGAGCGAGGGCAGGTCGCCCAGCTTGGGGCCCTCGCCCGTCTCGAACCAGACCTTCTGCCCGAGCGCGCCCGGCAGCAGCAGGATATCGGCGAACACGATGGAAGCGCTGAACGGGAACCGCCGCATCGGCTGCAACGTCGCCTCGGCCGCCATCTCGGGGTTCAGGCAATAGGCAATGAAGTCCGGCGCCTTGGCCCGCAGCTCGCGGTATTCCGGCAGGTACCGGCCCGCCTGGCGCATGAACCACACGGGAGGACGCTCCAGCGTCTCCCCTGACAGGACCCGAAGAAGGCTCGGCTTTGATTGCTCGCTCATGCCCGCTTGTTAGCCCCCCCACGCCCGGAGGCAAGGCCCCCCTTCTTTCCTAATAAGAAGTTAAGAGGGATGGAGAGGTAGGAGTTAGGCACAGGCGCCGTTTGGATAGATACCTCGGCGGTGGCGATATCCCGCCTTGGTCATACCGAAATCCCCCGCTCACCCACAGCGGTATGACCGCCTGTGAATTACGGGGACGACGGTCAAACCCCTCGAAATCCCTAACGAAACCTTAACAGCCCGACGTGCGCATCGGCCGCGGGTACGACCATCCGTCCCATCGGCCGAATGGTTAAGATATCCTTACCTGTGGGAGTCCGCCGAACCTGGGGATGGCGCCAGGCCAAAGCCTACAAGGCGTCCACGCAACTCACCGGCGGGCCGGGAAGGGCCTGACGGGGCCCAAATCCATCCCGACTTCGCCCCACAAGGGTTAAGAGAACATTAACGGACCATACACAGGCTTGGTTCATCGCCCCGTGTCGCCCTATGGAAGGATATGAGCTCGGCGCCGCGCATCGCGACCTATTTCCACATCCATCTCGTTTCCGACTCCACGGGCGAGACGCTGAACGCCATGGCGCGCGCCGTCTGCGCCCGGTTCACCGACATTCTGCCGATCGAGCATATCTACGCCCTGGTCCGCTCTCCCCGGCAGCTCGAGCGGGCGCTGGAGGAAATCGCCGGTGCGCCGGGCGTGGTCATGCACACCATCATCGACCCGACGTTGCGCTCGGCGCTGGAGGACGGCTGCCGCCAGCACGAGATTCCCTGCATCGCCGCGCTGGATCCGGTCGTCGCGGCCATGTCCCGCTATCTCGGCGCGCCGATGTCCAGCCGCCCGGGCGCCCAACACGCGCTCGACACCGACTATTTCAACCGCATGGAAGCGCTGAACTACGCCATCGGCCACGACGATGGCCAGTTGGGTCAGGACCTGACCCAGGCGGATGTGGTGCTGATCGGCGTGTCGCGGACATCGAAGACCCCGACCAGCATCTACCTCGCCCACCGGGGCGTGCGGGCCGCGAACATTCCACTGGTGCCGGGCGTGTCGTTGCCGAAGGAGGTGTTCGACCTGAAGAACACCCTCGTGGTCGGGCTGATCGCCTCGCCAGACCGGCTGATCCAGATTCGTCGCAACCGCCTGCTGTCGCTGAACGAGCAGCGCGAAAGCACCTACATCGACCAGGAAGCGGTGCGCGAAGAGATCATCGCCGCCCGCCGTCTGTTCGAACGCCAGGGCTGGCCGGTGATCGACGTCACCCGGCGCTCGGTCGAGGAGACCGCCGCGGCCATCATCAATCTGTTGTCGAACGGCCGTGGCCAGGTGGAGGTTTTGGGATGATCGTGCTCGCGTCGAAGAGCGCCGCCCGCACCTCGGTGCTCGCCGCCGCCGGCGTTCCGTTCGAGACGGCCAGCGCCGGTGTCGACGAGGCCGCGGTCAAGATCGGCCTTCTGGCCGAAGGCCACGGACCCCGCGAGATCGCCGACGCCCTGGCCGAGTTGAAGGCCGTCAAGGCCTCGCGCAACCGGCCCGGCGCCCTGGTGATCGGGGCCGACCAGACCCTCGATCTCGACGGCAAGCTGTTCGACAAGGTCGAGACGATGCAGGAAGCCCGCGAGCGGCTGCAGCTGTTGCGCGGTAAGAGCCACAAATTGCACTCGGCCGTGGTCGTCGCCCGCGATGGCCAGGCGATCTGGCGCGAGGTCCCTTCGGCGAAGCTGACGATGCGAAACGTGTCGGACGCCTTCATCGACCGTTATCTGGAGATCCGCGGCGACAGCCTGCTGGGCTCGGTCGGCTGCTATCAGCTGGAGAACGAGGGCGTTCAGCTCTTCAGCCGCATCGAGGGCGACTACTTCACCATCCTCGGCCTGCCGCTGATGGGTCTGTTCGACTTCCTGCGCCTGCACGGGGAGCTGCCCTCGTGAGCGGCATCACCGGCGCTGCCCTGGTCGCCGGCATCGTCGGCCGGCCGGTGAGCCAGTCGCTCAGCCCCGTCCTTCACAACGCGTGGATCGCCGAGGCGGGGCTGAACGCCGCCTATGTCCCTTTCGCCCCGACCGCCGGTGGCTTCGCGGCCCTGGTCGACGGGTTTCGCGGCGGGGTGATCCGGGGCGTCAACGTCACCATCCCCTTCAAGGAAGAAGCGCTGGCCCGCGCCGACGAACTGACCGACCGCGCGCGGCTGGCGGGGGCGTCGAACCTCCTGCTGTTCCGCGAGGACGGCTCGGTGCTGGCCGACAACACCGACGGCCTCGGCATGCTGGGCGCGCTGGAAGCGCAGGCTCCGGGCTTCGATCCCGGCGCGGGACCGGCGGTGATCCTCGGGGCCGGCGGCGCGGCGCGGGGCGCCGCGGCGGCCTTGCATCTGGCGGGCGCGCCGGAGGTGCGGATCGTCAACCGCACACTGGACCGCGCCCAGGTCCTGGCGGCCGATATCGGCGGTTCGGTTCGCGCCGTCCCGACCCAGGGCGCCCTGGCCGGGGCCAACGTGATCGTCAACGCGACCTCGCTCGGCATGGGCGGCGGACCGGGCCCGGATATCGACCTGCGGGAAGCGCCGTCGACCGCCGTGGTCATGGACATGGTCTACAAGCCGCTGGTGACCGAGTTCATGCAGCGCGCCGGGCGTCACGGCCTGCGCACCGTGGATGGGCTTGAGATGCTGATCCGCCAGGCCGTGCCCAGCTTCGAGGCCTTCTACGGCGAGACGCCGCCGGCGTCGGTGGATGTCCGGGCGCTGGCCCTGCGCATGGTTGGAGAGAAAGCATGATCATCGTCGGCCTGACCGGCTCCATCGGCATGGGCAAGTCGACCACGGCGGCGATGTTCGCGGCCGCGGGCGCGCCGGTCTATGACGCCGACGCCGAGGTGCACGCCCTCTATGCCCGGGGCGGAGCGGCGGTCGAACCGGTCGGCGAGGCGTTCCCGGGCGTGGTGGTGGACGGCGCGGTCGACCGCACGAGGCTCAGCCACCAGGTGGTCGGCGACGCCGAGGCGATGAAGCGTCTGGAGGCCATCGTCCACCCGCTGGTCGGGATGAGCCGGGCCGGCTTCTTCGATAAGGCCGTGGCGGCCGGCGCCGATATCGTGATCCTCGACATCCCGCTGCTGTTCGAGACCGGCGGCGAGAAGCGGGTCGACGCCGTGGTGGTGGTTTCGGCCCCGGCCGACCTTCAGCGCCAGCGGGTCCTGGCCCGGCCCGGCATGGACGAGGCCAAGCTGGACGCCATCCTCGCCCGCCAGATGGCCGACCTCGACAAGCGCGCCCGCGCCCACTTCGTGATCGACACCGGCCAGGGCCTCGACCACGCTCGCGAGCAGGTTCATGCCGTGCTTACGAAACTACGCGACCCTGATTTCGTCGCGACGCTTCGCCCGGTTGAAGGCCAACCCGAATAGCGTCATTGAGTATCGCATGGCGCGTCACCTTGTCCTCGATACCGAGACCACCGGCCTCGATCCCCGGACGGGTCACCGCCTGATCGAAATCGCCTGCGTCGAGGTGATCGACTTCATCCCGACGGCGCGCAGCTTCCACAAGTATGTCCATCCGGATCGCGAGATCGATGCCGACGCCGAGCGCGTGCACGGCATCTCGCTGGCCTTCCTGCAGGACAAGCCGCGTTTCCACGAGATCGTCGAGGAGTTCCTCGAATTCGTCGGCGACGACCAGATCGTCGCCCACAACGCGCCGTTCGACCGCAGCTTCGTCAACGCCGAGCTGGCGCGGATCGGCCGCACGCCGCCGCCGGACGACCGCTGGATCGACACCCTGGCGCTGGCGAAGAAGAAGTTCCCGGGGATGTACAACTCCCTGGACGCGCTCTGTAAGCGGATGAAGATCTCGCTAGCCTCGCGCGACAAGCACGGGGCGCTGATCGACGCCGAGCTGCTGGCGGCGGTGTATCTGGAGCTGCAGGGCGGCAAGGAACGCGCCCTCGACCTGGCCATGGATACCGTGAGCCGCGTCGGCGCCGCGGTGCACGCGGTCGTCTACGGCGCGCGGCCTCGGCCGCTGGCGCCGCGGTCCACCCCAGACGAACGCGCCGCGCACGAGGCTTTCGTGCGCGGCGTGCTCAAGGATAAAGCCGTCTGGCTGAAGTACGGGATCTGACGACCCCGTCTCACATGTCCGCTCAGGCGGTGCCGACCAGCGAGCCTTCGCCCTGGGCGCGGCGCGCCGCGTAGACACCGGCGAAGTCGATCGGGTCCAGCTGGAACGGCGGGAAGCCGCCCTCGGCCGTGACGTCGGAGATCAGGCGACGGGCGTAGGGGAACAGGAACCGCGGGCACTCGATCATCAGGACCGGCTCCAGCTCTTCCTGCGGCACGCCGGTGATGGCGAACAGGCCGCCGTAGAGCAGCTCGACATGGAAGGCGACGGCTTCGCCGCGCTTGGCCTGGGCCGACAGCTTCAGGTCGACCTCGAACAGGCCGTCCTGGCGACCGCGGGCGTTCATCTCGACGCCAATGTCGATCTGCGGCTGCATGCCGCCGGCGTCGGCGCGGAGGGACTCGGGCGCCAGCGGGTTCTCGAACGAGAAGTCGCGAACGAACTGGGCAAGGATGCGGAAGCCGGGTTGGACCGTCTCGGCGCCGTTCTCGGCGGGCGTGTCGCTCATGGGAAAATCGCGTTCCTGGACATCGAATTGGGCTGCGCGCCCGTTGTGGACGCGACAGGATGAAGGCGCGCTGCTATCACGCGCACCCTGACCGTGCAACGGCAGGCGCCTGACGCGGGCCCGAGCCTTGCCTATATTGAATGCTTCCGCGACAGGTCGCCGGATCAGACGGGATACCCAGTGCCGAAGTTTCTTGAGCTCATCATCTTCGCCGTTCTTGCCGCCGTGGTGCTCTACCAGCTCTACGCCGTCCTGGGCCGTCGCATCGGGCGCCAGCCCGAGGACATGACCGCGCCGGAGCGCGCGGCTCTGGAGAATTCGCGTCCCGCCGAACTCGAGGCGGTCGATCCGGACGCGCCCGCGCCGACCGGCCTGGCCGCCGTTCGCGCCCGTGATCCGAACTTCGACGTCGGCGGTTTCCTGAACGGCGCTCGCCAGGCCTACGAGATGATCGTCATCGCTTTCGCCGCGGGCGATCGCGAGACGCTGCGCAACCTGCTCGCGCCGGCTGTGTACGAGAGTTTCGAGGGCGCGATCGACACCCGCGAGGCCGAGGACCGCACCGAGAAGGTCGAGTTCCTGCACGCGCCCCGCGCCGACCTGGAGCGGATCGATGTCGAAAACGATGTCGCCCGCGCGGTGGTCCGCTTCCTGGCGGAGTTCCGCTCGCGCTCGAAGGGTCCGGAGGGCGAGGCCGTCGACGACCGCCGCACGGCGGAGCTGTGGACGTTCGAACGCAATCTTAACAGCCGCGACCCCAACTGGACGCTCGTTCACGTGGACGCCGCGGAGGCGTGATGCGACTTCGGGTTCTCGGCGCGGCCCTGATGGCCCTGGCTCTGGCCGCCTGCGCCACCACGACGAAGACGCCCGGACCGCCGGTGAAGCCGCCGCCGGTCGTGCGTCCGACGCCCTTGCCTCCGACCCCGCAGCCGCCGCTGCCCCGCATTCCCTTCTCGGCCCTGCCAGGCTGGGAGACGGAAGATCATGCCGCTGCGCTGGCCGCGTTCCGCGCCACCTGCGGCGTCGCGAAGGACGCGGACACCGCCGCTGTCTGCCGGAAGGCCCGGGCGCTGGGCGAAGCCACCGATTTCTCGGCGCGCGCCTTCATCGAGGCCAACTTCCGGCCGCAGTTGGTCGGCGATCCCGGCCTGCTGACCGCCTATTTCGCCCCGGTCTACGAGGCCCGCATCTCGCGCCGCGACGGCTTCACGGCCCCTGTTCGCGCCAAGCCCTCGGATCTGGTCACCTACGACGCCTCGGATATCAACGCCTCGGCGCCGCGGGGCCAGCAGGTCGGACGCGTCGTCGACGGCAAGATGCAGCCCTACGCTGACCGGGCCGAGATCGAGGCGACCGAGCCCGAGGTGATCCTGGCCTGGATGCGGCCCGAGGACCTGTTCTTCCTGCAGATCCAGGGTAGCGGCGTGCTGACCTTCCCGGACGGCCGCCGAAAGCGCGTCGCCTTCGCCGCCCACAACGGTCACCCCTTCACCGGCATCGCCAAGCCGATGCGCGAACAGGGCATCCTCAAGGATTCCGACACCTCCGGCGAGACCATCCGGCGCTGGCTGGCTGATCATCGCGGGGCCGAGGCCGACGCGATCATGCGGCTGAACCCGCGCTACGTGTTCTTCAGGATGAGCGACGACGACGGCCGCGAGGCGACCGGCGCCGCTGGCGTTCCGCTGCCAGCCGGACGCGCGATCGCCGTCGATCTCAGCCGTCACGAGATGGGCGAGCTGTTCTGGATCGACGCCAGCGCTCCGGCCTTGACCGGCGCCTTCCCCACCTACCGGCGGCTGACGGTCGCGCTCGACACTGGCGGCGCCATCAAGGGCCAGGTGCGGGCCGACCTCTACATGGGCAGCGGCGCTGCCGCCGGCGCCGAGGCCGGACGCGTGCGTCATACCCTGCGCATGTGGCGGCTGGTGCCGTCGCCCTCGGAGTCCTGAGCCGTGGCCGGCCGCAAGCTGCGCGCCGAGGAGGCCCACATCTGGGGCTTCGTGACGTCCACCGTCCGCCCCCTGCCCGGCCGCGCGGTCGCCAAGCCTGAACCCGCGCCCGCCGCCAAGACCACACCGTCCGCTCCGGCCCTGCTGCCGGTCGCCGGCGCCGCGAAAACGCTGGCGAAACCAAAGGCTCCCAAGCCGCCCGAGACCATCGAACCCGGCCGCCAGCGCCGGATCGTGCGTGGGCATGAGCCGCTGGAAGCCCGGATCGACCTGCACGGCATGACCTACGACCGGGCCAAGGCGGCGCTGGAGTCGTTCCTGCTGCGGGCCTGGGACGAGGGTGCGCGCGAGGCGCTGGTCATAACCGGCAAGGGCTCGCGCGGCGAAGGCCTGCTTCGCCGCTACACCCCCGAATGGCTGGCCGCCGCGCCGTTGCGCGAGATTGTCGCCGGCGTTTCCCCCGCGCACCGCCGGCACGGCGGCGAAGGGGCGCTCTACGTGGCCCTCAAAAGAAAAACCCGCACCTGACCTTTTGGTGAGTTGGCCCGAGCCGCAACCTGACCGCATAGTCAGTGTCAGAACCGGGGGGTTCTGATGAACGAGCGAATTCTGGTGATCGGCGCCGGCATGGCCGGGCTGTTCACGGCCTTGGCTCTCGGCGCGTCGGGACGGCAGGTCGACGTACTGGAGCGGGACCCGCCCGCGCCCGATGGCGGCGCGGACGAGGCCTTCGAACACTGGGCCCGGCGCGGTGTCGGGCACCTGCGGCACAGCCACGCCTTCCTCGCACGGCTCCGGCGGATCATCGCCGACAACCACCCCGCCCTGCTCGATGAGCTTCGCGCGGCCGGCGTCCAGGAACTCAACTTCTTCGATGGCCTGACGGCGGAGGCGAAGGCCCGCTACCGGCCACGGCCGGAAGATCGTCAGCTGACCGTCCTGACCAGCCGCCGCACGACGCTGGAGTTGGTCATCCGCCGCTACGTCGAGCGGATGGACGGGGTTCGGATCCTCAGCGCCGTCAACGTAGCCGGCCTGCTAGGCGGCCGGGACGCCGAAGGCCGTTTCGCCTGCGAGGGCCTGGTGGTCGAGGACGAGACCGGCCGCCGCGAGGAGCGCGCCGACGTCGTCGTCGACGCCGCCGGCCGCATGTCGCAGGGCGTGGACTGGCTCGAGGAGGCGGGCGTGTCCGTCCCCGAGGAGAGCGAGGACGCGGGCATCCTCTACTACACCCGCCATTGGCGGCTGCGGCCGGGGCAGTCCGAGCCGGAGCGCGGCGCCGTTCCCGGCGCGGGCGACCTGGGCTTCATCAAGTACGGCGTGTTTCCGGGCGACAACGGCTGCTTCTCGATCACCCTGGCGACGCCGGAGATCGAGCAGACCCTGCGCCAGGCGATCCTGAAGCCAGAGGTGTTCGACGCCATCTGCGCCATGCTGCCGGGCATCGCCCGCTGGACCGATCCGGCGCGGTCGGAGCCGATCAGCAAGGTGTTCGGCATGGGCGACCTGAAGAGCCGCTGGCGCACGACGGTGATCGACGGCAAGCCCGTGGCGCTGAACCTGTTCTTCGTCGGCGACGGCCTGGTGCGGACCAATCCGCTCTACGGGCGGGGCTGCAGCTTCGCCGCCGTCGAGGCCTATCTGCTCAGGGATGTGCTCGCCGGCCACCAGCGTCCGGCCGCCCGCGCCATCGCCTATCAAGACGCGGTGACCCGCGAGTTGCGCCCCTACTACGACGACATGCTGACTCAGGACCGGATCGCGGTCCGGCGGGCGCACAACCAGCTGAATCCGAACTACCGGCCGGACGGGCGCGCCAGGATGATGCGCAGCTTCGCGCTGGACGCCATCAGCCCCGCCCTGCGCGGTGACCCGGACCTGCTGCGCGAGTTCATGCGAGGCTTCCACATGCTCGAGCCGGGCGACAAATGGCTGAAGCGGCCGGCGAACCTGGCCAAGGTGCTCGGCGCCTGGGCCACGCCCCGGGCGGCGAAAATCTATCCGCCGCAGCTGGGTCCGGAGCGGGTGGAGATGCTGGAAGCGCTTGGCCTGTCGGCGACGGCCGACGCGGAGCGGCTGGGGCTGGTCGCCTAGCTCCGCGAGGCCTTCTCCTCGATGCCGGACTTGCCCTCGCGGGCTTCCAGCTTCGCGGCCACCTCGTCCAGCGACACGCCGCTGGCGGCCAGCAGGGCGAGCAGGTGGTAGAGGACATCGGCGCTTTCGGACGCCAGCGCGTCCTTGTCGCCCTGAACGGCGGCGATCACCGCCTCGACGGCTTCCTCGCCCAGCTTCTTGCCGGCCAGAGCGGGATCGGCGAGCAGCCTGGCGGTCCAGGATGCCGACGGGTCGGCGCCCTTGCGGCTCTCGATGGTCGCGGCGAGGCGATCCAGCACATCGGACAGGCGGCTCATGCGGCGATCTCCGTGCGGCGCACCGGGACGCCGGCGGCGGCCATGGCGCGCTTGGCCTCGTCGATGGAAACCTCGCCGAAGTGGAAGATCGAGGCGGCCAGCACCGCGTCGGCGTGACCCTCCGTCACCGCCTCGACCAGATGGTCGACGTTGCCGGCCCCGCCGCTGGCGATCACGGGGACCGACACCGCGCCGGTGATCGCGCGCAGCAGGCCGATGTCGTAGCCGATCTTGGCGCCGTCACGGTCCATCGAGGTCAGCAGGATCTCGCCCGCGCCCTTCTCGACCGCCCGGGCGGCGAATTCGACCGCGTCGATGCCGGTGTCGTTGCGGCCGCCGTAGGTGAAGATGTTCCAGCCGCCGTCAGGCCGCGCCTTGGCGTCGACCGCGACGACCACGGCTTGCGAGCCGAAGGCGTCGGCCATGGCGGTGATCAGGTCCGGGTTCTCGACCGCGGCGGTGTTGACCGAGACCTTGTCCGCGCCGGCCCGCAGCAGGGCGCGGGCGTTCTCGACCGTGCGCACGCCCCCGCCGACCGAAACCGGCATGAAGCAGACGTCCGCCGTCCGCGCCACGACGTCCAGGATCGCGCCCCGGCCCTCGTGGCTGGCGGTGATGTCGAGGAACATCAGCTCGTCCGCGCCGGCCGCGTCATAGGCCCGCGCCTGCTCGACCGGATCGCCGGCGTCGCGCAGGGCGACGAAGTTGACGCCCTTCACCACGCGGCCGTCCTTCACGTCCAGG
>JBIICO010000007.1:0-46830 GCA_044238855.1 Caulobacter sp.
CGCGGACCTTCAGCATCTCAGCCGCCCGCGATCATCAAGGCCTGGGCCGGATCGACCGCACCCTCGTAGAGCGAGCGGCCCAGCACCGCGCCGGCGATCGGCACGCCGCCCCGGGCCTTCAGGAGTTCGATGTCGCGGACCGAGGCGATGCCGCCCGAGGCGATCACCGGGATGTTCACGGCGTCGGCGACCTCGCCCACCTGGTCGACGTTGACCCCGGTCATGGCGCCGTCGCGGCCGATGTCGGTGACGATCAGGGCCGCCACGCCGGCGTCCTCGAAGCGCCTCGCCAGCTCGACCACGCCCAGGTCGGACGCGCCAACCCAGCCCTCGGTGGCGACCTTGCCGTCGCGGGCGTCGATGGCGACGGCGATCTGTTCCGGCCACTGGCGGGCGGCGGCCTTGACCAGCGCCGGGTCCTTCACGGCCACGGTGCCGAGGATGACCCGGTCGATGCCGGCCTCGATCCAGCCCTCGACCGCTTCCATCGTGCGCACCCCGCCGCCCAGCTGGACCGGGATGGAGATGGCGTTGAGGATTTCGGCCACGGCGGCGGCATTGACCGGACGGCCCTCGACGGCGCCGTTCAGGTCGACGACGTGCAGCCAGTTGAAGCCCTGTTTCTGGAAGCGCTCGGCCTGGTTGGCGGGAGAGGTGTTGAACACCGTCTCCTTCTCCATGTCGCCGTGCAGCAGCCGCACGCAGCGGCCGTCCTTCAGGTCGATGGCCGGATAAAGGATCACGGTCGGGCCTCCAGGAAGTTCTGCAACAGCTTCAGGCCGGCGGCCTGCGACTTTTCGGGGTGGAACTGCACGCCCATGACATTGCCCTTCGCCACCGCGGCGGTGAAGCGCCCACCGTGGTCGACGGTGGCGGCGACATCGGACGGGTCGGCGGCGGAGAAGGCGAAGGAGTGCGTGAAATACATGTGCGCGCCGTCGGCCAGACCCGCCATCAGCGGCGCGTCGCGGACCTCGCCCAGGGCGTTCCAGCCCATGTGCGGCACCTTGGCCGAGGCGTCGGCGGGCTTCAGGCGCGAGACCTCGCCGGCGATCCAGCCCAGGCCGGGCGTGACGCCGAACTCCAGGCCGCGATCGGCCAGCAGCTGCATGCCGACGCAGACGCCCAGGAACGGCGCGGCCCGGGTCAGGGCGGCTTCGCGCATCGCCTCGATCAGGCCGTCGCGGGAGGCCAGCGCGCCCATGCAGGCGGCGAAGGCGCCGACGCCGGGCAGCACCAGCCGGTCCGCCGAAGCGACCACGGCGGGATCGGCCGTCACCACCACCTCGGCGGGACGGTCCATGGCCTCGGCGGCTTTGCGGAGGGCCTTTTCGGCCGAGCGAAGGTTGCCCGACCCGTAGTCGATCAGGGCGACGCTCTGCATGGGATTGCTAGAGCACGCCCTTGGTCGACGGAGCGCGGCCATGGGTCTTGGGATCCAGTTCCACCGCTTCGCGGAGGGCGCGGGCCAGGGCCTTGAAGCCGCTTTCGGCGATATGGTGGGTGTTGTCGCCGTACAGGGTTTCCAGGTGCAGGCAGGCCCCGCTGTTCATGGCGAACGCGTGGTGGAATTCCTTGAACAGCTCGGTGTCCATCTCGCCGACCTTGGGGCGCGCGAACGAGACCTTCCAGATCAGGTAGGCGCGGTTGGAGAGGTCCAGCGCGCAGCGCGTCAGGGTCTCGTCCATCGGAATGTAGGCGCTGCCGAAGCGGCGGATGCCCTTGAAGCCGTCGAGAGCCTGCTTCACCGCCTGGCCCAGCACGATGCCGGTGTCCTCGACGGTGTGGTGCATGTCGATGTGCAGGTCGCCCTTGGTCTCGACCTTCAGGTCGAAACCGCCGTGGCGGGCGAAGCCCTCCAGCATGTGGTCGAAGAAG
The DNA here is from genome assembly GCA_044238855.1 of Caulobacter sp. Classification (GTDB taxonomy): domain Bacteria; phylum Pseudomonadota; class Alphaproteobacteria; order Caulobacterales; family Caulobacteraceae; genus Caulobacter. The sequence continues at coordinate 1,879 of JBIICO010000007.1, forward strand.
CCGATCCCGGTGGAGATGGTCGACTCGCCGGTTCCGTCGAGATCGATCCAGACGCGAATTTGCGTCTCTTTCGTCTCGCGAACCACTTCGGCCGTGCGGGCCATCAGATCAGTCCTTCCGCCTTGGCCAGGCTCTCGAGGGACGCCTGGGGTCTCGGCCCGTAGTGGCCGATGACTTCCGCCGCCGCCAGGGAGCCCAGTCGCCCGGCCGTCGCCAGGGGCAGGCCGCGCGCGATCCCCAGCAGGAAGCCCGCTGCGTATTGGTCGCCCGCGCCCGTCGTGTCCACGACTTTCTCGACCGGATAAGCCGGAACGATCACCGAGTCCTGCCCGGCGAGCACGAGGGAGCCCTTCTCGCCGCGCGTGATGGCGCAAAGGTCGGTCATGGCGCCCAGTTTCGCGGCGGCGGCATCGAAATCGTCGGTCTGGAACAGGGCCTGGACCTCGGCCTCGTTGGCCAGGACGATGTCGCACTGGCCCTCGATGAAGCCCAGCAGGGCCTCCCGGTGCCGGTCGACCACGAAGGCGTCCGACAGGGTGATGGCGATCTTGCGGCCCGAGGCGTGGGCCAGGCCCGCGGCCTTGGCGAAGGCGCGGCGCGCCTCGCTCGGGTCGAACAGGTAGCCTTCCAGGTAAACGATGGTCGAACCCTCGACCACGGCCTGGTCGACGTCGTCCGGCGTCAGTTCGACCGAGGCGCCCAGGAAGGTGCACATGGTGCGCTGGCCGTCCGGGGTGACGTTGATCATGCTGCGGGCGGTGGCCGGCCCGCCTTGCAGGGCGGCGGTGTCGAAGTGGACGCCGATCGCCTTCATGTCGTGGGCGAACACCTCGCCCAGCTGGTCCTTCGCCACCTTGCCGAGGTAGGCCGAGCGGCCGCCGAAGCTGGCGACGCCCGCGACGGTGTTGCCGGCCGAGCCGCCCGAGGTCTCCAGCCCCGCCTTCATCCGCCCGTACAGCGCGACGGCCTGGGCCTCGTCGACCAGCTGCATCGAGCCCTTCACCAGCGCCTCGGCCTCGAGGAAGGCGTCGTCGCAGGGGGCGATCACGTCGACGATGGCGTTGCCGATCGCGGCGACGTCGTAGCGGGCGGTCATGGACGGGAGTTCTCGCGCGGAAAAAGGGAAGCCGGTCGTTACGGGAAAAGGGCTTTCAGGGCAATGAACGAGGAAATCCCCTCGACTTCCCCATCGGCAGGTTTTCCAGGGTCCCCGCCGAACAATCACAGGGAGCGCGCCATGGCCGCCTATCTGATCTTCACCCGCGACAAGACCACCGACGCCGGCGAGCTCGCCACCTACTCCGGCCTGGCCGGCGCCACCATGGCCGGCCATGCGGTGACCCCGCACGTGGTCTACGGAAAGCTCGAGGTCCTCGAGGGCCCTGAAGCAGAGGGCGTGGTGGTGATCTCCTTCCCGACCGCCGAGGAAGCAAAGGCCTGGTATGACAGCGACGGCTACAAGGCCGCGCGCGAGCACCGCTTCAAGGGCGCCGAGTACCGCGTCCTCCTCGTCCAGGGCGTTTGACGCCGTAAGGTCGTCGGCGTAGGGCCGGGCATGCGCATCGCCCTGCTCACCCCCTCCGCCGACGGCCTCTACGCTCACGCCTGGACCCCCGCCTTCGACCGCTATGCCGCCGCCTTGGCCGAGGTCGGCCTGACCGCCGAGCCGCTGGACTGGCGTTTCGCCGCCGAGAGCGACGCCGACGCGGTCACGCCGCTGCTGGCCTGGGGCTATCACCTGCAGCCGGTGCGCTGGTTCGAGACCCTGGCCGAACTGCAGGAGCGCGGCGTCCGCACGGTGAACACCGCCGGCATGCTCGGCTGGAACACCACCAAGACTTATCTGCAGGATCTCGAGGACGCCGACGTTCCGGTGGTGCCGACCCTCTTCGTCGACCGCGTCACCGCCAAGGTCGTCGAGGACGCCCGCGAGCTGCTCGGCGGCGGTGAGCTGGTGGTCAAGCCACAGATCTCCGGCGGCTCGCACGAGACCATCCGCCTGGCGCACGGCGCGACGCCGGAGAACGGCCCCAGCGGCGCGGCGATGATCCAGCCGTTCCTGCCGGCCGTCAGCGGCGAAGGCGAGATCAGCCTGCTGCACTTCGGTGGCGTCTTCAGCCACGCGGTCGGCAAGGTGGCCCAGGGCGGCGATTTCCGCGTCCAGCCGCAGTTCGGCTCGAAGATCGGCCCTGTCGCGCCGTCCGACGAGGCGATGGATGTGGCGAAGTCGGTGTTCGCCGCCCTCGACGAGACCCCCGTCTACGCCCGCGTCGACCTGATCCGGCACCTGGACGGGTCGCTGCGGGTCATGGAGCTGGAGGTCATCGAGCCCGACCTGTTCTTCGAGCACGCGCCCGACGCGGCGGGGAGGTTCGCGGCGGCGATCAGGGCGGCGCTTCAGCGCTAGGGGCTGATGCTCAAGCGGTCGCTTGGGCGTCCCCAGTGTCTTCAGGGCGTTTTGCGTGACGGTCGCGGCCGCGCGGCTGGGGGGACAGAGGGCGCGCGGGGCTGACCGGGGTGCGGCGTGGGGCCAGGATGCGGCGAGAGGCTGCCCGAGCCTGATCCCTTGCTGCCAAAGGCTTCCGCTCGCGTCGGCTCTGTGAAGTCCATCCGTCATCCCACCAGTATGACGCCGCCCGGGCGAAGGGGGACGACCGGCCGGGCGCGATGTCTCGCAAAGGGGTCGAATGTCCCGCTTTGTCTCGGGATTATATGTCTCCAGAGTCTCGCTTTCTCATCCCCGTGTCCCCGGCGAAGGGGCGCCCCGGACGGCGGCATGGACCGAAGTGCAGGTCCCCGAACCGGCCCGCGATCCGGGGTTTCCGCTTTGGATCGGAAGCGGACGACTCGCTCGGCCGGCTCTATCCCCCCACGAACAGCTCCCGCGACGGGCACAGGTCCGCCACCCGGCACTCAAGGCACTTCGGCTTGCGCGCGACGCAGACGTAGCGGCCGTGCAGGATCAGCCAGTGGTGGGCCCTCGTCAGGTACGGCTCGGGCACGATGGCCATCAGGTCCTGCTCGACCTTGTCCGGCGTCTTGCCGGTAGACAGCTTCAGCCGGTGCGAGACGCGGAAGACGTGGGTGTCGACCGCGATGGCCGGTTCGATGTCGAGTTCGTTCAGCACCACGCTGGCCGTCTTGCGGCCCACGCCGGGCAGGGCTTCGAGGTCGGCGCGGTTCAGCGGGACCTGGCCGCCGTGCTTGGTCAGGATGATCTCCGACAGGGCGATGACGTTCTTCGCCTTGTTTCGGAACAGCCCGATCGAGTTGATGTAGGGGATCAGCCCGTCGACGCCGAGCGCGGCCATGTCGGCCGGGTTGTCGGCCACCGGAAACAGCTTCGCGGTGGCCTTGTTGACTCCCACGTCCGTCGCCTGGGCCGACAGCGCCACCGCGACAACCAACGTGAACGGATTGCTGAAGTTCAGCTCGGTCTTGGGATTCTCCGACAGCGTCGAGAACCGCAGGAACAGCTCATCGACGCGGGCGCGTTCCCTGGGGCTGAGGCGTTTGCGGCGGACAGGCGACTTCATCGGCGCGACCATGGCCTGAGCCGCCCGCCTCGCCAAGCGGCGGCGGGCGGCCTATTTTCAGCGGATGTCCCCTTCCCGCGCGAGCGCAAGAACCGGGTGGAGCGCCTCGCGGGCCGGGCCTAGCGTCGGATCATGGCTTACGACATGACCCAACCCGACATGACCGCGCCGCCGACCGGCGACATCGTCCGCCTCGACGAGCGCTCCCGCGACTACCATCGCATGGAAAAGGCCCTCGGCTGGCTGGCCGACCGCTGGCAGGAGCATCCCTCGCTGGACGAGGCGGCCGAGGCCGTCGGCCTGTCGCCCTTTCACTTCCAGCGCGTCTTCACCCGCTGGGCCGGGGTCAGCCCCAAGAGCTTCGTGGGCGCCATCGCCCATGCCGAGGCGCGGCGCAGCCTGGAGGCCGGGGCCAGCGTGCTCGACGCCGCCTTCGACGCCGGGCTGTCCGGCCCGTCGCGGTTGCATGACCTGTTCATCGCCCAGGAGGCGGTGACGCCGGGCGAGGCGCGGCGGCGGGGCGAGGGGCTGGAACTGCGCTGGGGCCTGGCGCCGACGCCGTTCGGCCGCGGCCTGTTCGTGGTCGCGCCGCGTGGCCTGGCCGGCCTGGGCTTCGTCGATGAAGAGGGCGAGGACGCCGCCTTCGCCGACATGCACCGCCGCTTCCCGGCCGCCGACTGGGTGCGGGACGACGAGGCCGCCGCCGCCATGGCGCTGAGGGCCTTCGCCGGCGAGGGCGGTCCCCTGCCGCTGGTGCTGATCGGCTCGCCGTTCCACATCCAGGTCTGGAAGGCGCTGCTGACCATTCCGGCCGGCAGGACCGCCACCTACGGCGACGTCGCCGGCTGGGCCGGCAAGCCCAGGGCTTTCCAGGCGGCCGGCGCGGCGGTCGGGGCCAACCCGGTCAGCCTGTTGATCCCCTGCCACCGCGTGATCGCCCGCGACGGGCGGCTGACCGGATATCACTGGGGCCTGGCGCGGAAGGCGGCGATGCTGGGGATGGAAGCGGTGGCGCGGAGCGCCTGACCTCCAACCTACGTCATCCTCGGAACAAGTCTGAGGGTGACGGGAATTGGATCAGAGGATGAACCTCGAGAGATCCGTATCAGCGGCCAGCGCCCCGATGCGCTGCTGTACATAGGCGCCGTCGATGGTGATGGTCTGGCCGCTCTTGTCGGAGGCGGTGTAGCTGATCTCCTCGACCACCTTTTCCAGCACCGTCTGGAGCCGGCGGGCGCCGATGTTCTCGACGCTGCCGTTCACCGCCACGGCGGCGTCGGCCAGGGCGTCGATGGCGTCCTCGGTGAAGATCAGCTCGACTTCTTCGGTCTTGAGCAGGGCCTGGTGCTGGCGGATCAGGTTGGCTTCCGGCTCGGTCAGGATGCGGCGGAAGTCGTCGCGGGTCAGGGCCTTCAGCTCCACCCGGATCGGCAGGCGGCCCTGAAGCTCGGGCAGCAGGTCCGACGGCTTGGCGACATGGAAGGCGCCCGAGGCGATGAACAGGATGTGGTCGGTCTTCACCGGCCCGTACTTGGTCGACACCGTGGTGCCCTCGATCAGCGGCAGCAGGTCGCGCTGCACGCCCTCGCGGGAGACATCGCCGCCGCCGGCGCGATCCGAACGGCTGGCGACCTTGTCGATCTCGTCGAGGAAGACGATGCCCTGGTTCTCGGCCAGTTCGAGGGCTTCCTGGGTCAGGGCCTCCTGGTCGAGCAGCTTGTCGCTCTCCTCGGCGATCAGCGGGGCGTGCGCGCCGGCGACGGTGGTCTTGTGCGTGCGGGTGCGGCCGCCGAAGGCCTTGCCGAACATGTCGCCGAGGTTCAGCACGCCCATCGAGCCCGGCGGCTGGCCAGGGATGTCCAGGCCCTGGAACGGCGAGGCGTTATCCGCCAGCTGCAGCTCGACTTCCTTGTCGTTCAGCTCGCCGGTCCGGAGCTTCTTGCGGAAGGACTCGCGGGCGGCCGTCGAGCCGGGGCCGGTCAGGGCGTCGAGAATGCGTTCCTCCGCCGCCGCCTCGGCCTTGGCCTTCACGGCGGCGCGGCGCTTGTCGCGGACCATGGCGATGGCGCTCTCGACCAGGTCGCGGACGATCTGGTCGACGTCGCGGCCGACGTAGCCGACCTCGGTGAACTTGGTCGCCTCGACCTTCAGGAACGGCGCCTGGGCCAGCTTGGCCAGGCGGCGGGCGATCTCGGTCTTACCCACGCCGGTCGGGCCGATCATCAGGATGTTCTTCGGCGTCACCTCGTCGCGCAGGTCGGCCGGCACGCGACGGCGGCGCCAGCGGTTGCGCAGGGCGACGGCGACGGCCTTCTTGGCCTCGTTCTGGCCGACGATGTAGCGGTCGAGCTCGGAAACGATCTCGCGCGGGGAAAACTCGGTCATACGGTCCTGGTCAGCAGCCTAATGCAAAGGCGGCGGGGGAGGCGGGACCAGCAGCTCGTCGAACACGATCCGCCAGCCGTCGCCACGCCGCTGCCATACGCGGACATAGTGACCTTTCGCGGGTTTTCCATCCATCGACCAGTCGAGCGAGCCGTAGGTCCAGGCCAGATCGCCGGCCGCCGAGGCCTCGCCGCCCAGGGTGCGGAAGCTGGCCGAGGCCGGACGGTAGGCCAGTTCCTCCTCGGCCTCGTCGCAGTCGGTGGCCGGCGGCCTGGCCGAGCCCTGCATGCGGCCGTCGCAGGCGAACACCCGCAGGAAGGCGGTCTTCAGGTCGAGGCTGGCGCCCTTGGCCAGGCGGTCCTCCTCGGCGAATACGGCGGCCAGGGCCGCGCCGCTCTCCAGCGGCGCGACGTCGGAGACCGGCAGATAGCCCACGGCGGCGCCCGCGGCCGCCATGCCGGAGGCGTCGCTGGGCGTGCCGCCGTCGAAGATCCACTTCCACTCGCCGTTCAACTGCTTCTTCCAGACCGTGAAGTAATGGCCGCGCCGCTTGCCCGCGAAGGCGTAGGGACCGGTGGTGAACCCCAGATCGCCTGATTTGGCTATCCCTGCCCAGAGCGGCCACCACTCCAGCTTCGGATCGTCCGGCTTGCCGTCCGGCGAAGCCTTCAGGGCCTCGTGGGCGTTCACGGGCTCCGGCTGGATGAGGATGGCGTCCGGGGCGCTGTGCCCGAGGAACGAGGCCTTGATGCCGGTCGCGTAGCCGTCGGCCGCGAAGGCGCGCTCGGCGGCCACCACCGGCGCCGGCGTGACGGGCTCGGCGGCGAGGGCCGGGGTTGCGATGAGGCCGGCGGCGAACAGGGCGACGTGGCGCATGGCGGGTTCCTCCCACGCGCATTCACGCCGGAGGCGGCGGCGAGTCCCGTTAATTCGCGGAAAGGCTCGCCTCGATCGCGGACCTCGCGACGAGCGGGAGGAGGATCAGTGGCACCCGCACTTGCCGCCGCCGCGACCGCCGCGCGGCTTGCCGCCGTGGCCCTTCCAGCCGCCCCGGCCGCCGATGCTGACCCGGGCGCTGGCCGAGGCGCCGGCGTAGGCATAGGCCCCCGCACCGGCGCCCGCCACGGCGTAGCCGCCGCCACCACCGCCGCCGGCGGCGATGTACTCGGGGCCGACTCCGCCGCCGCCGTGGAAGAAGCTGTCGTTCAGGGTCACCACGCCCCAGCCCGGCGGGCAGGCGTAGGGGTCACGCGGGTCGGCCGGGCGGGTCCAGTCACAGGTTTCCGGCTCGCGGCGGACGTACTCGTCGCGATAGCCCGACGCCGAACCGTACTCGGTAGCGTAGCCGCTCTCGTAGCCGGAGGCCGAGCTTGAGGCCCGCGAGCCGTAACGGTCCTCGCGATAGTCGTACCGCTCCGTCCGCGCCGAGGCCGAGCCGGTCTCGTAGCCGTATTCGTAGCCATAGCCTTCGACATGGTCCTGGGCCGCGGCCGCGCGCGCCAGCACGAACACCGACAGGAAGGCCAGGGTCAGTCGTCCGAGCCACTTCATCGCCGCCTCCGGTTACGCTGGGAAGCGTGACCCTACGCCCGCGCGGCAGCCCGGCGCGACCGCTTGCCCCCCCAAGGCGAGGCCCGACTGGTTAAAGTTCGCGCCTGGAGGGGAGTCGGCCGGGTGCGCGTCAGAAGTCGACGGCGATGCCCTTGCGCTCCCAGTCGCCGTAGCGCGTGGGCTCGGGGCCGGCCGGACCGCCGTCCTCGGCCGGACGCTCCGGCGCCTCGGCGGCGGCGCGGCGCGCGGCGGCTTCCTCCAGCGCCCGGCGGGCGGCGGGGGTCAGGCGCTTGTCGGGGTTTGCGCCCGGCGGCAGCGCCGCGTTTTGCTCATCTTCCATGGACAAGATTTAACAGAACTCCGTCTTGCGAACAACGCTCGCCAGTGGTCTACGGCCGGCCCCAACAATAAGAACACCACGGGAGTCTTACAACTATGTCACGTTGGCCCAATGCCTTCTTCATGATGGCCGCCTTCTACATCGTCATCGGCACTTGCTGGGGCATGTACATGAGCGTTACTCATGACTTCGTCACTTCGCCGGCGCATGCCCACCTGAACCTGCTCGGCTTCATGAGCCTTTCGGTGATGGGCGCCTTCTATGCCACCCTCGGCCGCGACACGCCGGGCTGGCTGGTCAAGACCAACTTCTTCCTCAACAACATCGGCGTCGTGGCGATGATCACCGCCCTGACCCTGGTGTTCACCGGCAAGGCGACCATCCCCCAGCTCATGCCGCTGTTCATGCTCGGCGGGCCGCTGATCATCCTCGGCTTCGTGACCTTTTTCGCGGCGGTGGCGATGAGCTTCCGCCGCAAGAGCCTCGCGGCGGCTTGATCGTTCCACGGAACACTGGTCTCGTTGCGTCGCTCGCGGGGTGGCGGGCCAGTGTTCCGGGGGACGATCCATATGCCTAGAGTTTCGAAGGCCTTTTTCACCGTGGCCGCGCTGTGCGGGCTGGCCGGCATCTTCTGGGGCATGCACATGGGCAAGTCCGGCGATCACACGATGCACGCCGTCCATGCGCACCTGAACCTGCTCGGCTGGGTCACCCTGTCGATCATGGGCGGCTTCTATGCCCTGCCCGGCTCGCCCAAGGGCGGCTGGCTGCCCTGGACCAACCTGGTGCTGTCGGCGGCGGGCGCGATCTGGATGTCGATCCTGCTGCCGCAGGTCATCGGCGGCAAGGTGACCGGCGCCCTGATGGTGACCGCCGAAGTCCCGGTGGTGCTGGGCATGGTGCTGTTCATCGCCGCCATCGTCCTGACCTGGCGTTCGAAGCCGGCCGCGAGCTGAGCCGGGACTTGCGCCCCGGCCCGGAATGGCGCACGGGGCGCGGGTGAGCGATATCGAAGAATCCGGCCTGCCCGCGCGCGAGGCCGCCGCACAATACCTCGAGGCCGCCCTGTCCCGCCGAGCCGGACTGGAAGAGGCCCTGAGTACCAACGCCTCGCTGAGCCTGGAGCCGCGCGAGCGGGCGTTCGCCCGCGCCCTGACCCAGGCGACGCTGCGGCATCTGGGGACCATCGACCGCGCCCTGGCCGCCAAGCTGCAGCGCGATCCGCCCGAACGGGTGCGCAGCCTGCTGCGGCTGGGGATGGCGCAGCTGTTCTGGATGGACACGCCCGACCACGCGGCCGTCTCGACCATGGTCGCCATCGCCGATCGTCACAAGGTGACGCGGCCGTTCAAGAACCTGGTCAACGCCATCCTGCGCGGCCTGCTGCGCGACGGCCCGCCGAAGGACGATCCCGAGGCCCTGGCGCCGAGCTGGCTGCTGGCCCGCTGGCAGGCGGCCTACGGCGCCGACGTCGCCCGCCAGATCGCCGCCGTCATCGCCGACGAGCCGGCCACCGACCTGTCCGTGAAGTCGCCCGGCGACGTCGAGGCCCTGGCCGCGCTGGTCGAGGGCGAGGCCCTGCCCGGCGGCTCGATCCGCACCCGTCGCGGCGGCAACGTCGCCGAATGGCCGGCCTTCGACGAAGGCCGCTGGTGGATCCAGGACGCCGGCGCGGCCATTCCGGCCCGGCTTCTGGACGTGAAGCCCGGCGAGACCGCGCTGGACCTGTGCGCCGCGCCCGGCGGCAAGACGCTGCAGCTGGCGGCGGCCGGCGCGACCGTCGTCGCCCTGGACCGGTCCGACGAGCGCCTCAAGCGCGTGACCGAGAACCTGGAACGCACCGGCCTGGCCGCCGAGATCGTCGGGGCCGACGGGACCAAGTGGAGCGACAGCCGCAAGTTCGACGCGGTGCTGCTCGACGCGCCCTGCTCGGCGACCGGCACCTTCCGCCGGCATCCCGACGTGCTGTGGGCCGCCTCGCCGACCGACATCGCCAAGCTGTCCATGGTCCAGGCGCGGCTGCTCAACTCGGCCGCCGACCGGGTCAAGCCCAAGGGTCGCCTGGTCTACTGCGTCTGCTCGCTGGAGCCCGAGGAGGGCGAGGCCCAGGTGAAGGCCTTCCTGGCCCGCCGGCCCGACTTCGACCTCGATCCGATCGAGCCGGGCGAAGGCGGGGCGCCGGAAGCCAGCACGGCGGACGGCTGGCTGCGCCTGCTGCCGCAGCATCTGCCCGGCGGTGTGGACGGCTTCTTCGCCGCGCGGCTGATCCGGCGCTTCTGACGCGCCGCTCCGCCTTGTCCGGCCGGGCGCGCGCGGTTAGACCAAGGCATGACCGCCCCGATCATCGCTCCGTCCATCCTCGCGTCCGATTTCGCCAAGCTCGGCGAGGAATGCCGCGCCATCGAGGCGGCCGGCGCCGACTGGGTCCACATCGACGTGATGGACGGCCACTTCGTGCCCAACATCACCATCGGCCCGGACGTGGTGAAGGCGCTGCGCCCGCACGTGAAGATCCCCTTCGACGTGCACCTGATGATCGCGCCGGTCGACGCCTACCTCGAGGCCTTCGTCTCGGCGGGCGCCGACATCGTCACCATCCATCCGGAAGCCGGGCCGCACCTGCACCGGTCACTCAAGCGTATCCGCGAGCTCGGCGCCAAGGCGGGCGTGGTGTTCAACCCCTCGACGCCGGTCGAGCATGTCGAGTGGATCCTCGAGGACGTCGACCAGCTGCTGGTGATGACCGTGAACCCCGGATTCGGCGGCCAGAGCTTCATTCCGGCCCAGCTCAGGAAGATCGAGCGGCTGCGGAAGATGATCGACGCCGCCGGCCTCGACATCCAGCTGGAAGTCGACGGCGGCGTGACCCCCGCGACCGCGCCCCAGTGCGTGGCCGCCGGCGCCACCGCGCTGGTCGCCGGCTCGGCCGTGTTCAAGGGCGGCCCGGACGCCTACGCCGACAACATCCGCGCCCTGAAGGGCGGCTGAGCGGGGCGCCGTGGACGGTCCCCGCCTGCCCTCGCCTTCCGCCACAGCCCTCGCCTTGCAGGCCGCGGGCGAAGGCGCGCGTCGGCTGCTCGAGCGCGAATGGTTCGGCACGACGTTCCACGCCATGGCGATCAAGGGCCCCCGGCCCGATGGGCTGGCCGCCAATCCCCGCGACCTGAGGCCCGTCGAGCCCGAGCGCGGCCGCAAGATCCTGTCCGGGGTGTTCGAGCTGGCCGGCGATACGCTGACGGTCGGACCGCAGGGCGATCCCTTCGACCGGCCCAGCCCCAGCCGCCGCTTCGCCGTCGCCCTGCACCGGATGGGCTGGCTGCACGACCTGCTGGCGGCCGGGGACGCGGGGCCGAAGACCGGCCTGCGGCTGGTCGGCGACTGGAAGCGGGTGTTCGGCCGCTGGAACGGTTTCTCCTGGAGCCCCGAGATCGTCGAGCGCCGGGTGTTCAACCTGGCCTGCGCGGCGCGGCGTCTGGCGGCCGTGGCCTCCGACGCCGAGCGCACCGCCCTGATGGGCGACCTGTCGCGTCAGGCGCGGCACCTGACGCGCATCGGCCAGGCCCCGGAGCGGACGCTGGAGCGGGCCGTGGCGGCGGGCGTCGCCGGCTGCGCCCTGAGCGGCGAGGCGGGCGAGCAGCTGATCGACATCAGCATGACCCGGCTGGCCCGCGAGCTGCCGCTGACCGTCGGCGCCGACGGCGTCCACGCCTCGCGCTCCCCCCAGGCCGGGCTGGAGCTGCTGTTCGATCTGCTGACCCTCGACGACGCCCTGCACCAGCGGGGCCAGGCCGGTCCCGACGAGCTGCCTCGCGCCATCGACCGGCTGAGCGCGGCGACGCGGTTCTTCACCATGCCCGACGGACGGCTCGCCGGCTTCCAGGGCGGCGAGGCCTCGACGGCCAGGCGCGTCGCCGCAGCGCTGGCGCATGAAGAGGGCGAGGAGCGGGTCCGGCGTCGCGCGCCTCACGGCGGCTACGAGCGGCTCGAATCCGACGCCCTGACCATCATGATCGACGGCGCCGCCCCCGCCCGTGGCCGCTGGAGCACGACCGCCTGCGCTCATGTGGCGGCGATGGAAATCGCCTGCGGACCGGACCCGATCATCGTCGGCTGCAGCTGGAGCGTCGATTCCGGTTCATCCCAGGCCCTGCGGCTGACCGACGCCTCCTCGACGGCCAACCTCGCCGACCTGTCGACCGGCCAGCCGCTGCGGGGCTTCGCCGCCGGGGCGCTGGGGGCGCGGCTGATCGGTGCGCCGAAGACGCTCGACTGCCGCCGGCACGAGTCCGACGCCGCCGCCTGGCTGGAGGTCAGCCATGAGGGCTGGGTCAGCCGCTTCGGCCTGATCCACGACCGCAAGCTCTACCTCGACCGGGCCACCGAGGAGCTGCGCGGCGAGGACGGATTCCGGCCGAAGGTCGAGAAGGAGATCGACGGCCCGCGCCGCTATGTCCCCTTCACCGTCCGCTTCCACCTGCACCCCGACGCGCGCGCCTCACTGGCCCGGGACAAGAAGAGCGTGCTGCTGAAAGGCCCGCACGACCAGGGCTGGTGGCTGCGCAACGACGCCGTCGAAGTCTCGGTCGAACCGTCGCTCTATATCGACCAGGGGCTTCCCCGCCGGACGGTCCAGGTGGTGATGCGCGGCCAGGCCAGCACCGACAAGGGTGGCCGGATACGGTGGAAGCTGTCGAAGGCCGAGGGATAGGCATGCGTGTCTTGAAGGTCGGCATCATGGCGGCCGCCGTGGTCGCCTGCGGCGGGTGGGCGAAGGGGCGCGACAGCGATACCGCGACCGTGACGTTCGTGAAGGGCTACACCGAGGCGCTCCGACCCGTCCGGACCCAGACCTACAGCCTGACCGTGCGGGCGACGTGCGATGTGCTGAAGCGTGACCTGTACAAACAGGCCGCCTTCATATTCCCCGGTCGGACGAGGAAGAGCCATCGGGTCCCGGCCGGCGCGCCCGTCGAAGTGTCCGGCGCCATGACCTCGGCGATGCCCACGAACATGCGTTTCGCGCCGAACGGCTCCGGTGTGTCGATGAGCTACGAGATGGACCGCACCAACTGTCACGACTTCGCGGCCTTCACCGTCGAAGGCGGGCACGCCTACACGGTGCATCAGGAATGGCAGGGCGAGCGTTGCGTGATGCGGGTCGTTGACGACGCGACCGCGCAACCGCCGCCCGGCCTGACCAACGTGGGCCTTGGCGCCACGCAGGCCGATTGCGGTGGATAGAAGACACGGCTTCGCCGCCTCACGGGTTTTGCCCTGAAGGTTGGGGAGGTGGTGCGGAGCGGTCCGGCTGTCGCCGGGCGCAGACGGGTAGAGCAGTACGAGCGGTGGCGGCAGTGGACGCTCCGCGAGGATCGTTTTCCGGAAGCAGCCGGGAGGCAGCCGTATTAGGGCTTGGCCGACCAGCCTCCGACGGGCGGGTGGAGCAGGCGTCTCCGTCCCGGACCGCGTGAGTAACCCCCTCACGCCTGTCCCCGTTCGAACCCCGTCCCAAAGCCGCAAGGTCGCTGGCCATGCGCCCTCCCCGTGCTTCGGAACGGGTGTAAGGATGCGCTGGGCTGGAAGGGCGGGGATAAGTTTCTGATGTCCCGCGTTCGCCTTCTCGCAAAGCCGAGATGAATCAGAGACTTCGCTCGCAGCATCCCGATTTTTCCCCGCTCATCCTCGCGGAAGCGAGGACCCAGGTTTCGGATTCGCTGCGTTGATGGCTTTGCTCAGTCCTGATGGACTTGCGGCCATAAAGCCTGGGTCCCCGCTTTCGCGGGGATGAGCGGGTCATTTAGGGCGCTGAGCATCCCTCACCGCCACCTCGTGACCAGCGCGAGGATGACGGGGACGCCCCCCATCTTCTCAGCCCGCGCGGCGGGGCTTATGGATCGCGCGGGGACTGTATCGGGGGGATATCCGTGAAACGGGCGGTTTTGGCGCTTCTGGCGCTGGTGCTGGGCGGCTGTGTATCGACCTATGACGGGGTCGACACCACCCTGACCATGGCCGCTACCGTGAGCTTCTCGAAGGGCTATCGGTCGCAGCTGGCCGTGTCGGGTTCGACCGTCTACGGCGTCTACGAGAACCGGCAGTGCGAGACGATGAAGACCGTCGCGCGGCTGCTGTGGACGACCCCGGACAGCAAGGCGATCCCCGTGGCCGCCAGCCAGCGCCTGATCGTCCACGCCGAGACCACCTACTTCTACAGCGAGTACGGCGGCGTGAGCTCGGCGACCTGCAAGGAGCTGGTCAGCTTCATTCCGGAGGCGGGACACAGCTACGACATCTCGCAGGAATCCACGCTGGGACGCGGCTTCTGCAAGACCCTGGTCATCGACAAGGCGACCGGCAAGCCGCCCACGACGCTGCGCAAGTCGGCCAAGGCGCCATGCCAGGATCACCTGGCCCCGGAAGCGCCCGAGGAGCAGAAGGCCGCACCCCAATTGACTTGAGGGCTTCGCGCCCTATTTTCCGGCCCGTTCGCGTGACTGGCGCTGGAGGTGGTCGACCACCGGGGAGCACGAACCTCATAGCCGCGCGCCTGGGCTCCTCTTCCACCTCACGGAGTCCCCATGCCTGCCGCCCCCGACTATCCCGCCGCTCCCGACGCCGCGCCGATCAAGCGCGCGCTGCTGTCCGTGTCCGACAAGACCGGCCTGGTCGAGGCCGCGAAGGTCCTGGCCGACCTCGGCGTCGAGCTGGTCTCGACCGGCGGCACCAAGGCGGCGATCGCGGCGGCGGGCCTGCCGGTAAAGGACGTCAGCGAGCTGACCGGCTTCCCCGAGATGATGGACGGGCGGGTGAAGACCCTGCATCCGATCGTGCACGGCGGCCTGCTGGGCGTGCGTGACGCGGCCGACCATGCCAAGGCGATGACCGACCACGGCATCGGCGGCATCGACCTGCTGTACGTGAACCTCTACCCGTTCGAGGCGACCGTGGCGGCCGGCGGCGACTACGCGACCTGCGTCGAGAACATCGACATCGGCGGCCCGGCGATGATCCGCTCGGCGGCCAAGAACCACGGCTACGTCGCGGTCTGCACCGACCCGGCCGACATCGCCGAGGTGATCGAGGCGCTGAAGGCCGACGGGACCACCTCGCTGGCCCTGCGCAAAACGCTGGCGGCCCGCGCCTACGCCCGCACCGCCGCCTACGACACGGCCATCTCGACCTGGTTCGCCCAGCAGCTGGAGCAGACCTACCCGCAGCGCAAGGCGATCGCCGGCACGCTGATCCAGACCATGCGCTACGGCGAGAACCCGCACCAGTCGGCGGCCTTCTACGCCCACGGCCCGGCCCGTCCCGGCGTGGCCAACGCCCGGCAGCTGCAGGGCAAGGAGCTCAGCTACAACAACATCGCCGACACCGACGCCGCCTTTGAGCTGGTCGCCGAGTTCGACGCCCCGGCCTGCGTCATCGTCAAGCACGCCAACCCCTGCGGCGTGGCGACCGGCGGCGACCTGCTGGGCGCCTACAAGCGCGCGCTGGAATGCGACCCGGTCTCGGCCTTCGGCGGCATCGTGGCCGTCAACCGAAAGCTCGACCGCGCGGCCGCCGAGGCGATCGTCGAGACCTTCACCGAAGTGGTCATCGCGCCCGACGCCGACGAGGACGCGGTCGCCGTGTTCGCGGCCAAGAAGAACCTGCGCCTGCTGGTCACCGGGACCCTGCCCGACGCCCATTCGGCCGGCGAGGTGTTCCGGTCGGTCGCCGGCGGCTTCCTGGTCCAGAGCCGCGACACCACCCTGATCAAGCCGGCCGACCTGAAGATCGTCACCAAGCGCGCGCCGACCCAGGACGAGATCCGCGACATGCTGTTCGCCTTCACCATCGGCAAGCATGTGAAGTCCAACGCCATCGTCTTCGCCCGCGCCGGCCAGACCCTGGGCATCGGCGCCGGCCAGATGAACCGCAAGGACAGCGCCCGCATCGCCGCCATCCGCGCCGCCGACTTCGGGCTGGACCTGAAGGGCAGCGCATGCGCCTCGGAAGCCTTCTTCCCGTTCGCCGACGGTCTGATCCAGGCGGCGGAAGCCGGCGCCACGGCGGTGATCCAGCCGGGCGGCTCGATCCGCGACGAGGAGGTCATCGCCGCTGCCGACGAACGCGGCATCGCCATGGCCTTCACCGGCATCCGGGTGTTCCGGCACTAAATCGGGACTGCTTCGCGAAGCGTAGCTGTCCCTCAACAGCGTCTGATGGTGTTGAGGGACAGGTACCGTCTATCGACGGAACCAGTCCCCGGCTGAGGACGGCTTGACATGTAAGCAAACGCTCACATATTGGGCGCATGACCGCGCAGACGCTCACAGTCGCCGACCACGCCCGACGGATGGCCTCCGGCTACACGGTGAAGAAGCCGTTCGGGCCGGGGCCGTTTCCGGTGGCCGTGCAGCTGCACGGTTGCGCGGGCAACCAGCCGTTCCAGAACCGCTATGCCGACGACGCGGTGCGGGCCGGCGTGGCGGTGGTGATCGTCGACAGCCTGAAGCCGCGCGGCATGTCGCGGATGGACGGCAGCCTGTTCGTCTGCAGCGGCATGGCCCTGCGCGGCGCGCAGCGGGCGGCCGACCTGCACGCCGTGCTGCACTGGCTGAAGGGCCAGAGCTGGGCCGACGCCGGCCGGGTGTTCGCGGCCGGCTGGAGCCACGGCGGCTGGACGATCATGGACGCCATGGCCCAGGGCGAGGCGGCGGCGCGGATGACCGGGCTGGCCGACGCGCGACCCGAGGCGTTGAAGGCCATCCGGGGCGCGCTGCTGGTCTATCCCTACGCCGCCTTCCCGTCGTTGACCTCCAGCCGGGGCTGGGGCGCGGCGCGGCCCAAGGTGTTCTCGGTGCTGGGCGGCAAGGACGCCGTCGTGGGCGTACGCTATCCTCAGAAGTCGCTGGACCGGCTGAAGCGCGACGGCCTGCAGGTCGACACCCTGCTGCTGCCCGACGCCACCCACGCCTTCGACGACG
Organism: Caulobacter sp.; assembly: GCA_044238855.1. Lineage (GTDB taxonomy): Bacteria > Pseudomonadota > Alphaproteobacteria > Caulobacterales > Caulobacteraceae > Caulobacter. The sequence continues at coordinate 18,663 of JBIICO010000007.1, forward strand.
ACGACGCGAATGATCCCCGGACGAAGTACCGCAAAGACTATGAGGATCAGGCGCGGGCCTATTACGTGAAGGCGCTCAGGGCGGCGCTCGGCTAGCGGGTTACGAGCTCTTCCCCCATCCCGTCATGGCCCGGCTTGTCCGGGCCATCCATGGGTGATGAGCAACAAGAAAGGGCGCAGCCGGTCGGCCGCGCCCTTCTCGTATTCGCCGGTGTTCATGGGTGGCCCGAACAAGTCGGGCCATGACGGCGTAGTTTGAAAACGCGCGCCGCCGCCGGCGACGCGTGTCCTTGGTCCCTAGTTCCGGAACACGGCCGCGGTGGACGGATCCACCGGGGTGTCGCGGTACTGGCGCAGCTCGTTGCGGCCGACCACCATGTGGTGGACCTCGTCCGGGCCGTCGGCGATCCGCAGGGTGCGGGTGCCGGCGTACATCTTGGCGAGCGGCGTCTTCTGGCTGACGCCGAGGGCGCCGTGCATCTGGATCGCCTGGTCGATGATCTCGCAGACCCGGACCGGCACCATGGCCTTGACCATGTGGATCCAGATGCGCGCTTCCTGGTTGCCGAGCACGTCCATCGCCTTGGCGGCCTTCAGCACCATCAGGCGCATGGCCTCGATGTCGATGCGGGCCTTGCTGATGATGTCGATGTTGCCGCCCAGCTGGACCAGGGGCTTGCCGAAGGCCGTCCGGCTGAGGCCGCGGGTGACCATCAGGTCGAGGGCCTTCTCGGCCTGGCCGATGGCGCGCATGCAGTGGTGGATGCGGCCCGGGCCGAGACGCAGCTGGCTGATCTCGAAGCCGCGGCCCTCGCCCAACAGCATGTTCGACGCCGGCACGCGGACGTTGTCGAACACGATGTGCATGTGGCCGTGCGGGGCGTCCTCGTCACCGAAGACGTTCATCGGGCCGAGCACCTTCACGCCGGGCGTGTCCATCGGCACCAGGATCTGCGACTGGCGCAGGTTCGGCGGGCCGTCCGGACTGGTCTGCACCATGCAGATCATGATCTTGCAGCGCGGATCGCCGGCGCCCGAGATGTAGTGCTTCTCGCCGTTGATGACGTACTGGTCGCCAACCAGCACGGCCTGGGTGTTGACGTTCTTGGCGTCCGACGAGGCGGCGTTCACTTCGGTCATCGCGAAGGCCGAGCGGATCTTGCCTTCGAGCAGCGGCTCCAGCCACTGCTTCTTCTGCTCGGGCGTGCCGACGCGTTCCAGCACTTCCATGTTGCCGGTGTCGGGCGCGGCGCAGTTCATCGTCTCCGACGCCATCGGGTTCTTGCCCAGCTCGACGGCGATGTAGGCGTAGTCGAGGTTGGACAGGCCCTCGCCTGTCTCGGCGTTCGGCAGGAAGAAGTTCCAGAGCCCTTCGGCCTTGGCCTTGTCCTTGGCCTTCTCCAGCACTTCCAGCTGGCCGGGGGCGTAGGACCAGATGTCGGTCTTGCCCTCGCCGAGGCGGTGGAACTCTTCCGACATCGGATTGACGGTCTCGGCGATGAAGCGCTTCACGTGCTCCAGCAGCGGCAGCGCCTTTTCCGACATCCGCAGGTCGTTCAGATCGTCCTGCGGATTGAGCTTGAAGGACGACTGCGCCCGTTCTTGCGCTTGGCTCATGGTTCTCTCCCTTTGTCCCTTCCCGCCGGACGCCGGTCGGCCCCTCGGGGGCGCCGACGCCGTTGGAGCGCGAAAGCTCCAGAGTGTTCTTTGTAGACAGACCGGGTGACGATTCAAACGCTTGTTTTGCAGCTCGTCGCGACCGGCCCCGGTTCAACGATTGCGCAGGCGACCCATTCCGCCGGCCGCGCCGGATCGACATCCGCGCCCTTGAAGGCTCCGAACGCGACGAGATCACGGGAGTGCTGCGAGGTCCAGACCGGCTGGCCGAGCGCGAACGCCACGGCCAGCCAGACCAGCACGATGCTGATCGTTCAGAGGAGCGACGGGGACAACGCCGGTTTCACGCGTCCCCCCGCCATGGCCTACTTCGTCGCCGCGTTGGCCAGCTCACGCAGGGCGGCGTTGGCGATGGTCAGCTTGGCGAAGGTCCAGCCGCCGCCGGCCTGCTCGATCTCCTCAATGGTGCGCTTCACCGCCCGGCCGGGGCCGGAGTGCATCTGCGCCCAGGAATTGACCGTCGAGCGGGCGGCGTCCGGGTCCTCGGCCGCGTCCGGGGTGTTGGCGAAGGTCATCACCGCCCGGGCGACCAGGGCCTGTTCGGCCAGCATGTCCTCGATCAGGCGGCGCACGGCCATCCGCTCGAAATGGTCGCCGCCGCGCTTCTCGCCCGCGGCCGCGCGCAGGCGGTCGAAGCTGAAGGCCGCGCCGACCTGGTGGTAGACGCGGGCGGCGGCGGCCACGGGCCAGTTCATGGCGTTGGCCAGGTCGACCAGCTCGGCCGCCGTGGTCAGCGGCTGCAGGGCGGCGATCTGGTGGGCCAGGGCCTCCGGGGCGCCGTCCTTCACGAAGGCGGTCGCGCGGCGCGCCACCGTCTTCTGCTCGAAGCTGGACAGGATGCCCGGCGTCAGGCCGCGCAGCTCCTCGACGCCGGGGCCGTAGCGCTCCGTCAGGGCCGCCACCCCGCCGTCGCCGGCCCGGCGGGCCAGCCAGAAGGTCTGGCTGCGCAGGGTGTGAGACAGGGCGCGGAACAGGGCCAGCTGGCCCTCGGCCGGCGCCTTGCCGTCCAGGGCGGCCACCGCGTCCCAGGTCTCGCCGAAGCGCAGGATGCGCCGGGCGGCCTCGAAACCGGTGATCAGGGCCCCCGTGCCGCAGCTGGCGGCGGCGCGCAGGCGCGAGGGGAAGGTCGGGCCGCAGATGTTGACCAGCTCGTTGTCGATCACCGTGGCGATGATCTCCCGGCGCAGCCGGTGGCGGGTCATCTCGTCCTCGTACCGCGCCAACGGCGTCGGGAAGTATCGGACCAGGGTCTCCTCGAAGGCCTCGTCGTCCGGCGCCTTCGAAGCGACGATCTCGTCGAACAGGTCGAGCTTGCCGTAGGCCAGCAGCACGGCCAGTTCCGGACGGGTCAGACCGGCGTTGCCGGCCGCCAGCTCGGCCATCTGCGCCGCGTCCGGCAGGCCCTCAACGCGGCGGTCGAGGCGGCCGCTGCTCTCCAGCTCGGTCATGAACCGCGCGTGGTTCTCGAGCTCGGCGGCGGCGTCCTGCTCCAGCAGCGAGATGGCCAGGGTCTGGTCGTAGTTGTGGGCCAGCACATGCTCGGCGACCTCGTCGGTCATCGAGGCCAGCAGGACGTTGCGGTCCTCGCGGCTGGTGATCTTGCCGGCCCGCTCGACCATGCCGGTGAGGATCTTGATGTTGACCTCGTGGTCGGAGCTGTCGACCCCGGCCGAGTTGTCGATGGCGTCGGTGTTGATCCGCCCGCCCTGGCCGCCCGCGCCCAGGCGCGCGAACTCGATGCGGCCGGCCTGGGTGAGGCCGAGGTTCGCGCCCTCGCCCACCACCTTGACCCGCAGGTCGGCGCCGTTGAGACGGATGGCGTCGTTGGCCTTGTCGCCGGCGTCGGCGTTGCTCTCGCCGCGCGCCTTCACATAGGTGCCGATGCCGCCGAGATAGAGCAGCTCGGCCCTGGCCTTGAGGATGGCGGTCATCAGCTCCGCGGGCGACACCGCGTCGGCCTTGATCTCCAGGACCTGCTTGATCTCCGGCGTCAGCACGATCGACTTCAGGTTCCGGGCGAACACCCCGCCGCCGGCCGAGATCTTCGACCTGTCGTAGTCCTCCCACGACGAGCGCGGCAGCTCGAACATGCGCCGGCGTTCGACCCAGGAGCTGGCGCTGTCCGGGTTGGGGTCGATGAAGATGTGGCGGTGGTCGAAGGCGGCGATCAGGCGGATGTGCTTGCTCAGCAGCATGCCGTTGCCGAACACGTCGCCCGACATGTCGCCGACGCCGACCACGGTGAAGTCGGTGGTCTGGATGTCCTTGCCGGCCTCGCGGAAGTGGCGCTTGACCGCCTCCCAGGCGCCGCGGGCGGTGATGCCCATGACCTTGTGGTCGTAGCCGGCCGAACCGCCCGAGGCGAAGGCGTCGCCCAGCCAGAAGCCGTAGTCCTCGGCCAGGCCGTTGGCGATGTCGGAGAAGGTGGCCGTGCCCTTGTCGGCGGCGACGACCAGATAGGGGTCATCACCTTCGTGCGCGATCACCGCCGCCGGACGGACGACGTTGTTGTCGGCGTCGATGTTGTCGGTGATGTCGAGGAGGCCCGACAGGAAGGTCTTGTAGGAGCGGATGCCCTCGGCCCGCACCGCGTCCGGCGCGCCGCCGCGCGGCAGCTGCTTGGGATAGAAGCCGCCCTTGGAGCCGACCGGCACGATGACCGCGTTCTTGACCTGCTGCGCCTTCACCAGGCCCAGCACCTCGGTGCGGAAGTCGTCGCGGCGGTCCGACCAGCGCAGGCCGCCCCGGGCGACCGGGCCGAAGCGCAGGTGCACGCCCTCGACATGCGGCGCCGAGACGAAGATCTCGCGATAGGGCTTGGGCGCCGGCAGATCGTCCAGCTCGCGGCTGGCGACCTTGAACGAGATATAGGGCTTGGGCCCGCCGTCCTCGGCCGTCTGGTAGAAGTTGGTCCGCTTCACCGCGCCGACCAGCAGGGCCAGGCGGCGCAGGACGCGGTCGTGGTCCAGGCTGTCGACGGCCTGCAGCGCCTGGACGATCTCGTCCATGACGGCCGAGGCCTGGGCCTCGCGGGCCTTGAGGTCGACGGCGATGGCCGGGTCGAACTTGATGCGGAACAGGTCGAGGATCAGGCGGGCGACGCCCGGATGGTCGCTCAGCGCCAGCTCCTGCACGGCCTGGCTCGGATCGAGGCCCGACTGCTGGCGATAGCGGGCCAGGGCCCGGATCAGGGCGGCGTCGCGCCAGGAGATGCCGAGCTCCAGCACCAGGCGGTTGAAGCCGTCGCTCTCGGTCCTGCCGGTCCAGACGGCGGTGAAGGCGGCCTCGAAGGCGTCCTTCACGTCGGCGAAGACCAGGTGCTCGCCGCGCTCGTCCTCGAGCAGGAACTCATGGACCCAGACGGTCTCGGTCGCCCCGTCGGCGCCGGTCGGGGTCAGTTCGAAAGCGTCCTCGATCAGGGCCCGCAGGCCCATGTGCTCGAGGATCGGCATCACTTCCGACAGCGGCGCGGAATCGCCGCGGCGGTAGATCTTGAAGCGGAAGCGGATCGCGCTGTCGCCCACCTTGCGGAAGGCGCGGGCGCGGGTGGTCTCCGTCTCGCCCATGGCGTCGATCTCGGCCAGGTCGCAGAGCGCCTCGTCGGCCGGGTAGAAGTCGCGGTAGCCGCCGCTGAAGGCGCCCGACCAGCGGGCCAGGGTCGCGGGCACCCCCGCCGACGGCGGCTGGGCGCGGACGGCGGCGTCGAAACGGTCGCCCCAGGTGCGGGTGGCCTCGGCGATCTCGGCCTCGACGGCGGCGAGATCGGGTTCGGCGTGCCGGGCGGGCTCGACGCCGAGAATGAAGTGCACCCGGGCCAGCGGGGCGTCGGAGAAGCTGGGGTACCAGGCCGAGACCCGGCCGTTGAACGCCTCGGCCAGAATCTGGCCGGCCCGCTCGCGGACGCCGGAGTCGTAGCGGTCGCGCGGCACGAACAGCAGCACCGAGATGAAGCGGTCGAACGGGTCGCGGCGAGCGAACAGGCGCACCCGCGGCCGGTCGAACAGATGCAGGACGCCGAGCGCCAGTTGCAGCAGCTCGTCCTCGCCGGTCTGGAACAGCTCGTCGCGCGGCCAGGTCTCGAGGATGTTGCGCAGGCGCTTTTCGCTGTGGCCGCCGGGCGTGACGCCCGAGCGGGCCAGGACGCCGGCCACCTTGCGGCGGACCAGCGGCACGTCGCGCGCCGGGGCGTCGTAGGCCTCGGCCGTGAACAGGCCCACGAAGCGGACCTCGCCCGAGGGCTTGCCGTCGGGGCCGTACCGCTTGACCCCGATGTAGTCCATGTAGGTCCGGCGGTGCACGCGCGAGCGCAGGTTGGACTTGGCCACCACCAGCGGCGGCGAGGTCTCCAGATGGGTGTGCAGCGCCTTGGACAGAATGGCCGGCTCGCTGGCCCGGCGCAGGACGCGGCGCTCCTGGTCGCGCAGCACGCCCAGGCTGCCTTCCGGCTGGTAGAGCGGTTCCTCGGCCGCGTAGCCGCCGTCGGCGGTGCGCGGATATTCGTAGACGCGGGCGCCCAGGAACACGAATTCGTCGCCTTCGAGCCATTCGAGGAAGGCGATGTCCTCGGCCAGTTCGTCCGGCGCCACCGGCGCCCTGGCGGCGCCGAGTTCCTCGATCGTGCGGCGCATCAGCGCCTGCATGGCGTCGAAGTCGCCGACCGACAGGCGCACGTCCTCGAGCACGGCCTTCACGGCCTCGATCAGCGCCTCGGCGCGGTCCTCGCCAACCGGGTCGAGGTGGACCTGCACCATTGATAGGCGCTTGCCGCCGCGTTCGACCACCGGGTGGAACATGGCCCGCACCGGGAAGCCGGCGTCGGCGATCTCGTTCATGATCGAATCGACCAGGAACGGCCGGTCGGTCTGGACGATCTCCAGCAGGTCGCGGTCGAGCGGGCCGCCCGACGCGCCGACCCAGGGCCGGATGCGGATGGCGGCGGCGTCGCCGGCCTGCTTCTCGCCGAAGCGCCAGAAGTCTGCGAAGGCGGCGGCCAGGTCGGGCAGCGCGCCCTCGGGCACCTCCTCCGCGGCGATGTCGCCCGCGACCTGGGCGATGAAGGAAGCCTCTTCGGGCTTGAGGCCGTCGGGCTTGCGCCCCAGGCCCTGAGCGAAGGCGGTGGTGAGTCGGGTGGCGTCCGGGCCCTGCGCGGCCGGGTGAAGGCTTTCGCCTTTCATGGCGTTTCCTCGTGGAACTTTCCCGCGAGCCTAGCTCGCTTGGGTCGCGGATCAACCGTGACCCGCCATCTAACGCAAGAACTTTCCGTTACGTCGCTCCGGGACCTTTGGCTATGGGGCCATGACCCGACGCGGAGGTCCAGAAACGGAATGCGCCGCCGGAGGGGGGATCCGGCGGCGCTCCGACATCCGCGCCAGGGGGGATGGCGGGGATGCTTCTTCGTGGGCGCCTATCCGGGGGGGAGGGAGAGGCGCCTCGGGTCCGGGGTAGGGCAGGGGAGTGCGCCCCGGACAGGTTTGAGATAGGAACCCGACAGGGGGGTTCAAGTCCCCTCGGGCGCCGGTGCGTCGGTTTCTCCGAACTGCCGGCCCCGGCGACGACGGCCCTTCTCGTCCAGGCCCTGCGGGTCGCCGTTCTCGCTCATCAGGATGGCGATCCAGCGCGAACCGTCGAACTCCGCCAGGATGATCATCATCATCACCGCCAGCGGCGTCGACAGGAACATCCCGGGCAGGCCCCACAGCAGGCCCCAGACCGCCAGCGCCAGAAGCACCACCACCGGGTCGATGTTCAGGCTGTCGCCCTGCATGCGCGGCTGGACGACGTTGCCGACGATGAACTGGATGGACCAGAGCACGGCCAGCATCACCGGCGCCTGCCAGAGCGCCTCGAACTGCACCAGCGCGAAAACCGGCGGCAGGGCGACGCCGATGAAGCCGCCGATGATCGGGATGTAGGAGGCCAGGAAGATCAGGAAGGCCCAGAACAGCGCGTTCTCCAGCCCCAGGACCATCATCACCACCCACGAGCCGGCGGCGATCATCAGGCCGGTGACGGTCTGGACCCAGAGGTAGCGCTCCACGCCGTAGCGGATGCGGTTGAACACCTGCACCGCCTCGTCCCGCTCGTGGTTGTGCGGGAACAGGGCGACGATCTTGCGCTTGAAGCCGCGCTTCGCGGCGATGATGAAGCCGAGGTAGATCAGCACGAAGAAGGCGTCCGACACCACGCCCTGCAGGCCCTGCGCGAACTGGCCCAGGTACTTGCTGGGATTGAGGTCGGTGATCAGCTGGGTGACCGGCGGCGGCGCTTCGACCTGGGCGATGCCGGCCAGCCGGGCGATCAGGCCGTCCAGTTTCGGGGTGTAGGCCACCAGCTTGCCGATGAACGACGTGGCGTTGTCCGCGACCACCAGGACGGTGACGCCGAAGATCAGCAGCGACAGCACGATCGCCACCAGCAGCGAGAGGCTGTCCGGCAGCTTGGGCCACTGCCGCTCCAGCCGCCGCGCGAAGCTGTCGACCATGATGGCCAGGAACATGGCCAGCGCCAGCGGCGTCAGGATGCCGCCCAGCAGCCAGAGCGCCGCGCCCGAGGCGATGACCGCCAGGATCACCAGGGCGTTTCGGCCGATGCCGTCCGCGACCGGGACCGTCACGCGATCGACCTGTGGCTCCGCGGGCAGGCTCTTCGCCTGCGGGCGGGTCGTCCTGGTCGCCTTGGCGGCCGTCTTGCTGGCAGGCGCTCGCGCCATCGGAATCCCCTCGCGTACCAGCGGACTCTCTAAGCTCCCCCGCCGCGTCGTCAATGCGCCGGCTTGGCGAAGGCTCCGGCCCGGCCTAGCTTCGCGCGATATCCAGCAGGAGTGCTCCATGAGCGACGCAGCCGACCCCGCCACGCTGTTCGTCGGCTTCTCCGACAAGCCCGAGACGCTGCGGCTCGACCGCGCCAACCGTCACGGGCTGGTGGCCGGCGCGACCGGCACCGGCAAGACGGTGACGCTGCAGATCCTGGCCCAGGCCTTTTCCGACGCCGGGGTGCCGGTCTTCGCCGCAGACGTGAAGGGCGATCTCTCCGGCATCTGCCAGCCGGGCGCGCCGAACGAGAAGATGCTGGCCCGCGCCCAGGGCATGAACCTGGAGCTGCGCCCGGACGCCCCGCCGACCGTGTTCTGGGACCTGTTCGGCGAGAAGGGCCATCCGGTCCGCACCACCATCTCGGAGATGGGGCCGCTGCTGCTGGCGCGGCTGATGGAGCTGAACGACGTCCAGGAGGGCGTGCTCAACATCGTGTTCAAGGTGGCCGACGCCGAGGGCCTGCTGCTGCTCGACCTGAAGGATCTCCAGGCGGCGCTGAAGTACGTGGCCGACAACGAGAAGGAGATCGACGTCCAGTACGGCAACGTCTCCGCCGCCACCATCGGCACCATCCAGCGCGGCCTGCTGACCCTGGAGACCCAGGGCGCGGTCAACCTGTTCGGCGAACCGGCCCTGCAGCTGAGCGACCTGATGCGGGTCGACGGCTCCGGCCGGGGCGTGGTCTCGATCCTGGCGGCCGACAAGCTGATCCAGAGCCCGCGCCTCTACGCCACCTTCCTGCTGTGGCTGCTGTCGGAGCTGTTCGAGGACCTGCCCGAGATCGGCGACCCGGAAAAGCCGCGGCTGGTGTTCTTCTTCGACGAGGCCCACCTGCTGTTCCGCGACGCGCCCCGGGCGCTGCTGGAGAAGGTCGAGCAGGTCGTGCGCCTGATCCGCTCCAAGGGCGTGGGCATCTATTTCGTGACCCAGAACCCGGCCGACGTGCCCGAGACGGTGCTGGGCCAGCTGGGCAACCGCTTCCAGCACGCGCTGCGCGCCTACACCCCGGCCGAGCAGAAGGGCTTGCGCGCGGCGGCGGCCAGCTTCCGGCCAAACCCGGCCTTCGACACCGCCGAGGCGATCCAGGGACTGGGGGTGGGCGAGGCCCTCGTGTCCGTCCTCGACGAGAAGGGCGCGCCGACCGTCACGGCGATGACGAAGATCCGCCCGCCGGCCTCGCGCCTCGGCCCGGCCACCGAGGCCGAGCGGCAGGCGAACCAGGCGAAGAGCCCGGTGCGCGGCCTCTACGACACCCTTCAGGACCGCGAGTCCGCCTTCGAGACCCTCAAGGTCCGCACCGAACAGTCGACGCGCCGGGCCGAGGCGGACAAGGCGCAGGCCGTCGCCGACAAGCAGCGCGAGGCCGACGAGAAGGCGTGGGAAAAGGAACAGGCCCGCCGCGAGCGCGAGGCCAGCCGCCCCGAGCCGCGCGCCCGGCCCCGCGGCTCCAGCCGCCAGACCATGGGCGAGGCCTTCGGCAACACCCTGGTCCGAACGGTGGCCAGCACCCTCGGTCGCGAACTGCTTCGCGGCGTGCTGGGGAGCCTGAAGCGGCGCTAGGAACGAACCACCTCGCCGTCTTCCTTCGTGAACAGCTCCGGGACGCGTTCGAGCAGCCCGTAGACCCGTTCCGACGGCCGGCACAGCGCCACTCCCCTGGGCGTCACGACGATGGGCCGGTTCACGAGCAGCGGATGCTCGACCATGGCGTCGAGGATCGCCGCGTCGGCGACCCCCGGATCGAGAAGCCCGAGCTCCGCGGCCGGCGCGCCCTTTTCCCGCAGGATGTCGCGGGGCGTCGCGCCCATCGCCGCGAGCAGATCCACGAGCCGGGACCGCGACCAGCCGACCCGCTGATAGTCGACGACCTCCGGCTCGTAGCCGGCCGCCCTGACCATCGCGACGGTATTGCGCGACGTTCCGCAAGCGGGGTTGTGGAAGATGGTGACCGGGAAGTCGGCCATGGCGTTCATCCTATTGCTCGAAAAGAGATTCGCTTCGCGCCTGGACCGACCGGCCGCGCTCGTACCAGCCCTTGCTGCGGTTCACGATCGCGACGACCGAGAGCATGACCGGCACCTCGATCAGCACGCCGACGACGGTGGCGAGCGCCGCGCCCGACTTGAGTCCGAACAGGCTGATGGCCGCGGCGACCGCCAGTTCGAAGAAGTTCGAGGCGCCGATCAGCGCCGAGGGACCCGCCACGCAATGGGCCTCGCCGGTGACGCGGTTCAGAAGATAGGCCGCCCCCGCGTTCAGATAGACCTGGATCAGGATCGGCACGGCCAGCAGCGCGATCACCAGCGGCTGTCGAATGATCTGCTCGCCCTGGAAGCCGAACAGCAGGACCAGGGTGGCGAGCAGCGCCAGGACCGAGACCGGTTGCATGAGCGCCATGGCACGGTCCAGCCGCGCCTGTCCCCCGCCGGCCAGCAGAACCCGGCGCAGGACCTGCGCGGCGGCGACCGGCACAAGGACGTAGAGCACGACGGAAATCGCCAGCGTCGGCCAGGGCACGATGATCGCCGAGACCCCCAGCAACAGGCCGACGACCGGTGCGAAGGCGACGATCATGATGCTGTCGTTCAGCGCGACCTGGCTGAGCGTGAAGTTGGGTTCGCCCCTGACAAGATTGCTCCAGACGAACACCATCGCCGTGCAGGGCGCCGCCGCCAGGATGATCAGCCCGGCGATGTAGCTGTCGATCTGATCGGCCGGCAGAAGGGGCCTGAACAGCCAGCCGATGAAGAGCCAGCCGAGCACGGCCATGCCGAACGGCTTGAGCATCCAGTTGACGACCAGGGTGACGCCGATGCCGCGCCAATGCCGGCCGACGTCGCGGAGCGCCGCGAAATCGACCTTGACCAGCATCGGGGTGATCATCAGCCAGACCAGAACGGCGACGGGCAGGTTGACGCGGGCGACCTCGGCCCGGCCGATCGCCTGGAACTGGGCCGTGAAGAAATGTCCCAGGGCGATCCCGGCGACGATGCACAGGCCGACCCAGAGCGTCAGGTAGCGCTCGAACACGGACATCGCCGGCCCGCCTCCGTTGCTCACGGGCAGGATCCTTCACAGGCGAGAGCCCGGTCGACGATCCCGGTCAGCGGGGCGCAAATCTCCGGCGCGCCGGCGCAGCAGTCCTGCATGAGGAAGCCCAGCAGGCCGCTCATGGCGGCATAGTCGGCGCTGTAGATGATCGAGCGGCCGTCCCGCCGCGACCGCGCCAGCCCCGCGCCGGCCAGGATCGTGAGGTTGGCCGACAGCGTGTTCGGCAACATGTCCAGGCGTCGCGCGATCTCGCCCGCCGCGAGCCCTTCCGGCCCGGCCTGAACCAGCAGGCGGAAGATGGCCAGGCGACCTTCGTGCGCGAGGGCGGACAGGCCCGAGACGGCGGCTTTGATTTCCATATTTCCAAGATAATCGAAATGTGGGAGAGGGAAAAGATATTTCGAGGATTCCGGAAATGACCGACACCTTTCCCGCATTGGCGCCCGAGTTTCTCGCGTCGACCGACATGGCGCTGCTGGAACCGGTCGAGCGCAAGACGCATCCGCCCCGTATCCTGCTGCTGTACGGCTCCCTGCGGGAACGGTCCTTCAGCCGACTCTCCGTGCTGGAGGCCGAGCGGATCCTGCGACGGCTGGGCTGCGAGACCCGGGTGTTCGACCCGCGCGGCCTGCCCCTGCCCGACGAGACGCCCGCCGATCATCCCAAGGTCCAGGAACTGCGCGCGCTGTCCGAATGGTCGGAGGGCCAGGTCTGGTGCAGCCCGGAACGTCACGGCGCGATCACCGGGGTGATGAAGTCCCAGATCGACTGGATTCCGCTGTCGATCGGCAGTGTCCGTCCCACGCAGGGCAAGACGCTGGCGGTGATGCAGGTCAGCGGCGGCTCCCAGTCCTTCAACGCGGTCAACACGCTGCGCCTGCTGGGCCGGTGGATGCGGATGATCACCATCCCCAACCAGTCGTCGGTGGCGATGGCCTATCGCGAGTTCGACGAGAACGACCGCATGAAGCCGTCGGGCTACTACGAGCGGGTCGTCGACGTGATGGAGGAGCTGGTGAAGTTCACGCTGCTCACGCGAGACCGGGCGGACTACCTCGTCGATCGCTACAGCGAACGGAAGGCCGAGGGCCGCGTTCCGGAGCATGTGACGCTCGGGGCCGCGGCGATGAGCCACGAGGCGTCCTGACGAGAAAGGGCGCGGATCGCTCCGCGCCCTTTCCCTACGCTTACTGGGGCTCGCGCCTAGGCCGCGTTTCTACGACGGCGGCCGGACTTCGGTTCGATGATCCGCTCGATCGGCGGGACCTCGATGGCGGCGGCGACGCCGTTGGTCCAGGCGGCCAGGGTGTCCGCCGGCGCGGGCCGGCCGATGTGATAGCCCTGCACCTCGGCGCAATCCTCGCCGCGCAGGAACTCCAGCTGCTCGATGGTCTCGACGCCCTCGGCCACGACCGGGATGTCCAGGCTGCGGCCCAGGCCGAGCACGGCCTTGACGATGACCGTCGCGCGCTCGTCGCGGTGGATGTTCTCCACGAAGCTCTTGTCGACCTTGATCTTGTCGAACGGGAACGACTGCAGGGTCGAGAGCGACGAGAAGCCGGTGCCGAAGTCGTCCATGGCGATCCGGACCCCCAGGCCCTTGAGCCGGCGCAGGTTGTCCAGCGCGCGCTGGTAGTCCTTGAACAGGGCGCTCTCGGTGACCTCGAGCTCCAGACGGCTCGCCGGCAGGCCGGTCTCGATCAGGATCTCGTGGACCAGGGTCGGCAGGTTCGGCTGGTTCAGCTGCAGCGGCGACAGGTTGACCGCGATGCTCAGCGGGCGGGCCCAGGCGGCGGCCTCGACACAGGCCTTGCGCAGCACCCACTCGCCGAGGGCGACGATCAGGCCGGTCTCCTCGGCCAGCGGGATGAAGTCGATCGGCGGGATCATGCCGCGGGTCGGGTGCTTCCAGCGGACCAGGGCCTCGAAGCCGCAGATCTCGCCGTCGGCGGCGCGCGCCTGCGGCTGGTAGTGGACGACCAGGTCCTCGTCGGTGATCGCCTGGCGCAGCTCGCGGGCCAGGTTGCGGCGCTCGCGGATGGTCTCGTCCATCTCCCGCTTGAAGAAGCGGAAGGCCCCGCGGCCGCTTTCCTTGGCGCGGTAGAGGGCCATGTCGGCATTGGCCAGCAGGGCCTCGCCGGTGCGGCCGTCGTCCGGATACAGCGACACGCCCAGGCTGGCGGCCATGGCCAGTTCCTGGCCTTCGTAATCGACGCCTTCGCGCAGGGCTTCCAGCAGGGCGCCGGCCAGTTCGGAGGCGGCGTTCGCCTGATCCTGGTCGGCGTCGCAGATGTGGACCAGCACGAACTCGTCGCCGCCCAGCCGGGCCGCGAAGGAGGGCGCGCCGACGCTGGTCTGCAGACGGCGGGCGGCTTCCACCAGCACCGCGTCGCCGGCCAGGTGGCCGTGCAGGTCGTTGGCTTCCTTGAAGTGGTCCAGGTCGACGCAGATCAGCGACAGGTGCTCGCCGGACGCCTCGACGCGGTCGAGGGCGCCGGCCAGGCGGGCCTGCAGCGCGTTGCGGTTCGGCAGGCCGGTCAGGCCGTCGTGTTCGGCCAGGTAGCGGATCTTCTCCTCGGCCGAGCGGCGCTCCCGCAGGTCGCGGATCGCCAGCACGGTCAGGCCGCGGGTCTCGGCCCGGGCGCCGTCGTCCATCAGGCGGGCGAAGATCTCGACCGGGATCGACTTGCCGCCGTCGACCGGCTGCATGCGGCCTTCGCGGCGCTGGGCCTCGGCGTGCAGGCTCTGGGCGTCGTCGAAGGTGAGCATGCCGTCGAGCAGCGGCTTGCCGAGCAGGTCGTCCAGCTTGGCGCCGGCCAGCTCGCAGAAGGCGGCGTTGGCGTCCTTGATGGTCCCTTGCTGGACCACCACGATGCCTTCGTAGGCGGCGTTGGCCAGGGTGCGGATGCGGTCCAGGGCCGAGCGGCTGGTCTGGGTCTCGATCAGCACCGCGCCGAGGCCGGCCAGGACGATCAGGCCGGTGATGGTGGTGACGGCCAGGATCATCAGGCCGCCGGAGAACATCTGCTCGGGCACCACCACGGTGGAGTCCGGAATGACGGTGATGGCGCCCATGCCCGTGAAGTGCAGCGAGCAGACCGCCAGGGTCAGGATGCCGCCGCCAACCAGCTGGTTGCTGAACTTGCGCGCGTCGCCGGCCAGGAACAGGGCGGCCGAGGCGCCGAGCACGCCGACGAAGATCGAGGCGCCGATGGTGGCGCTTTCCCAGGCGATATGGCCCTGGGTCACGAAGGAAGACATGCCGGTGTAGTGCATGGCGCCGACGCCGAGGCCGATCAGCAGGCCGCCGGCCAGCTGGTTGACGTAGTCGCGCTCGCGGGTGGCGGTGGCGGCGAAGAAGCCGGCGCCCATGAACAGGACCGCGATCATCAGCGACCAGATCGTTCCGGTCGGCGAATAGCCGGTCTTCAGGCCCGGCGTATACGCGAGCATGGCGAGAAAGTGCGTCGCCCAGACGCCCGAACCCGCCACCAGCGCCGTGAACAGAAGCCACGCGCCCCGTGCCAGGCCGCGCGCGCCGTTCATGCGCGAGTAAAGACGGAAGGCAGTGAGCGAGGCGCAGAGGCAGACAAGCCCCGCGACAAGCACCATGCCGTAGTCGTGCTCGTTAACGAGACACGAGATGACCTTGAACACGCCCCCCACTCCATTCTGGAGATCAGCAGGCATGCAGGATGCCGACGAGTTCCAAAGAAAGCGTTTCGAACCGGGACCGGCGCCACCCGTTCCCGGTCACCGTTGAATTCGCTACAGGATCCAGTGGCCGTAGGCGTCGGCCTTCTGGCCGTGCACGTACAGTTCGGCGTCCGCCTTGCCGTCGCCGTTGACGTCGAACTGCACCAGCGTCACCTGATTGACGCTGTCCCAGGCCGCGACGGCCTGTCCGGCCTGCTTGCTGAAGGCGCCGGCCCAGACGAAGGCCTGGTCGCCGGCCACCTTGGTGTTGGCGTCGATGCGCGACAGGTCGATCCTGTCGGCGGTGGTCCAGTTCATGATGTGGTCGGCCTTGTCGCCCTTCCCGATCTCGTTGATCGACCGGTACGAATAGGTGTCGACGCCGCTGCCGCCGGTGGCCGTGTTGGCGGCGTTGCTGAAGTAGACGTCGTTGTCGCCCATCAGGAACCGCACGTTCTCGACCGAGACCAGGGTGTAGCTCATGCCGCCCCCGATGCTCTGCGAGCCGGCCATCGCCAGGTCGACCTTGTTGCCCCCGGGCGTGTAGGGGACCACGAAGGTGTCGCTGCCGTCGCCGCCGTTCAGGATGTGGTCGCCGACCGTGCCGGTCAGGACGTCGTCGCCGCCTTCGCCAAGGAGCGTGTCGCCCGTGCCCCAGGTGTTGAGGTAGTCGTCGCCGTCGCCGCCGTAGAGCCTGTTGGCCGAGGCGTCGCCCTGGATCCAGTCGCGATGGCCGGTGCCGACGATGTTCTCGATGCCTGCGAAGCTGTCGTTCCCGAAGCCGGTCTGCTGCGGTCCCGCGCCCAGCCACAGCTGAATGAAGACGCCCGTCGCGGCGCCGTCGAAGGTCACGGTGTCGATGCCCGCGCCGCCGTCGAACAGGTCGTCGCCCTCGCCGCCGTGCAGGATGTCGGCGCCCAGGCCGCCGTACAGCTTGTCCGCGCCCGCGCCGCCGTAGAGGCTGTTGGCGCCGTTGTTGCCGGTCAGGACGTCGGCATGGGCCGAGCCATAGAGCTTCTCGATCCCGACCAGGGTGTCGACGCCGGCGCCGATGGTGTTCTGGGCCGTGGCCAGCGACAGGTTGACGGTGACGCCCCGGGTCGCCTCCTCGTAGGCCGCCCAGTCCGAGCCCGCGCCGCCTTCGATGTAGTCGTTGCCGAGGCCGCCCTCGATCCAGTCGTCGCCGTCGCCGCCGTGCAGGGCGTCGTTGCCGCTGCGGCCGAACAGGGCGTCGTCGCCCGCCGCGCCGTTCAGGGTGTTGGCGGCGTTGTTGCCTTTCAGCAGGTCGTCGAAGGTCGAGCCGAACAGGTTCTCGACGGCCACCAGCCTGTCGACGCCCGCGCCGCCGGTGTTCTGGGCGGTGGTGGTCAGCAGGTCGACCGTCACCGAGGCGGCGGCGTCCTCGTAGGAGGCCCAGTCGATGCCGGCCCCGCCGTTGATGATCAGCCAGTCGTCGCCGGCGTCGCCGGTGAGGCTGTCGGCGCCCGCGTGGCCGGCGATCACGTCATTGCCCGCGCCGCCCGCGAGGATGTCGTCACCCTCGAACCCGTAGATCGTGTCGTCCTCGACGCCGCCCTTGAGAACATCCTTGCCTGCCGTGCCACGCAGAAACATCGCGATACCCACCTACTGACCCAAACCGGAACAGAGACGGGCCCTCCGCCCGCCGTCGGGGAGGAGGGGTGCAAGGCAGGCGCCTGAAGGGGTGGCCGGAAACGAGAAAGGCCGGGCTTTCGCCCGGCCTTCGCGGTCTCGATTAAATGGAGCGGGCGATGAGATTCGAACTCACGACCCCAACCTTGGCAAGGTTGTGCTCTACCCCTGAGCTACGCCCGCGTCCAGGGACCGCCGGGGCGGTCCGAAATCGAGAGGGCGGCTTATGGCAGAGGGTTCCGGCCTTTGCAAGCGCCCTCCGCCGGTATTTTTGCCGCCGCTCCGGAGTCCCCGTCAGACTCCCAGTTTCATGGTCTTCAGACGTCGCTTGTTGACGTGGTCCTTCGGGGCCGGGCCGGTCTCCTCGGGCAGTTCGCCCTTGAAGTAGAAGCGCTGCCAGGCCTCGCGCGCGGCGCCGGGATCGCCCTTGGCCAGCCGGGTGTTGAAGTCCGACCGCTGGCGCAGCCAGGCGTCGTACTGGTCGCGCAGCTCGCTGTTGGCGTCGAGCCGCTTCATCACCGGCTGGACGGCGTCCAGCGCCCGGTCCTGGACCAGGGTGATGAAGGCGAAGGGCTCGCCCTTCTCGAAGCGGATCTTCCCGGGCCGGGTGAAATGCCAGTTCATCGTGAAGGGGAAGGGCAGCCAGTCGGTCTCGACCACGCCCTGCAGGGCCTGGATGCCGTCCTTGATGTGGTTGGGCGCGCCCTGCACCCACATCGACCAGCCCGGCGGCGTGCGGAACAGGTAGCCGGGGTGGAAGGTCAGCACCCCGTGGGTGAAGTGGCTCTTCACCAGGTCGTGGAAGTCCGGATGCGGGTGGTCGGGCCAGATGTCGATGTCGGCCGCCAGCGGCCCGCCGTTCCATTCCGCCGTGAACCCGACCGGGCAGAGGATGTCCCAGCCCGAGGTGTTGGCCATGGTCAGCGGCAGGCAGCGATAGGCGTGCCGTTCGAGGAAGGACTCCATCCAGGCGCGCTGCGGGCGGCCGGGCACGATGTCCGGCGGACGCAGGCTGGTCGGATAGCACTCGAGCACCATGTCCATGGGCGGCCTCGTCGGTTCGGAACTGGCCTGAACCTCTGGCGCGGGCGAGACGGTTCCGCAAGAGCCGGGGCTTCGCTAAGGAGCGGATCATGAAGACCCGCGCCGACCTTTTCGCCTTCCTCGACGCCCACGGCGTCGCCCACTCGACCCTCGACCATCCGGCCGTGTTCCGGGTCGGCGAGGGCGAGGAGATCAAGGCCGCCCTGCCCGGCGGCCACACCAAGAACCTGTTCCTGAAGGACGCCAGGGGCCAGCTGTGGCTGATCTCGGCGCTGGGCCACACGGCCATCGACCTGAAGCGGCTGCATACGGTGATCGGCTCGGCCCGGCTGTCGTTCGGCAGTCCGGAGCTGATGCTCGAGACGCTGGGCGTGACGCCCGGGTCGGTGACGGCGTTCGGCCTGATCAACGATACGGACGGGCGGGTGCGCTTCGTGCTGGACGCCGAACTGGCCCGGGCCGACCCGGTGAACTTCCACCCGCTGACCAACACCGCCACCACCACCGTCTCGCAAGAGGGCCTGCGCCGCTTCCTGTCGGCGCTGGGGGTGGAGCCGATGATCGTCGACTTCGCGGCCATGGAAGTCGTTTTGGGGCGTTGAAGACCCGGCCGCTTGCGACCATCTTGGACGGCGAAACATTTCACGGAGAGGGGCGACGCGACGCGGCCCCGCACGGACATCGAATGACTCTTCTCGGCGAAAACCCCGCTTCCGCGCCGGCCGGCGACCTGATCAAGGACGGCTCCGACGCCAGCTTTATGGCCGACGTCATCGAGGCGTCGAAGATCCAGCCGGTCATCGTCGACTTCTGGGCCACCTGGTGCGGCCCCTGCCGCCAGCTGACCCCGACGATCGAGAAGGTGATCCGCGAAGCCGCCGGGGCGGTGAAGCTGGTCAAGATCGACGTCGACAAGAACCCGGGTTTCGCCGGCCAGCTGCGCGTGCAGTCGATCCCGACCGTCTACGCCTTCGTCGACGGCCAGCCGGTGACCGGCTTCCAGGGCGCCCAACCCGAGAGCGAGGTGAAGCGCTTCGTTGACCGCCTGATCGGTCCGCCGCCGGCCAGCGAGATCGACGAAGTGCTGGCCCAGGCCAGGGAGTCGTTCGAACTGGGCGACCTCGGCGGCGCGGCCCAGGGCTATGCCGCCGTGCTGCAGATGGATCCGGCCAACATCAAGGCGATCGGCGGCCTGGCCCGATGCTACCTGGCCGGCGGAGACGTCGAGGCGGCGGCGGAACTCGTCGCCATGGCGCCCGCCGACGCCAAGGACCCCGACCTGGACGCCGCCCGCGCCGCCCTGGCCCTCGCCGAGAGCGGCCCGTCGGAGACCGCCGAGTTCGAAAATCGCCTCGCGGCGGACCCGGACGACCACGAGGCGCGTTTCGAGCTGGCCAACGCCTTCGCCGCCCAGGGCCGCCTGGACGCCGCCGCCGATCAGCTGCTGACGATCATCGAGCGGGACCGGACCTGGAACGAGGAGGCGGCGCGCAAGCAGCTGTTGACCGTGTTCGAAGCCGCCGGCGGCGGTTCGGAGGTCGCCAGGCAGGGACGTCGACGGCTGTCGTCGATCCTGTTCAGTTAGGGGGATGCCCATGCCCACGGGATACCGCAAGGCCGTCGACCTGCCGCTGGCGATCCCCGTGTTTCCGCTGGACGGCGCGCTGCTGCTGCCCGGCGGGCAGCTGCCGCTGAACATCTTCGAGCCGCGCTACCTGAACATGGTGGACGACGCGATGGCCGGCGACCGGCTGATCGGCATGGTCCAGACCCGGGCCGGCGACCGCGAGCTGCCGCCGCTGGCCCCGGTCGGCTGCGTGGGCCGCATCACCAGCTTCGCCGAGACCTCTGACGGGCGTTACCTGATCACCCTGACGGGCCTCTGCCGCTTCGCGCTGGGCGACGAGCTGCCGGTCCGCACGCCCTATCGCCAGGTCCGGGCCAGCTTCGACCCGTTCGAGGAAGACCTGCGGCAGGACGAGATCGCGCCGACGCTGGACCGCTCGCGCTTCCTGACCGCCCTCGCCCGCTACCTCGACCATCGGGGCCTGGGCATCGAATGGGAAACCGCCGAGGCCGCGCCCGTCGACGCCCTGGTCAACAGCCTGGCCATGGGCCTGCCGTTCGACGCCGCCGAGAAGCAGGCCCTGCTCGAGGCGCCGACCCTGGCCGACCGCGCCGATGCGCTGATCGCCCTGCTCGAGATCGACGCCGCCGGCGGCGACGACGAGCCGACCTCGCTTCAGTAGCGTTTGGCGCGCGCGCGCCGGAGCGCTAGAAGGACTCCATGAGCCAAGCCGAAGCCCCCAAGGTCGATCCCCGCCTGCTGGAAGCCCTCGTGTGCCCGGTCAGCCGCGGCCCGCTGAAGTACGATCGCGAGAAGGGCGAACTGATCAGCGCCGGCGCCAAGCTGGCCTACCCGATCCGCGACGGCGTGCCGATCATGCTCCCGGAAGAGGCGCGGGCGCTGGAGGCGTAGGGGTCAGCCTCCCCGTTCGTATCCTCGCGCTTGTCGCGAGGAGGACGGCTGAGCGGTGAGGCTACAGCCCCTCGCCGCGCAGCAACCTCGGCAGGTCGCCCACCGCGCCGCCGGCTTCCTGCATGAAGAAGCGCCGCGCCGGACCGACGCGGTTGACCACCGACATGCCGATGCCGCGCACCGTCCGCACCAGCGGGTTGTCGTTCGAGAACAGCCAAACGAACGCGTCCATGCCGGCCGACAGGGTCATGGTGTCGAACCGGCGCCAGGCGCCGTAGCGGTCCAGCACCGTTTCGCCGCCGATATCCTCGCCCAGGCGGGACGCCTCGACCAGCACCTCGGCCAGGGCGGCCGCGCCCTTCAGGCCCAGGTTCAGGCCCTGGCCCGCGATCGGGTGCACGCCGTGGGCGGCGTCGCCCAGCAGGGCGATCCGCGGGGCGCTGAACCGCTCCGCCAGCGCCAGGCTCAGTGGATAGGTGAACACCGGCCCCACCACCTCGACGCCGCCGAGGAAGTCGCCGAAGCGGCGATGCAGGTGGGCGTCGAACACTTCCGGCCGGGCCGACTTCAGGGCCGCGCCGCGATCGCGCTTCTCGGTCCAGACCAGGCTGGCGCGGTTCTCGGTCAGCGGCAGGATGGCGAACGGCCCGCCGGGCAGGAAATACTCGTGGGCGACGCCGCCGTGCGGCTGTTCCAGCTTCACGGTGCAGACGACGCCGGTCTGCGGATAGTCCCAGCCGACGATGTCGATGCCGGCCGCCTGGCGCACGATCGAGCCGCGCCCCTCGGCCCCGACCACTAGCGGCGCCGTCAGCACCCGGCCGTCGTCCAGCGTCACCCGTCCCGCCGCCGCGTCGACCTCGACCGACACGACCCGCGAGGGCGCCAGCACGGGGATGCCGGCCGCGATCACCGCCTGGGACAGGCCCGCGCGGATGCGGCGGTTCTCCAGCATGTAGCCGAGCGGCTCGCCCTCGACCCGGTCGGCGATCTCGCCGCTGTCGAAATGCAGGAAGAAGGGCGTCTGGCCCGGCGTCGCCGCGCCGGGCGCACGGCCGTCGGTGACCAGGATCTCGTCCATCCGCTGGGCGTGCGGCTCCAGCGCGTCCGCCAGGCCCAGGGTCCGCCACTGGCGGAAGCAGGAGAAGGCGATGGCGGACGACCGACCGTCGAAGCTGGGGGCCAGCTGGCTGTCGAACGGCGCCGGGTCGATAAGCAGGGGCTCGAGCCCGCCACTCTTCAGCGCCAGCGCCAGGGTCGCCCCGGCCATGCCGGCGCCGGCGATGATCACGTCCGCGTCGAAGGTCCGGGTCATTCTAGTAAGGCACCACCGGCGGCTGGTCGGGCGCCGGCTTCTGGGAATCGAGGATATCGCCGACCGGATCGTCGGAGGGCCGGGCCGGCTGCGGCGTCGCCTTCGGGCGTGGCGTGGCGGGCGAGACGGTTCCCGGCGCCGCCGGCGCGGCCGGTGTCGCGGTCGTGACCGGAGCGGCGGTCGTCGTGGCCGTATCGTCGGCGGCGTCCTCGTCCTCCCCGGTCTTCTCGGCCGGCTTGGCGGGGGTCGCGGCGGCAACCGCCGGGGCGTCGTTGCGCGCGGTCGGGTCGTAGGGCGTCGCCTCGCGGGCCGTGTCGGCGGCGGCCGGGCCGCTCGAGCCCCCGCTGGAGGCGCCGGTGTACCAGTCGGGCGGATTGCGGCGAATCTGATCCTTGAAGCCCATCCACAGGCCCAGGGCCGCGCAGAGGGTCAGGAACAGGGCGACCCACATGAGGGCCGGCGGAGAGGCGCGGTCGGAGGCCATGGCGGCAACCCTACTCCGATTGGGGCGTGCGACGAAAGCGCGCGATCAGGGGCTTTTGGCCGCAACTGCGGCGATCGGTCGCCTCGCGGTTAAGTTTCCGGGCTGTCGTTTCGCGTATCGACGTTCTCATGAACCAGACCTCTTCCCCCCACGATCCGTTCTGGACCAACTGCCCCGGTCTGCGCGCCAGCGCCATCGACGGCGGCGCCGCCATGATGGTCATCGAGGTGATGCTCGACGCCCTGACCCGCATGCCGGAAGGCGCCGCGGCTTTGGCCGCCGCCTGCCGCGAGCGCGCCGGCCGCGCGAGCCAGAGCTCCGTCGACGCGTCGGAAATCGATCTCGCCGCCGCCGCCCTGGCGCTGGCGCTGATCGAGGCCGCCGCCGATCTCGAGCCGCGCGCGGCCTGATCCGCCCGGCGCGAATCTTGGACAGCCCCGTCCATTTAACGCTTGCCGAAAGCCGGACCGAGCGCTAAGGCGCCGCATGGACGGTTGAGTCCATTTTTCACAGGCGTGAGTTCGGGGCCGTCTATGCCGTCCTTTGATCGTAAGAAGCTGGTCCCTTACGCGGCGGCCGCCGTCGTCGGCGTCGCCGTGATCGTCGGCGGCTCGTTCTGGTGGCTGAACAAGCAGCACTACGAGGCGACCGACAACGCCTTCATCCAGGCCGACACCGTCCAGGTCAGCCCGCAAGTGTCCGGCTACGTGGTCGAGGTGCTGGTCAGCGACAACGAGCATGTCGAGGCCGGCCAGGTGGTCGCCCGCATCGATCCGACCACCTTCCAGGCCAAGCTCGACCAGGCGGTCGCCAACGCCAGGGCGCTGGACGCCGCCGTCGCGGCCGTCGACGACCGGGCCTCGCTGGAGCAGGCGGTGATCGCCGAGCGCGCCGCCGGCGTGTCGAGCGCCCGCGCCGAGGCCGGCCGCGCCCAGGCCGACCTGAAGCGCTATGGCGACCTGGCCGACAGCGGCTGGGTCTCCGACCAGAAGCTGCAGACCGTCCGCGCCGGGGCCGACCAGTCGAACGCCTCCGTCGCCCAGGCCCAGGCCGCCCTCGAGGCCGAGCGCCGCAGCGCCCAGTCGCTGGGTTCGGCCAGGAGCCAGGCCATCGCCCAGGCCGCCGCGGCCCGCGCCGCCGTGGAACAGGCCCGCCTCGACCTCGAACGCACCGTGATCCGCGCGCCGGTCGCCGGCGTGGTCGGCGCCCGGGCCGTCCGTCCCGGCCAGCTGGTCCAGCCCGGCGGGGCGCTGATGAGCATCGTGCCGCTCGACAAGACCTTCGTGGTCGCCAACTTCAAGGAAACCCAGGTCGCCCGCCTGCGCATCGGCCAGACGGTCAGCCTGAAGGCCGACGCCTTCGGCGACGAGACCATCACCGGCCGCGTCGAAAGCTTCGCCCCCGCCACCGGCCAGGAGTTCGCGCTGATCCCGGTCGAGAACGCGGTCGGCAACTTCACCAAGGTCACCCAGCGGGTGCCGGTGCGGATCGAGATCGACCGCGGGACCACGGGCGGCGCCGGCCTGCGCCCCGGCCTGTCGGTCAGCGTCAAGGTCGACGTCCGCGACCAGTCCGGCGCCTCCTTCGCCCAGGCCGCCCAACCCGACGCGCAGTACGCCCGCCGGGGCGTGGCCCGCTAGGAACCCGTCCGATGTCCGACGCGGCGATCCCCGCCCAGGCCGGCCCTTCCCCCGCCGCCGGCGCGGGGAAGCCCGGACTGGTGCGGCACGACGGCAAGGTGATCCCGTGGCCGCTGGTCTTCCTCGGCTTCGGCGGGATGATCATCGGCCAGTTCATGGCCATCCTCGACATCCAGATCGTCGCGGCCTCGCTGTCGCAGATCCAGGCCGGCATCGGCGCCAGCGCCGACGAGATGAGCTGGGTCCAGACGGTCTACCTGCTGGCCGAGGTCGTGATCATGCCGCTCACCGCCTACCTGAGCCGCATGTGGGGCACCCAGAAGTTCTTCATGGGCGCCTGCATCCTGTTCATCGTCAGCTCGATCATGACGGGCCTGACCACCAGCATCGAATCGATGATCTTCATGCGGGCGATCCAGGGGATCGCCGGCGGCGCGATGATCCCGGTCGTCTTCGCCACCGCCTTCACCGTGTTCCCGCCGGAGCGGCGGATCACCGCCAACGTGGTCGTCGGCCTGATCGTCACCCTGGCCCCGACCGTCGGCCCGACCCTCGGCGGCCACCTGACCGACGTGGCCAGCTGGCGCTGGCTGTTCTTCGTCAACGTGCCCCCGGGCCTGCTGGCCCTGTTCCTGGTCTGGCGCTACGGCGATTTCGACAAGGGCGACCCGTCGCTGTCCAAGGGCGTCGACTGGTGGGGCCTGGTGCTGATGGCCATCGGCCTGCTCAGCATCCAGTACGTGATCGAGGAAGGCGCCAAGGATAGCTGGTTCCAGGACGACGCCATCCTGTGGCTGACGGTCCTGGGGGTGATCACCTTCGGCGCCTTCATCTGGCGCCAGCTCGCCTACCGGCAGCCGATCGTCTCCCTGCGGCCGTTCGCGGATCGAAATTTCAGCATCGGCATCGTCATGACCCTGATCTCGGGCATGAGCCTCTATGGCGGCACCTTCGTGCTGCCGCTGTTCCTGGCCCAGATTCGGCACTATTCGGCCGCCGAGACCGGCACGACCATGCTGGTCTCGGGCCTGACCATGTTCGCCACCGGCCCCGTCGCCGGCCGGCTGGTGCGCCAGTTCGACCCGCGCGTGGCGATGGTGCTGGGCTTCGCCCTGG
This sequence comes from Caulobacter sp., assembly GCA_044238855.1. Lineage (GTDB taxonomy): Bacteria > Pseudomonadota > Alphaproteobacteria > Caulobacterales > Caulobacteraceae > Caulobacter. Next base: position 43,629 of record JBIICO010000007.1, read on the forward strand.
CCGCCTACGGGACGGGCCTGGGCCATGCGGTGACCAAGGACTGGGCCTTCTGGGAGTTCGCGACGCTGCAGGCTTTCCGGGGCGTCGGCGTGATGATCGCCATGATCGCAAGCCAGCAGATGACCGTCAGCACCATCCCGATGTCGATGATGAAGGACGCTTCGGCCCTGGTGAACCTAACCCGCAACGTCGGCGGCGCCGTCGGCCTGGCCCTGTTGTCGACCGCCCTGACCCAGCAGACGGCCCGCCACTACAACGAGCTGACCAGCGCCGTCAGCCAGGCCAGCGCGTCCAGCCAGGCGCTGATGGCCGGCCTGTCGGCGCGCATGGCGCAGCTGGGCGTGGCGGACCCGGAGGGCGCGGGCTACAAGGCGTTCGGCGGCCTGCTTCGGCAGCAGGCCTCGATCCTGGCGTTCGGCGACGCGTTCGCGCTGCTGGCGGTGGGTCTGGGGATAGCCGGGTTCCTGGCGCTGTTCGCGGCGCCGGCGAAGAACACCGCGCCGGGGGGCGGGGGCGGAGGACACTGACATGCCGCGGCTGGCCGGACAGATCGACGTCGCCAAGACCGAAGCCATTCTCGACGCCGCGTCCGACGTGATCGGCGAACGCGGCCTGTCGGCGCCGATGGAGGAGATCGCGCGCCGCGCCGGGGTCTCCAAGCAGACGGTCTACAATCACTATGGCAGCAAGGCCGACCTGATCCGGGCGCTGGTCGAGCGGCGCGTCGACGGGATCACCGCGCCGCTGCGGGCGCCGGGGGCCGAGGAGCATCCCGAGGAGACCCTGGCCGCCTATGCCCGCACCCTGCTGGGCGTGGTCAGCAACAAGCGCTACTCGCTGATGCGGGTGACGATCCAGAGCGCCGCCGAGCTGCCCGACCTGGCGCGAAGCTTCTTCGAGGCCGGGCCGATGCACAGCCGCGCCCAGCTGGCCGCCTTCCTGGAGATGGAAACCCGCGCCGGCCGGCTGAACACGCCCGATCCCACCCAGGCGGCGGAATTCTTCAGCGGCATGGTCCTGGGCCACCGCCAGACGGCGGCGCTGCTGAACCTCGCCAGCGAGCTGGCCGAGGACGACGTCGACCGCTGGGCGGCCGAAGCCGCCCGGGTCTTCATGAAGGCCTACGCGGCCTGAAGGCCTTGCGTGGTTCGAGACGCTGGCCGCGCTCGCGCCTCACCATGACCAGATTTGTCGACGCCAAACGACCTTCGTCATCCTGAGGGGCGGCGAAGCCGGGTCTCGAAGGACGCAGGCGAACCCATCAGCCTTCGCCTTCCGGGTCCGGCAGGCCGATCATGTGGAAGCCGGCGTCGACGTGGACGACTTCGCCCGTGGTCGAGCGGCCCAGCTCCGACAGCAGCCACAGCGCCGCGCCGGCCACGCCCTCCATCGAGGTGTCTTCCTTCAGCGCGCTGAAGGCCCGGCCCTGGCTGATCATGCCGCGGCCGCCGGAGATGCCGGCCAGCGACAGGGTGCGCATGGCCCCCGCCGAGATGGCGTTGACGCGGATGCCCTTGGGACCGAGGTCGCGGGCGATGTAGCGGGTGGCCGCTTCCAGCGCCGCCTTGGCCACGCCCATGGTGTTGTAGTTGGGGATGACCCGCTCGGACCCGAGGTAGGTCAGCGTCGCCATCGCCCCGCCGTTCGGCATCAGCTCGGCGGCCCGGCGCGCGGTGTCGACGAAGCTGAAGGCCGAGATGTTCATCGCCCGCAGGAAGCCCTCGCGGGTGGTGTTCTCGACGAACGAGCCCTTCAGCTCGTCCTTGTTGGCGAAGGCGATCGAGTGGAGGTAGGCGTCCAGCGTGCCGAACTCGTCGGCCAGGGTCTTGAAGGCCGCGTCCAGCGAGGCGTCGTCGGTGACTTCCAGCGGCACGAAGGTCTTCACGCCGATGCTCTCACCCAGCGGACGCACGCGCTTTTCCATGTCCGGCAGGTAGGCGAACGCCAGCTCGGCGCCCTGGGCGGCCAGCTGCGAGGCGATGCCCCAGGCGATCGAGTTGTGGTTGGCCACGCCGGTGATCAGGGCCTTCTTGCCCTTCATCAGGTCGCCCTTGGGGAAGCTGTAGTCGTCGGCCATGAGAAGGTCCTTGTCAGTGCGTGGTTCGAGACGCGCCCCGAGGGGCGCTCCTCACCATGACGAACGGGGGTGCGATCCCCAGACTGCGTCATCCTGAGGAGGCTGCGTAAGCAGCCGTCTCGAAGGACGCAAGGCGGTTGTGCGGGCTGTGACTAAGCCCGCGCCATGATCAGACAGCCGTTGGTGCCGCCGAAGCCGAAGCTGTTGGACATCACCGTCTCGACCTGACGGTCGGCCCGCTTGCGCAGGATCGGCAGGTCCTCGAAGGCCGGATCGAGGTTTTCGATGTGGGCGCTCTCGGCGAGGAAGCCGTTGTTGAGCATCAGCAGGCTGTAGATCGCCTCCTGGGCGCCGGCCGCGCCGAGGCTGTGGCCGGTCAGGGACTTGGTCGAGCTGATCGCCGGAGCGTTCTTGCCGAACACCTGGCGGACCGCCTCCATCTCCTTGATGTCGCCGACCGGCGTCGAGGTGCCGTGCGGGTTCAGGTAGTCGATCGCGCGGCCGCCGGCCCCGGCCAGGGCCAGGTTCATGCAGCGCGCAGCGCCCTCGCCCGACGGCGCGACCATGTCGTAGCCGTCCGAGTTGGCGGCGTAGCCGACGATTTCGCCATAGATCTTGGCGCCGCGGGCCTTGGCCCGCTCGTACTCTTCCAGCACCACGATGCCGGCGCCGCCGGCGATGACGAAGCCGTCGCGGTTGGCGTCATAGGCGCGCGAGGCGACCGCCGGACGGTCGTTGAAGTTGCTGCTCATCGCGCCCATGGCGTCGAACAGGTTGGACAGCGACCAGTCCAGCTCTTCGGTTCCGCCGGCGAAGACGACGTCCTGCTTGCCCATCAGGATCTGCTCGTAGGCCGAGCCGATGCAGTGGGTGGAGGTGGCGCAGGCCGAGCTGATCGAGAAGTTCAGGCCACGGATCTTGAACCAGGTGGCCAGAGTCGCCGAGGCGCCCGAGCTCATCGCCTTGGGCACGGCGAACGGACCGATACGCTTGGGGCCCTTCTCGCGGGTGATCGCGGCGGCCTCGATGATGACCTTGGTCGACGGCCCGCCGGCGCCGACGATCAGGCCGGTGCGGTCGTTGGAGACTTCGTTCTCTTCCAGCCCGGAGTCGGCGATCGCCTGT
>JBIICO010000175.1:0-7479 GCA_044238855.1 Caulobacter sp.
CGAAGCCGATGCCGACGGAGCCGCCGGTCGGGGAGAAGATGGCGCTGTTGACGCCGATCACCCGGCCGTAGACGTCGAAGGTCGGACCGCCGGAGTTGCCCCGGTTGATCGGCGCGTCGATCTGGACGTAGTCGACGAAGGACGACTGCTCGTCGTTCAGGTTCCGGCCGTAGGCCGACACGATGCCCGCCGTGGCGGTGCCGCCCAGGCCGAACGGGTTGCCCACGGTGATGACCCAGTCGCCGACGCGCGGCTTGGCCGCGTTCTCGAAGGTGACGAAGGTGAAGCCGTTGCCCTCGACCTTGATGACGGCCAAGTCGGTATTCTCGTCGGTGCCGACCACCTTGGCCTTCAGTTCGCGGCCGTCCTTGAGGGTGACGGTGATCTCGTCGGCGCCCTCGACCACGTGGTTGTTGGTCACGATGTAGCCGTCGGCGGTGATGAAGAAGCCCGAGCCGGAGGACTGCTGACGCGGACGGACGGGACCGTCCTCGCCGTCGCCGCCCTGGTTGCCTTCGGCGCCGTCACCGTTCTGGCCGTCGGGGTTGCGCCCCTGCGGGCCCAGGTCGAACGGGAAGCCACGGAAGCGCAGCGACTTGGCGTCGACCCGCGAGGTGACGTCGATGGACACGACGGCCGGCGACACCTTCTCGAAGATGTCGGCGAAGGACATCGGCGCGCCGGGCGGCGGGGCGAACATGACCGGGCCGGCGGCCGCGGTCTTGATGAGTCCCGGCTGCGGCTCGGCGTGAGCGGGGGCCATGCGAAGCCCCACACCCGCCAGAGCCGCCGCGGCGACGCCCGCGCCGGCGACGGCGCCTACAAAAAATCCGGCCTTCTTGGCGACCATGCTGGTTCCGTTCCTGTTCCCGACACTACGGGATCTGAATATCGTCGTTCGTTGCCAAAGAGCACTACGTCTCTCAAGTTATCTTTCCGTCATCCACCGTGGCGTTTCTAGGGCGCGCGCGAGGAAATGCCCGCGCGCTTGCGTCACGGGGCGTCGTCCTTCAGCAGGGCGGCCAGCCTGGCCTCCTCCTCGGGCGTCAGCGGCTGGGCCTGCTCGCGCCGGCGCAACCGCAGGGCCAGGAAGGTCAGCCCCGCCAGCACGGCGACGACGGGCGCCAGCCACAGCGCCGCGTTGCGGAGGCTGAACTTGGGCCGCAGCAGCACATAGTCGCCGTAGCGGTCGGTCAGGAAGGTCTTCACCTCGGCCTGGCTGCGTCCCGCCGCCACCTGCTCGCGCACGACCTTGCGCAGGTCGCGCGCCAGCCCGGCGTCGGAATCGTCGATCGACTCGTTCTGGCAGACCAGACACCGCACCTCGCGCATGATTTCCCGCGCCGTGGCCTCCTGGGCCGGATCCGGCAGGCGCTCGGACGGGTCGGAGGCGGCGGCCATGCAGAGCACGGCGGCCAGGGCGATCAGCAGGCGCTTCACGTCGCCTTCCTCCCCACCGCCATCCGCAGCCGCCGGTCGGTCAGCGACACCGCGCCGCCGATCGCCATCAGCAGCGGACCCAGGAAGATCAGCTGGACCCACGGATTGAAATAGCCGCGCAGCAGCCAGGCCTGGCCGCCGTCGGCGCCCGCCCGGCGCTCGCCCATGACGATGTAGATCTGGTCGAGGCCCCGATGGCACAGCGCCACCTCGGAGGTCGTCTGTCCGCCGGTCGGATAGAACCGCCGCTCGGGCGCCGCCTCGCAGACGACCTTGCCGGCCCGCCGCACGGTCACCTTGCCGCGCTCGGCCAGATAGTTGGGCCCCTCGATCATGCCGACGTCGTCGAGGCTCAGCTCATAGGCGCCGACGTTCAGCCGCCCGTTGACGGCCAACGCCTCGGCCGCCTCGATCTTCCAGGTGCTTTCGAACACGGCCCCCAGGGTGAAGACGCCCAGGCCCGCGTGGGCCAGCGTGGTCCCCCAGGCCCCGCGCGGCAGGCCGGTCAGGCGGCGGCGCACCTCGTCCCAGGGCGCGCGGAAGGCCCGCGTCCGCTCGGCCACCTCGGCCAGGGCGCCGAAGATCAGCCAGAAGCCCAGCGCCAGCCCGCCCGCCGCCAGCACATGGCGCGGGCTGGTCACGGCATAGGCGGCGACGCCCAGGACCACGGCCGCCGCGGCCGCCAGCTTCAGCCGGTCGACGGAGGCGCGCGCGTCGCCCCGCTTCCAGGCCATCAACGGCCCGAACGGCACGAACAGGAAGGCCACGCTCATCAGCACGCCGAACACCAGGTTGAAGTAGGGCGCGCCGACGGTGGCGGCCTCCCCGCTCGTGGCCTCGACGATCAGCGGATACAGGGTCCCGAACAGCACGCCGGCGGTCGCGGCGGACAGGATGATGTTGTTGAGGACGATCAGGCTTTCGCGGCTGACGGTCTTGAACTGCCCGCCCGCCTGCAGGGCCGGGGCGCGCCAGGCGAACAGCGCGAAGCCCGCGCCGGAGGCCACGGCCAGGATCGTCAGCAGCAGCACGCCGCGCGTGGGATCGACGGCGAAGGCGTGGACGCTGGTCAGCACGCCGGACCGCACCAGGAAGGCCCCCAGCATGGAGAAGGTGAAGGCCGCCAGCGCCAGGAACACGGTCCAGCCGGACAGCGCCCCGCGCTTCTCGGTCACGACGGCGGAATGCAGCAGCGCCGCCCCGATCAGCCACGGCATGAAGCTGGCGTTCTCGACCGGGTCCCAGAACCACCAGCCCCCCCAGCCCAGTTCGTAGTAGGCCCAGAAGGCGCCCAGGGTGATGCCGATGGTCAGCATGCTCCACGCGGCCAGCGTCCAGGGCCGGACCCACCGCGCCCAGGCCGCGTCGACCCGTCCGCCGATCAGGGCGGCCACGGCGAACGAGAACACGACCGAGAAGCCGACATAGCCGAGGTAGAGGAAGGGTGGATGGAAGGCGAGCGCCGGATCCTGCAGCAGCGGGTTCAGCGACCGCCCTTCGAGGGGCGCCTCGACCAGCCGCGCCAGCGGATTGGAGGCGAACACGGTGTAGGCTAGGAACAGCACGCCCAGCACGCCCTGAACGCCCAGCGCCCGGCTTCTCAGCGCCGGCGGCAGTGTCTTGCCGAACACGGCCACGGCCGCGCCGTAGCCGGTCAGAGCCAGGCACCACAGCAGCATGGAGCCCTCGTGGCTGCCCCAGGCGCCGGCCACCTTGTAGAGCATCGGCTTGGCGGTGTTGGAGTTGGCCGCCACGTTGGCGACCGAGAAGTCGGAGGTGATGAAGGCGATCAGCAGCGCGCCGAACGCCGCCGCCACGGCCAGGAACGCGCCCAGCGTCGCCCCCTCGCCCGCTCCGGCCAGCGCCGGCCGCCGCGCGCCGGCCAGGCCCAGCCCGGCCTGGGCGATGGACAGCGCCAGGGCCAGCGCCAGGGCGAAGGCGCCCAGTTCAGCGGTCATGGTCGCCCTTCGCTCCGTCGCCGCGCCATTCGCCCTGTTCCTTGATGGCGTCGGCGACTTCCTTGGGCATGTACTTCTCGTCGTGCTTGGCCAGCACCCGCTTGGCGACGAAGACGCCGCGCTCGTCGAACGATCCCTCGGCCACGATCCCCTGCCCCTCGCGGAACAGGTCGGGCAGGTCGCCCTTGAAGCTGACGACAGCGGTCGCCTTCTGGTCGGTGACGGCGAACTCGACGCGGCCGTCGGGGAACTTCCTCACGCTGCCGGCCTCGACCAGCCCGCCCAGCTGCACGGCGCGGCCGGGGGCCACATTGGCCTCCCTCGCCTGGGCCGGGGTGTAGAACAGCGAGATCGAGTCCCGCAGGCCCCACATGGTCAGCCCCACGGCCAGCGCCAACACGGGCGCGATGGCCAGCAGGATGGTCAGCCGCCGTCGGGCGGTCCGGGATTTCGGCCAGAAGCTCATCGCGGCGCCTCCGCGGCCTGGTCGAGGGCCTTCAGCACGTCGGGTTGATCCTTGAACAGCGCCCGCGCCCGAGCCCGCGCCGCGTCGCGTTTCGCGTCCTCGCCGAGCACGGACCAGGCGCGGACCAGCCGCACCCAGCCCTGCGGGTCGTTGGGCTCGGCGTCGAGCCGGGCGGCCAGCCCCTCGACCATGCCGCGGATCGCCTCGGCGTCGGGCATGCCCGCGCCCTGCGGCGCCTGGGCCTGAGCCTGGGCCGCCTGGGCCTGCGTATCGGGCAGCTTGCCGGTGCGCTCGACGGCGCCGATCTCGGCCGCCAGCAGGGTGCGGTTGCCGTCGCCCTCGGGCAGGCCGGCCAGCAGCGTCTTCCACGCCGCCAGCCCCTGTGCGGTCTTGCCGTCCTGGATATCGGCCCGGGCCAGGAAGTAGCGGGCGCTGAGGTTGGCCGGGTCGCGCTTCAGCGCCTCGGCGAAGGCCAGCCTGGCGTCGCCGTCGAGCTTGCCCTCGGCCTGGACCATGAAGGTCTCGCCCAGCGCCGCCCACAGCGACGCGTCGTCGGGCTTCAGCCGCACGGCCCGGCGCAGCGCGCTGCTGGCCGCCAGGGTGTCGCCGCTGGCCATCTCGGCCAGGGCCAGGTTGCGGAGCGCCTCGGCGTCGGTCGGCCGCTCGGCGGTCACGGCGCGCAGCACGGCGGCGATGCGCGGCGGGTCCAGCGTCGCCGGATCGGCGGCGCGCCATTCGGCCAGGCGCCGGGAATACGGCTGGTCGTCCATCAGCGGCGAGCCGACGGCGAGGTAGGTGACCACGGCCAGCAGCGGCGCGACGATGGCCGCGCCCAGCGCCAGCCGTCGTCCGGCGGAGCTGGTTGGGGCCGGGGCGACCTCGGCGGCGGCCAGCAGACGGCGTCCGGCCTCGGCGCGGGCGGCGGCCACCTCGTCCTCGGGCAGCAGGCCGCGCGCGGCGAGATCGTCGATCTCGGCCAGCTGGCGACGATGTACGGCCAGGCCGGGGTCTCCGCCCGCCACGCGGCGGACGGCGGCCTGCGAGCCACTCAGCATGAGCCAGCCGACGGCCGCCGACAGGGCCGCCGCGGCGATCCAGAATGCGAACATGTGGCGGTGTTAGCGGATCACGCCGCCGTTAGCGAGCGTTCTGGCGCCGCATTTTCAGGCGGCCGCCGCGGCCCGCTGGCGCACCAGCACCCCCGCGCGGCGGTCCCGCACCTGGGTCATCAGCTGGGCCGCGACCTCCAGGTACTCGCGGGCCCGGTCCTCGTCCTCGATATCGCCCAGCCGCATCAGGTCGACGACCTCCTCGACATACAGGTCGATCCGCCGGCCGACGGCCTCCAGAACCTTGATCCGCGCCCCGCCGAACCCTCCGTCCTGGGCGCAGCCGCGCACGCCCTCGCAGAAGTTCAGCAGGCCCGTTGCCCAGGCGAAGGCCGCCTCGTCGGGCGGCGAATCCATCTTGGGCGCGTTGGCGGTCAGCCGCCCTGAGATGCGCACCTTCTGCATCGGCAGGACGAAAGCCACGGCCTCGTCGATCTCCTTCAGCCGCTGCTCGACCATCCCCGCCAGGGCGTGGCGCAGCTTGGATAGCCGCTGGCCCCAGGGCCCGTCCTTGGCCAGCTGGATGGAGCGGTCGATCTCGGCGATGGCCTCGACGGCGGTCTGGACCGCGCGCGCCGCCTCCTGGGCCTGGTCCTCGCCGGCGGCCGGACGCAGGCTGCGCGCCAGGTCGATGTTGGCCTGGACCGTCGCCAGCGCCCGCTCGCCGAAGGAGGCCAGCTCGGAGGTCGCCAGATAGCGCTCCTCGGGGTGGTCCATGATCGAGGAGATGATCCGCAGGATCTGCCAGGGATGCTTCAGGTGCGAGGCCAGCATCTCGAACATCAGCGGCCCGCCGCCCTCGCCGACCGCGCCGGCGTCGCGATAGGCCAGTCGCGCGGCCGCCTGCCGCTGATCGTCCATCCGCTGCAGCCACTCGGGCATCTTCATCAGGGCCGGCCGCACGACGGGGGTGATCTCGAGCGCCAGGATCAGCACGGCGGCCGAGCCGGGGTGGTCGGCCTGCAAGAGGTCCCGGACCGCCCGATAGCCGGGCTGGGTGGAGGTCTTCAGCTGGCTGGCCGCCCGCGAGCAGAGCAGGTCGAAGATGCCGGGGAACGGCTCGCTGGGATCGATGTAGTAGTTGGCCTCGACGGCCTGTTTCACCCAGTCGGGTTTGTCTTCCTTCATCGCGCGCCAGAGCGCGTTCAGCGCCCCGCGCGGAAATCTCGCCCCGTCGCCGCGGTCGGGCCCGAACAGGGCCGCGACGGGCCTCAGGGTCTGGAAGCGCACGCCCCGGTCGGCGGACTCGGCCTGGACCAGGTCGCTGATGGCCGACAACGGGCTGTCGCCGCCACTCTTGCCGATGGCGCGCGCCAGGCTGCGCACGACCTCGTCCGGCGAAGCGGCGACCAGTCCACGCAGCATTTCGATCTTGTCCGGAGAGAGGCCGGGCATGGATCCTCGTCAGGGAGCCCTCCGCTCCCTGACCGACCGTGACCCGTTTTGGGTTAACACCCGCTGAAACGGCGAGCTTAGCCCTCCGCCCTCGGCAGCGTCAGCTCGACCTTCAGGCCGCCCATGGCGGAATCGCCCAGGACCAGGGAGCCGCCGTAGGCGCGGGCCAGTTCGTCGACGATGGCCAGGCCCAGGCCGGAACCCGGCGCGCTCTCGTCCAGCCGGGCCCCGCGCTTGAGCGCGTTCTCGCGCTGCTCGGCGGGCAGGCCGGGGCCGTCGTCCTCGACGGTGAGGATCAGCTTGTCGGCCCCGGACGGGGCCACGATGACCCGGACCCTGCCCCTGCACCACTTGCCGGCGTTCTCGATCACGTTGCCGGCGATCTCCATCAGGTCCTGCTTCTCGCCCTGGAAGCAGAGGTCGTCGGGGCAGCGCCAGTCGATCTCGACGCCCTTCTCCTGGAAGATCCGCTCCAGGGTCACGGCCAGTTCGTCGATGACGGGCTCGACCAGGGTGCGCTCGCCCATGGTCTGGGAGCGGGCGGCGGCGCGGGCCCGGCGCAGGTGGTGCTCGACGTGCCCGCGCATGGCCTCGGCCTGGCGGGTGACGACCTCGGACAGCTGGCCCGGCTGCTGCTGGGCCTCTGTCAGCATCACGGAGATGGGCGTCTTCAGGGCATGGGCCAGGTTGCCGACGTGGGTGCGCTGGCGCTCGACGACATCCTGATTGTGGGCGACGAGCGCGTTCAGCTCGACGGCCAGGGGCTCCAGCTCGGTGGGATATTCGCCGGCGATGCGCTCGGCCTTGCCCTGACGCACCTCGGCCACCTCGCGGCGCAGACGGAACAGCGGCTGCAGGCCGATCCGGACCTGCAGGAACACGGCCAGCAGGATGCCGACGCCCAGCGCCAGCAGGGCTCCGGCGGTCAGCAGGGCGAACCGCTGGGCCTCCTTGTCGACGGGCGTGCGGTCCTCGGCGGTCATGATGATCACCGGCGCGGACCGCTGGGAGAAGGTCACCTGCATGGCGCTGGCCCGCAGCGGCTGATCGAGCGGCCCCTCGGTGTCGTAGAACACCTGCTGGCCCGGCCGGGCGGCCACGTCGGCGATGA
>JBIICO010000028.1:0-25118 GCA_044238855.1 Caulobacter sp.
GGCAATGCCGGCTGGAAGGTCTCGCTGTGGGGCAAGAACCTCACCGACGAGGACGTCATCAACAACACCTTCGGCCTCGGCGCGCTCGGCGAACTGCGCGTCTACCAGCCGCCCCGCACCTGGGGTCTGGAGGTCGGCTACAAGTTCTAAGGTCGTCGCAAATTCCTCGATCACGACCGACCCTCGGCGCCATCTCCCTCCGGCGCCGAGGGTTTTCTTTTATGGGCCGCGAGGGAGCGGACTTCGTGTCCGGTCCTGGTGCGGACACGAATGAGGGCGCGGCCTTGCGGTCGCGCCCTTTACCGTTTCGACGAGCGGAGACGGTCCGTCAGAACGCCAGCTTCAACCCCGGCCGATCCCAGGTCGCGCGGTAGAGACGGCCGCTGCCGGAGGCGGTGATCCAGGCCGTCCGCATGTCTTCGCCGGCAAAGCAGATATTGGTTACGATCACCTCGCCCGGAATGCGGATGTGCTCGTGGGTCCCGTCGGGATCGACGACCGTGACGCCGCCGTCCGGGCCGCCGGCGACGCAGATCCGGCCGCCGGCCTCGACGGCCAGGCTGTCGATCATCTGGTGGCCGGGCAGGGTGACGATCAGCCGTCCGGGCGCCCAGGGCGCGGGGGAGGGGCCCAGCTTGCCGGGACCCTCGACATCCATGGCCCAGACCCGGCCGGTGTAGGTCTCGGCGACGTAGACCGTCCCGCCGTCCGGCGACAGGCCCACGCCGTTGGGGCCCAGCATGCCGCCCCGCGCCCGGGCGATGAACGAGCCGTCGATCCTGGCGTAGAGTAGCCAGCCCTGGTCGCGCGTCCAGTCGTCGTGCTTGCCGAGGTCTGTGAACCAGAAGCCGCCGTGGGCGTCGAAGACGATGTCGTTGGGCGCCCGCAGCCGGCGGCCGTCGCAGCTGTCGTAAAGCGTCGTGATCGCGCCGGTGGCCAGGTCGACCCTCTGGATCGAACCGGTGACGTAGTCGCGCGCCGCGTGACCGGGCACCGCCAGATCCGCCGCCGCGTCGAAGAACTCCAGCCCGCCGTTGTTGCAGACGTAGACCGCGCCGTCCGGGCCGACCGCCGCGCCGTTCGGACCGCCGCCCAGCTCGGCGACGACGCTCTTCGTCCCGTCCGCCGCCACCTTCGTCAGCCGGCCGGCGCGAATCTCGACCACCAGTATCGAGCCATCGGCGAGAGCCACCGGGCCCTCCGGAAACGCCAGGCCGTCGGCCACCAGTTCGAAGTCCATTTCGTCGTCCTCCCGTTTTTCGGGAGCCTAGGACCGGCCGCCAAAACCATCAATTAGATTGACGAAAATCAATGCCTGCCCGACAGTGCGCCGCAGATCGCCAACAAGGCGACGATACCGGGGAGAGCAGCGTGATCGACTTCCATTTCGTGTCGACTCCGAATGGCCACAAGGTCTCGATCATGCTGGCCGAGACCGGCCTCGAGCACCGCAAGGTCCCCTACAATCTGCTGGCCGGCGAGCACCTGTCGGACGCGCTGGGCGCGATCAATCCGAACCGCCGCCTGCCCGCCATCGTCGACCATCATCCGATCGGCGGCGGCGAGCCGCTGCCGCTTTGGGAGTCGGGCGCGATCCTGATCTACCTGGCTGAAAAGACCGGCAAGTTCCTGCCGGCCTCGCCGCGCCTGAAGCACACCGCCATCCAGTGGCTGATGTGGCAGATGTCCGGCCTGGGCCCACAACACGGCCAGGCGCACCACTTCATGCGCTACGCTCCCGAGCCGCCGCAGTACGCCGTCGACCGTTACAGCAAGGAAGCCCGGCGTCTGTTCGACGTGCTGGATCTGCGGCTGTCGCAGGTCGAGTTCCTGGCCGAGGAATACTCCATCGCCGACATGGCCTGCTGGCCTTGGGTGCGCGCCTGCCGCGCCATCGACATGGACGTCCGCGACTGGCCGAACATCCTGGCCTGGTACAAGCGCATCGCCGAGCGGCGCGCCGTCCGCGAAGGCGCGGCCGTGCCCGAGAACGACCCGGCGGCCGGCCGCCACATGAAACTCAACGAAGACCAATGGTCCGCGCTGTTCGGCGAAAAGATGCTGAACGCGGTGCGCGGCTAAGCCTGGAAAGTCCCCCCAAGTGACCGATACCCCGACGCCTTCGGGCCCCACGCCGAAGGACCGCCGCTGGGCGCTCATCATGCTTGTCGCCATCTCGACGGTGGCGTTCATCGACCGTTCGATCCTCAACACCGTCGGCCAGGCGGTGAAGGACGATCTGAAGATCACCGACGCTCAATTGGGCATGCTGAGCGGTCTGGCGTTCGCCCTGCTGTACGGCGTCCTCGGCGTACCCATCGCTCGGTTGGCCGAGCGCAAGAGCCGGGTCGCGATCATCAGCATCGCCGTCGCCGTCTGGTCGGCGATGACGGCATTGAGCGGCTTCGCGGGCAACTTCACGCACCTGTTGCTGGCCCGCATCGGGGTCGGCGTCGGCGAGGCCGGGGCCGGCGCGCCGTCGCAGTCGCTGCTGTCGGACTACTATCCGCCGGAAAAGCGCGGCTCGGTGTTCAGCATCCTGGGTCTGGCCACGCCGTTCGGTCTCGCCATCGGCGGGCTCGGCGGCGCCGTGGTGGCCCAGCAGTTCGGCTGGCGCGCCGCCTTCCTGGTGGTCGGCCTGCCGGGCCTGATCCTGGCGCTGCTCGCCTGGCTGACCGTCAAGGAACCGCCGCGCGGCTTCTCCGAAGGCCGCGACGACAAGAATCCCGCGCCGCCCTTCTCGGCTGTGCTCAAGCGGCTGTTCCTGAGCCCGACCTTCCAGCAGACGCTGATGGGCGTGACCGTGGTCAGCCTGGTCGGCTTCAGCGGCATGACGTTCCTGCACCCCTTCCTGGTGCGCACCTTCGCCATCGACTACACGCTCGCCGCCCTGATCTTCGTCGGCGTCAATTCGATCTCGCTCGCGGGCGGCTATCTGGCCGGCGGACTGGTCGTCGACCGTCTCGTGAAGCGGGACGTGCGCTGGTACAGCTGGGCCCCTGCGATCGCCATGCTGCTGGCCGCCCCGGCCTATGTCCTCGGCTTCTCCCAGACGAGCGTGCCGGCCACGGTCATCGCCCTGGTCTTCCCGGGACTGTTCGCGGGGATGCACTACGGTCCGACCTATGCGGTCGTGCACAACCTGATCGAGCCGCGCATGCGGGCGTCGGCGGTGGCCGTCATGGCGCTGGTCAGCGGCATCGTCGGCATGGTCGTCGGTCCGACGGTGACCGGCTGGATGAGCGACGTCTTCAGCAAGCGGGCCTTCACTGGCGGCGACTACGAGACGCTGTGCAAGGCCCTCGAGAAAGGCGCAGCGCTGGCGGACAGTTGCCGGATCGCGTCGGCCGACGGTCTGCGCACGGCCCTGGTGATCATCGTTTCGCTCTACGTCTGGGCCGGGCTGCACTACTTCCTGGCCAGCCGCCACGTGAAGAGGGAGCTGGGCGGAAGCTGAAGCTCAGCCACCGCCCAGTCCGGCTGACGGGACCGTGGGGATCCCGTCAGAACGGTCTGTCGTCGCCGCGGACGGTGACCCGTTCGACGGCGCGATATTCCGGCCAGTAGTCCAGCACGGCGTAGTGCTGGGTGGCCCGGTTGTCCCAGAAGACGATGGCGTTCGGAGACCAGCGGAAACGCACCTGGTACTCCGGCGCCTTCACCCGCTCCACGAGGTAGGCCAGCAGGTCGCGGCTCTCTTCTTCGTCCAGCCCCAGGATCCGCGTCGTGAAGACGTGGTTCACGAACAGATGCTTCTCGCCCGTCTCCGGATGGGTGCGGACGATCGGATGGGCGCGGGGCGGAAACTCCGCGCTCAGCCGCTCGCGGGTGTCGTCCGACACGCGGTAGCCGAACGACTGCAGGATATCGTGCTCGGCCTTCAGGCGGCCGATCTTCTCCTTCACGTCCGGCGGCAGATCCGCGTAGACCGCCGCCGTGTCGGCGAAGATCGTGTCCCCGCCCAGCGGCGGGAGGTGACGGGCCCGCAGGATGCCGGCGAAGGACGGCTTCTCGCGGAAGGTCACGTCGGTGTGCCACTTGTTGGCCGGCCGGACGATCGGCAGCAGGTCGTCCGTCAGCTTCAGTCCGTCGGCCGCCTCGATGTGCAGGATCTCCGGATGACCCGGCACCGTGGCCGTCACCGGGTGCCCCTCGAGTTCGCCGAAGTTGCGGCCGAAGCGGACGTGTTCTTCGTGGCTGATGTCCTGGTCGCGGAAGAACAGGACCTTGTAGCGATTGAGGCCGCCGCGGATGGCGGCCACCGCGCCGGGGGAGAGCTCCTCGCGGAGATCCACCCCGGCCACTTCCGCGCCGAGCACCGGCCCGGCGGGAATGAAGGTCAGACCCTCGACGACTTCGGTCTCGAAGCGTTTGCGGTCCACGATGGCGTTCATGGCCGGACCTCCTATTCGGCGGCGATGCTCTGCGGCGCGGGGGACGGGGTGACCAGGCGGCTGGTCTCGCCGTTGAGGGCCACCGGCACGTCGCCGCGCAGGGTCACGCGGCGCATGACGCGGCGCTGGTCACCGTAGTCGTCGACCGCGTAGTGCTGCGTCGCGCGGTTGTCCCAGATCGCCACGTCGCCCTCGCGCCACCGCCAACGCACCGTGTTCTCGAGGCGGACGACGTGGTCCTGAAGGATCTCGAACAGCCGGCGGCTGTCCTGGGTCGAGAAGCCGAGGAAGCTCTTGATGAAGTGGCCCAGGATCAGGGTCCGCTCGCCAGTCACGGGGTGGATGCGAACCACCGGATGCTCGGTCTCGTAGACCGTCGAGGCGAACACGCTCTTGTGCCGCTCGATGGCTTCCCGGTTCACGTTCGTGCGGGCGGCGGCGTAGTCGTAGGCATTGGTGTGTAGCGCCCAGAGATTGTCGACCAGCGCCTTAAGCTCTTCCGGCAGGCGCTTGTAGGCCTCCGTGGTGTTGGCCCAGACGGTGTCGCCGCCGTAGGCCGGACTGGTCACCGCGCGCAGGATCGAGGCCTTCGGATAGTCCGGAACGAAGGTCACGTCGGTGTGCCAGCTGTTGGCGCGGCCACCCTGCTCCGAGTTCAGCTCCAGCAGATAGCTGCTGCCGGCCGCGACCGGCACCGTCGGGTGGGCGACGGGATCGCCGAGGCGGGCGGCGAACAGCTCCTGGCCGACGTCGTCCAGATGGTTCTGGTCGCGGAAGAACAGCACCTTGTGCTCTGCCAGGGCGTCCTGGATCGACTGGATCGTGTCGTCCGCCAGGTCGCCCGAGAGGCGGACGCCGGCGACTTCCGCGCCGAGCCGACCGGCGACGCGGCGGATATCGAGGGTGGAGGTCGAAGCGATGGGGGCGTGTCCGTCGGCGCTCATGCGTAGTCTCCTGTAAAGTTCGGTGGGGCGAAGGGTCATTCGGCGGGGACCCCGATGGCGTCCCGGTCGTCGAGTTGGCGGCGGATGTCGCCGTGGCGAGCCTCGTCGAGGTCAAACCCGGCGATCAGCCAGGCCGAGATCGCGTGGGCCACCGCCGGGCCGAGGGCGAAGACCAGCTTCAGCCCCAGCAGCGCCTCGGCGCTGTTCACGACCCCCGGCTTGAAGCCGAGGAAGCCGACCAGCGGCAGGGCGACGCCCACGGCGACCGCGGTGGCCGCCTTGCCGGTGAGGCTGAAGATCGAGAACAGCAGGCCGGTGCGATCGACGCCGGTCTCCAGCCGCTGCTTGTCGGCGACGTCCGAGACCATGGCGCGCAGCATCAGGTTGCCCGAGCCCTGGGCCAGCCCCTGGGCGACGGTCAGGCCGATCAGCAGTGGCAGGCTTTCAGGCGTGACGAACACCAGGCCGAGGTTGATCGCCACCTGGGCCAGTTCGCCGATGACGGCCGTCTGGTGCTTGCCGAGGCGGTAGCCGATCTGCAGCCAGATCGGTCCCGCGAAGACGCCGAACACGAACTGCAGCAGGAACAGGCCCGCGGCCAGGTCCGGCCGACCCATGTAGGCGGCGACGAAGAACACGAACAGCGAGCTGCGGATCAGCTGGCCCAGCGTGACGGCGAAGTCCGAGGTCAGCACCTTGCGCAGCAGCGGATCGCGGGCGGCGACGGCGATGTCCTGCTTCAGCGTCGAGCGGCCGGCGGGCAGGCGCGGGGCGGGCGGCTCCTTGACCAGGAACAGCGAGCCGAGGATGGCGGGCAGGAAGGTCAGCAGGATGAACCCGCCCATCGCGGCGACCTTCAGCTGCTGGTCGGCCTGGCGTCCAGCGCGGGCGGCGATGAAGTCGAGGGCGGCCGGCAGGACCAGCACGAGCAGCAGCCCGAGCGCGGTGGTCACATGGAAGAAGGTCTGAACACGGCTGCGTTCGTGGTACTGGCCCGCGATCTCGCCGGCCCAGGCCGACACCGGAATCTGGATCAGCGTCCAGCCGATGTAGAAGACGGCCAGCCAGGCGGAGAGCCAGAGCGCCCCCGGCCTGACCCCCAGCAGGCCAGGGGCGAAGATCGCGAGGGAGGCCAGGGCGAATAGAGGCGCTCCCGCCGCGATCCATGGCTTGCGGCGGCCGAAGCGGCCCCGCGTGCGGTCGGACCAGGCGCCGACGAGCGGGTCGATCACCGCGTCGCCGAGCCGACTGATCATGAAGATGGCGCCGACGAGACCCAGGCCGAGACCCAGGTCCGTCGCGTAGTAGGCCGGCAGATAGACCGCCAGCGGCAGCCCCGCGCCCGCCAGCGGGATGGCCAGCGACGCGAAGACGGCGAGCCGCCAGGCGGCGGGACGTTCTGTGGCGGAGGTCGGGGCGTCGCTCATCGTCGCCTCCCTAGAACCTGGACTGGAAGGTGACGCCGACCGTGCGCGGGTCGCCCGGCGCGCCGTAGAGGGCGCCGGAGTTGCCGGTCTGGGCGCTGAGGTACTGGAAGTAGTCCTCGTCGAAGAGGTTCTTCGACCAGAGGAAGACGTCGAGGCCGCTCTGCGTGCGGTAGCCAACGCGCAGGTTCACCAGGGTCAGGTCCCCGGTCTCGGTGTACTCCGAGATCGAGCCCGGGTTGCTGCGGTAGCTGAGCTCGCCGGCCACGTAGACGTCACCGTCCAGCGCGCCGAGCGTCAGCGGATGTTCGTAGTCGGCGCCCAGGGTCCAGGCCCACTTCGACACGCCCGGTAGCGCTTCGCCGCTCAGATCGCAGGAGGTGGTGGCCGAACCGATGGCTTCGATCGGGCAGGGGCCGTTCTCGTAGGAGACATACTGGGCGTCGGTGTAGGAGACCGAGGCGTAGCCGGCGAAGCCGCCAGTGCGCGCCAGGCGCGCGTCGATCTCCACGCCCTGCGACCGGACTTCCTCGACGTTGGCCAGGAACTGCTTGAGCGAGCCGCCGGCGGTGTCGACGACGTTGGCCTGGTAGTCCTGCGTCTCGGTGCGGAAAGCCGCGACGTTCAGGGTCAGGGCGCGATTGAACAGCTGGCTCTTGAGGCCGACTTCCCAGGTGGTGGTTTCTTCCGGGTCGATGACCGCGCTGTCGGCGATCGGGGCGCCGGAAGCGTCGACCGGCAGGCCGCCCATGTTGATGCCGCCGGATTTGTAGCCGAGCGCGTAGTTCGCCTAGACGAGGAGGTCGTCGCTGACGTCGTAGGAGACGTTGACCTGGCCCGACAGGCTGCCGTCAGACAGGTCGGCCGTGTACGCCTGCGGGCGGGCGAGGGCGAGCTTGTAGCCGATCAGCACCGGGTTGGCCGTGGCGAGGCCGCCGGACACCGTCGAGGCGTACCTGGCGTCCTTCTCCTCGTAGGTGTAGCGCAGGCCCGGCGTGATGCTCAGACGGTCGGTGGCGTGCCAGGTCAGCTGGCCGAAGGCGGCGTAGCTCCTGGTCGTGGAGCTGGCCGTGCCGTCACTGCGATAGCCGTCGGTGAGCGCGGCCGGCAGCAGCGGGCTGAGCAGCCAGTAGGTCGAGCGATCGCCGAACACGCTGGTCAGGCGGGCGTCGATGTCCTGCCAGTAGCCGTAGACGCCAGCGACGTAGTCGATCGTGTTTTCGCCGTTCGAGGCGACGCGCAGTTCGAAGGTCGACTGGGTCTGCTCGTCCGCGTTCTCGGAGCGCGTGATGATCGACAGGCTCGTGAAGTCAGGGTCGTTCGCCGGATCCCAGTTCCAGTAGCGCCAGGAAACGATGGCCGTCACCGTGGCCGCGCCCAGGTCCCAGTCGGCCTGGGCCGAGACGCCGCCCAGTTCCTGATTGGCGTGGGCGTCGTCGTTCGCGTCGGTGAGACGGTCGAACGGATCGCGGCTGGCCGGCGAGTAGCCGATGCCGGCGGCCAGGGCCTCGAACTGCGCGCCGGCGGGTTTCAGCGTCGGGGCCACCCCGGCGAAGACCAGCAGGCAGCAGTCGGTTTCCTGGCGGTTGTAGTCGGCGATCAGGCGGACGCTGAACGTATCGCTCGGCTTCCAAAGCAGCTGGCCGCGGACGGCGAAGTTGTCCTGGTTGTTGACGTCCTCGCCGGTGGTGACGTTGTGGATCAGGCCGTCGCGCTTGGTCGACGAGAGTGAGATGCGGCCGGCGAGGGTCTCGCTCAGCGGTCCGGACACCGAGCCCTTGGCCTGCACGAAGCCTTCGTTGCCGATGGTGAGTTCCACTTGGCCTTCCGGCGTGAAGCTGGGCGCGCGGGTGATGACGTTCAGCGCGCCGGCGGTGGTGTTCTTGCCGAACAGCGTGCCCTGCGGACCGCGCAGAATCTCGATCCGCTGGATGTCGGTCAGGTCGAAGGTCGCGGCGGCCGGGCGGCTGTAATAGACGCCGTCGATGTAGAAGCCGACGCCGACTTCCAGGCCGTCGTTGGCCAGGCCGACGTTGTTACCCAGGCCCCGGATGTTGACCGTCGTGTTGCGTGGGTTGAACGAGCCGTACTGCAGGCTCGGGGCCAGCTGGGTGATGCCTTGGACGTTGAACGTCCCGGTCTTTTCCAGCGCCTCGCCGCCGAGCACGGTCAGCGCGATCGGCACGTCCTGGGCGTTCTCCTCGCGACGGCGCGCGGTGACGACGACCTGTTCGACCGTCGAGGCGTCGGCGGCGTCCACGGTTTCGGCGACCTCGGCCGAGACATCGGCGGCCTGTCCGGTCGGTGCGATCTGCGCGAAAGCCGGAAAGGCGGTGGCCAGGGCGACCGCGGCGGTCGAAAGGCTCAGCAGGGTTTTCAGTTTATCTACAGGCACAGCTATCCCCGTGCGGCGCCCGCATGCGGACCCGCTGATGGTCATGATCTCGATGAAGTGGTCCCCGTCGCCTTATGAAACGATCGGAACGGACCCGCCGACCTGAGAGGCGCCGGCGGTTGCAGTACGTCTAGTCGACCTGGCACTCCTTGTGTTCAGGCGTGTTCTTGTCGTCACGGGGGGCGACCCGGCCCGGTCGCCCCCCGCTTCGCATCGTCAGCGGTACGAAAGGGGAGGAAGCACCGCCGCGTTTAATTCCTATCGAGTCAGTGGGGTTTGAGTCTCTAGAGATTTTCTGAGCTGGCTTGCCGTTCTGCTCCGGGCGACGAAAAAGGCCCCTGCCGGGTGGGCAGGGGCCTTGATCGCGAGGCGCGGGGGTAACGAGCGAAATCCTCCCCGGCAGCAGGGGAAGCCAGGAAAGGTTCAGTCGAAGCGCCTCAGCCAGGTGGCGACGTGGTTCGCCGACTGCTGGCCCAGCTCGGGCTGGCCGAAGTAGTAGTGATTGGCGCCCTGGATGACGTGATGCGTCTGGTCCTTCGTCGCGGCGGCGGCCATCAGCCGCGCCGCGTGGCTGGGCGTGCAGGCGTCGTCGGCGCTGTTCTCGATCACCAGCAGCGGGACGTTCAGTTTGGCGGCGGCCTTGAGCCCGTCGGCGTTCGAGTGCCTGTAGGACCACTGCGACAGCCAGCTGCGCAGGGTGGTGAAGCGGCCCAGGCCCACCGGCCCGTCGTTGACCACTTCCGGCTCGCCCAGGAAGCACCAGTTCGGCTTGCGGTCGTTGGCGTCGATGGTCGGGTCCAGCCACAGCGGCGCGGCCATGGTGCCCTGCACGGTAAAGCAACGCTCGTGGTTCGGCTTGCCGGCCTTCTTGAGGGCGTCCAGCTGCTCGAAGCACCAGTCGCTGATGCGGTCGTTGCGGGCGATCTGGCGCCTGGCGAATTCGGCCTGGTAGTCGGCGGAGTAGGGCGCGCGGTTGGGGTTGGCCGGGTCGTAGAGGTTCCACTCGGGATTACGGTCGAACGGCCGGCTCTCGTCGGTGATCGACGGGTCCAGCCACTCGGTCATGGTCAGGTTGCGCGACAGGTGCGAGGCCAGAAGCATCACCCCATCGGCGGGGATCAGACCGGCCGCGGTCAGGTCAAGCGGGTCCCCGGCCGGCGTGTGGGTGATCGTCGGGGCGGACGCTTCGGCCTGGTAGAACAGCGATAGCCCGCCGCCGCCGCTCCAGCCGCCCAGAACGACCTTCTTGTAACCGAGCCGCTCCTTGGCGTCGCGGATGACCGCGCCGAGGTCCAGCGCGACCTTCTCCATGGTCAGGGCGGTGTCGTTGCCGCGGAAACGGCTGTTGCCGTAGATCACGTGCACGCCCATCCGCGCCAGCGCGCCGGGCATGGGCAGGTAGGCCCCGCCGCCGATGGGGTGCATCATCACCACCACCGTGTCGGACGCCGTCTCCGGCTTCAGCAGATGGGCCTCGATCGAGACCTTGCCGATCTGGCCGGCGTAGGTGTCCTTGAAGGCGGCGGTTTCGTCGAAGACGACGAGATACGGGATACGCTCGTACTTCACGCTCTGGCCTCCCGGCCGCGACGGCTCAGGGCTTCCTCGCCGAACTTGGCGATCTTGGTCTCACGGGTGCGCCGGCCCCATTCGGTGATGGCGTCGCGGGCGTGGGACTTTTCCTCGGCCATGATCTTGTCGTGGTCGGGCGTGCGGGTGGTGAACTCGATCTGGATGCCGTTCGGGTCGTACATATAGACCGAGCGGACGAAGCCGTGGTCGATCGGGCCGAACACCTGGACGCCGGCGGCCTTCATGCGGTCCTTCATGGCCAGCATGTCGGCCTCGCTCTGAGCCTCGAAGGCGTAGTGCATGTCGAAGCCGTGCTTCATGTCGAACCACTCGGGCGCGATCTTGGTCGGCTCGTCGAAGAAGGCGATGTAGTTGCCGTCCGGCAGACCGAAGAACAGGTGCATGTAGGGCGTGTCTTCGTTCGTGCCGGGCACGGCCTCGATGACCAGCGCGGCCGCGAGCGGCAGGCCCATCGCGTCCTCGTAGAACCAGCGGGTCTGTTCGGCGTCGCGGCAGCGATAGGCGACGTGGTGCGCGCCCGCGAAGGGCACGGTCCGGGTTTCCTGAGACATGGCGTCCTCCGGTATGTTGTTTTTCGTTGGGCCGATGAGGCGGCCGATAGGGCTTTATGTCAAGCAAATTGACGAATTGACGCTGCGGCGCCGATGCACTTGCGCAGGCCGGGATTCAGCGCCGAAAATGGGCAAGTGTCTCGCACTTCCATAATCATAGACTGCGATCCCGGCGTCGACGACGCGACGGCCCTTTTCCTGGCCTTCGCCTCGCCCGAAGAGCTCGAGATTCTCGCCGTCACCACGGTCGCCGGCAATGTCGACGCGACTCTGACCGCCCGCAACGCGCGCCTGATCCGCCATCTGGCCGGGCGCGAGGACGTGCCCGTTCATGCCGGCGCCGCCGTGCCGCTGGTCCGGCCGCCGATCGTCGCCAGCCACTTCCACGGCGAGTCAGGGCTGGGCGCGCTGCAGGTTTTCGAGCCCACGGCGCCGGTGGCGTCCGGCCATGCCGCCAACGCCATCGTCGACATCGTCATGAGTCGACCGCCCGGCTCCGTCTCGATGGCGGTCACGGGGCCGATGACAAACCTGGCGCTGGCCCTGCGGCTGGAGCCGAGGCTGGCTGACCGGCTGGGCACGGTCGTGGTGATGGGCGGCGCGCGGCGCGACGGCGGCAACATCACCGCCTCGGCCGAGTACAACATCTATGCCGACCCGCACGCGGCGCATGTGGTGTTCGGGTCGGGCGTCAGCTGCGTCGTGCTGGGCCTGGACGCCACGCACCAGGTGCGGGCGACGCCGGAGCGGCTGCGCCGGATCAAGGCCATCGACACCGTCGCCGCGCGCTCGGTCGCGACGCTGATCGAGTTCTCGGTGGAGATCGAGGAGCGGCTGGTCGGTGGCGACAGCCCGCCGATGCACGACCCCTGCACGATCGCGTACCTGCTGCGGCCCAACCTGTTCACCGCGGTGCCGGTCGACCTGCGCGTCGAGACCGGCTCGGCCCTGACCCTCGGCCACACGGCGGTGGAGTTCCGGCTCGACGCGGCCCAGGCCTCGATCGCGCCGATCCGCTGGGTGACCCGGGCCAACGACACGGCGATCTTCGAGCTGATCTTCGAAAGGCTGGCCCGATGAGCGCGCCGGTCATCACCGTGGTCGGCTCGGTGAACCTGGACTTCGTGGCCACCGCGCCGACCCTGCCGGCGCCCGGCGAGACCGTCACCGGCGCGACGCTGGCGACCCACCCCGGCGGCAAGGGCGCCAATCAGGCGCTGGCGGCGCGGCGGCTCGGCGCGACGGTCCGGCTGGTCGGCCGGGTCGGCGTCGACGGTATGGCGGACCAGGCCCTGGCGCTGCTGCGGCGGGACGGGGTCGACCTGGCCGGCGTGGCGGTCGATGGGGCGGCGCCGACCGGCGTGGCCCTGATCGCCGTCGACGCCGAGGGCGAGAACCAGATCATCGTCGCGCCCGGCGCCAACGCGGCCTTCGGGCCCGAGCTGCTGCCGGAGGCCATCGAGGGGGCGCTGATCTGCCAGCTGGAGCTGCCGGTCGAAACCGTCGCGGCGGCGGTGGCGCGGGCGGGAGGCTTCGTCTGCCTGAACCTCGCTCCGGCGCTGGACGTGCCGGACGGGATCCTCAAGCGCGCCGACCTGATCGTCGTCAACGAGGGCGAGGCCGAGGTCTACGGCAAGCGGCTGCACGGCCTGGACGGGCTGGTCGCCATCACCTGGGGCTCGCGCGGCGCGGGCCTGTTCCGTGACGGCGTGCGGTTGGCCACCGCCGAGCCGCCGGAGGTGGACGTGGTCGACACCACCGGGGCGGGGGACGCCTTCGTCGGTGCGCTGACGGTGGCGCTGCTGGAGGGGCTGTCCCACGCCGACGCCCTGGCATTCGCTTGCGCCGCTGGTGCATTGACCGCGACGAAGGCGGGGGCGCAGAGCTCGCTGCCCACCAGGGACGAGGTTGAGCGGGTTTTAGCAGCCGGGAACGAGGAGTAGGCTCGCCCCATGATCCGGAACGTTCCCGAACTCAGCCTGAAGGCCTTCACGCAGGGCGACGCCGCCCAGCGGGCCGCCTTCTCCGACGACCTGATGCGTGGCTTGCAGGACTACGGCTTCTTCATCCTGAAGGACCACGGCGTGCCGCTCGAACTGCTGCAGCAGGCCTACGGCGAGGCCGAGAGGCTTTTCGCCCTGCCGGAGGCGACCAAGCAGCAGTACGCCAGGGGCATGCGCGGCTACACGCCGTTCGGGGTCGAGCACGCCAAGGACAGCGGCCATCCGGACCTGAAGGAGTTCTGGCAGGTCGGCCACGATCCGTCGCCCGACGCGCCCGTCGACGAGCCGTTCGAGCCCAACGTCTGGCCGGCCGAGGCGCCGGGCGTGCAGACGGCCTTCGGCGCGCTGTTCGCGGCCCTGAACGACACCGGCATCGTGCTGCTCCAGGCC
Organism: Caulobacter sp.; assembly: GCA_044238855.1. Classification (GTDB taxonomy): domain Bacteria; phylum Pseudomonadota; class Alphaproteobacteria; order Caulobacterales; family Caulobacteraceae; genus Caulobacter. The sequence goes on from JBIICO010000028.1 coordinate 13,695, forward strand.
CTGGCGCCGAAGCTCGGCCTCGAACCGCACTTCTTCGACGAGAAGGTGCGGTACGGCACCTCGCTGCTGCGGGTGCTGCACTATCCGCCGCTTGCGCCGGACGCCGACCCCAACGCGGTCCGCTCGGCGGCGCACGAGGATATCAACTTCATGACCATCATGGTCGCCGCCAAGGGCGCGGGGCTGGAGCTGCTCGACCGCGACGGGACCTGGCTTCCGGTCGTCACCGAGCCGACCAACCTGATCGTCGACAGCGGCGACATGCTGGCCCGCATGACCAACGGCCTGATCCCGGCGACGACCCACCGCGTGGTCAACCCCACCGGCCCGAACGTGAGCCGCTACTCGATGCCGTTCTTCATGCACCCGACGCTGGCGACCTCGCTCGAGGTGCTGCCGTCCTGCGTCGGCGAGGGCGCGAAGTTCGAACCGGTGACGGCGGGGGAATTCCTCGACGAGCGGCTCAGGGCGATCGGGCTGAAGAAATAGGGCACTGGATCGGCGGCCCGAAGGGACGCGTTTCCTGTCCCTCAACAGCGTCGGAGTTGTTTTGGGACAGCTACGGGCTATCGCCCGAAGCAGTCCCTAAACCCCCGCCACCGTCAGCATCAGTCCGGCCAGGGCCGCGCTCATCAGATTGGCCAAACTCCCGCCCAGCACCGCCTTCAGCCCCAGCCGCGCGATCGTCGGGCGCTTCTCCGGCACCAGGCCGCCGAGCACGCCCATCTGGATGGCGATGGAGCTGATGTTGGCGAAGCCGCAGAGGGCGAAGGTGACCACGGCCTGGGTGTGGGGGCTGAGCGTGTCCCTGATCTTGCCGTAGTCGAGGTAGGCGATGAACTCGTTCAGGATAAGCTTCTGACCGAACAGGCCGCCGGCGACGTTCATCTCCTCGGGCGGCACGCCGAGCAGCCACATGATCGGCGAGAAGACCCAGCCCAAACCCTGCTGGATGGTCGCGTCCGGATGGCCGAACAGACCGCCGACCCCGCCGACGATGCCGTTGCACAGCGCGATCAGGGCGACGAACACCACCAGCATGGCGCCGACGGCGACGGCCAGCTTCACGCCGGTCTCGGTGCCTTCGAAGATGGCCATGATCAGGTTGGCGGGCCGTTCCTCGTGCTCCTCGGCCGGGGCGGCGGCCTCGGCGGCGGGCAGGTCGTCAGCGAGCGGCGCGGGCGGGTCCGGCATCAGCAGCTTGGCCATCAGCAGGCCGCCCGGCGCGGACATGAAGGCCGCCGCCAGCAGATACTCGATGTTGACGCCCATCTGGGCGTAGGCGGCCAGGATCGAGCCTGCGACGCCGGCCATGCCCGTGACCATGAGGGTGAAGATCTGCGGGTCGGTCAGCCGGTGCAGATAGGCCCGCACGACCAGTGGCGACTCCGACTGGCCGACCAGCACATTGGCGGCGGCGTAGAAGGCCTCGACCCTGTCCACGCCCAGCAGCCGCTGCAAGGCGCCGCCCACGAAGCGGACGAACAGCTGCATCACGCCCAGCCAGTAGAGCACCGACACCAGGGCCGAGAAGAAGACGATGATCGGCAGGATGTTGATCGCGAAGCTGGCCACGCCGCCCACCTGCGTAAGCCCGCCGAACACCGCCTCGATACCGGCCCGGCTGTAGCCGAGCACCGCGTCCACGCCGCCGGCCACGGCATGAATCGCCGCGCGTCCGGCCGGGACGTAGAGCACCATCGCCGCGATCGCCGCCTGCAGCGCGAAGGCCGGCAGCACGACGCGAAGCCGGATGCGCCGCCGATCGCTCGACAACAGCACCGCGACGGCCAGGATGACGAGGATGCCGGCAAGGCCGAGCAGGATCTTCACGCGCGGTTCTCCCCCACCACGTTCGAGTCATCTCCCTACACCGCCATGGTCGCGCTTGTCCGGCGAGTGTTATTGTTGCTAATGCGAGTCGATTTCATTATCGGGCGAATGGACATGAACAGACAAACGCGACTGATCGCCGGCTTCGCCGCGCTGCTGCTGACCGCGCCCGCGAGCGCTCTGGCCCATATGCCCTACGTACTGCCGGGCCAGTTCGAGTTGACGGGCCGCGATCACGTCACCCTGACCGCCTCGTTCGCCGAGGACGCCTTCGTCCCCGAGGTGGTGATGAAGTCGGACGCCTGGAGCGTGCGTGGGCCGGACGGCGCGGCGCCGATCGCCAAGGTTACATACCTGCGCGACCTGACGGTGTTCGAGGTCGACACGCCCAGGAACGGCGCCTACCGCATCTCGTCCGGCGAGCGGACTGGCCGCGTGGGCAAGATGTACAAGGCCGCCGACGGCCAGTGGACCATGGTCGGCGAGGGCGGACCCGCTCCGGCCGGGGCCGAGACCGTCGATGTCCAGAGCATGACCGTCGCCGAGGTCTACGTCAGCAAGGGCGAGCCGACCGACGACGTGCTGTCGGCCACGGGCAAGGGGCTGGAGCTTCGCCCGATCACCCATCCCAACAGGATCTTCGCCGGCGAGGCGGCCAGGTTCGAGCTGCTGTTCGACGGCAGGCCGCTGGCGGGCGCCCGGGTCGAGATCTACCGCTCGGCCGGCCTCTACGACGGCCGCAAGGCGCTGGAGCCGGTCACCACCGACGCGGCCGGGCGCTTCGCCCTGACCGCGCCCGACGCCGGGACCTACATGACCCTGGTCCGGCACCGGGCCACGGCGCCGGCCGGCTCACCGACGCCGTTCCGCAGCTACAGCCACACCCTGACCTTCGAGGCGACCCAATGATCCTCCGCACCACGCTCTGCGCCCTGGCGCTGGTCCTCGTCGCCGGCGCCGCCCAGGCCGCGCCGCACGGCCAGGCCGACTTCGTCCGCGACTACGACACCGACAAGGATGGCGTGGTCACAAAGGCCGAGTACGAGGCCGTCCGCGTCTCGCGCCTCAAGGCGATGGACGTCGATGGCGACGGCAGGGTGTCGGAAACCGAGTACGTCGGTGAGTACGCGGCCCGCCTGGAAGCCGAACTGGCGGCCTCGACGGGGACCGACAAGGACGCCGTCCGCGCCGGCCAGATGAAGCAGGCGCACGTCCGCTACGGCGTGCTGGACAGCGACAAGAACGGCGATCTCACGGCGGCCGAGTTCAACGCCTCCGGCGCGCGCGCCTTCGCCAGCCATGACGGCGACGGCGACGGTGTCGTGAAGGCCGGCGAGGCCAAGAAGACCGAGAACTAGGAACAATCCCGCTCATCCCGGTATCGCCGGGCTGAGCGGTGACGGTCAGGCCGCGCTCTTCACGCCCTCGCGACACTTCATGAGCGGCTGGATCTTCGTGCCGAACGCCTCGATGCCCTTCTCGAAGTCGTCGAAGGTCAGCAGCACGCCGGCGGTTTCAGGCACGGTGGCGACCTCGTCGAGCATCCTGGCGATGCTCTCCCAGGATCCGACCAGGGTGCCCATGTTGAGGTTCACCGCCGCCTTCTCGGCCGCCAGCTGCCTGGTATTGGTGTCCTCGGAGGTGTTGCCCGCCGCCTGGCCGACCAGCCAGGCCACGGCCTCCTTGTCGACGCCGTCGCGGTAGCTTTCCCACTTGGCCATGGCCGCCTCGTCGGTTTCGTCGGCGATGACCATGAAGAGAATGTAGGCCGACACGTCGCGGCCGGTCTTCTCCTTGGCGGCGCGCAGCCGTTCGTTCACGTCGGCGAAGGCGGTCGGGGTGTTCGTGCCCTTGCCCAGCGCGAAGCTGTAGTCGGCGTACTGGGCCGTGAAGGCCAGGCCCTCGGTCGAGGAGCCGGCGCAGATGATCTTGGTGTCCGCCGCCCGCGGGCTGACGCGGCAGTCGGTCATGGTGAAGTACTCGCCCTTGAAGCTCGACACGCCGGTGTCGAACAGGTCGCGGAGGATCTGGGCGTACTCGGCAAGGTAGTCGTATCGCTTGGTGTAGTGGCTCTCGCCCGGCCACAGACCCATCTGGCTGTACTCAGCCTCGGCCCAGCCGGTGACCAGGTTGATGCCGAAGCGCCCCGGGGCGATCGAGTCGATGGTCGAGGCCATGCGCGCGACGATGGCCGGCGGCAGGGTCAGGGTGGCGGCGGTGGCGAAGATCTTGATCCGCTCGGTGACGGCGGCCAGGCCGGCCATCAGGGTGAAGCTCTCGAGGTTGTGTTCCCAGAACTGGGTCTTCCCGCCGAAGCCGCGCAGCTTGATCATCGACAGCGCGAAGTCGAGACCGTAGCGGTCCGCCGCCTGGGTGATCTTCTTGTTCAGCTCGAAGCTCGGCATGTACTGCGGCGAGTTTTCCGAGATCAGCCAGCCGTTGTTTCCGATCGGAATGAAGACGCCGATTTCCATGGGACTTGTCCGTTTCACGAAGAGGGCAGGGGCTCGTCGGCCAGGAAGGCGACCAGCGAGGCGTTGAAGGCGTCCGGCGCGGTCACGGTGAAGCCGTGTCCGCCCCAGGGGACGAGGTCGAGGGTGGCGTTCGGCAGCCGCTCGGCCAGCCGTCGCGAACAGAGGCTGGGCACCAGCATGTCGTCGGCGCTGGCGCTGATCAGCACGGGCGCGGCGATCTCCTCGAGGCGGTCGTCGATGTCGAAAGCCAGCAGGGCCTGGATGCGGGCCAGCATGTTCTCCCGGCCCTGGAAGCCGGCGATGTGGTGCGCTTCCTCGAGCTCGAGGCGGTCGGCGTTCTGGCTGATCCAGTCGGCCGGATAGAGGAACAGCGGCTGGGCGTGGACGTAGGCCTCCGGCCCGCTGTCGTTCAGCAGGCTGATGCGGGTCGCGAAGCAGCGGGCGATGTGCGGGTCCGGCCGGCTCCAGCCGTTGACGACGACCAGCCGGTCGATCCGCTCGGGATGGCGCAGCGCCAGCGAGAGGCCCGCCAGCCCCCCGGCCGCATGGCCTACGAGATGGGCGCTGGGCAGGTCCAGCGCGTCCAGCACGGCGACGATGTCGTCGGCCATGGCGTCGACGCCGTGGCCGGGCGCAAGGTCCCGCGCGCTGCGGGCGGTGCCGCGGTGGTCGTAGAGCAGCACCCGGAACCGCGCGGTCAGGGCGGTCATCTGCGGCGCCCAGAAGGCGCCCGAACCGCCCAGCCCCGCCGACAGCACGACGACCGGGCGCGGGTCTTCCGCCCCCTGGTCGTGGAGCTCGTAGTAGAGGCCGTCGGCGGTTCCGGAGCGGGGCAGGGTCTAGGCCTTGCCGACGTGGGCGATCGACGCGATCTCGACCAGGAAATCGGGCCGTACCAGGCCGCAGACGATGCAGAACCGGGCCGGCTTGTCGCCCGGGAAGTACTCCGCATAGACCTTGTTCATGGCTGCGTAGTCGGACCAGTCCTTGAGGAAGATGTGGTTCATGGTCACGTCGTCCATCGTGCCGCCGGCCGTCTCGATGACCGACTTGATGGTCTCCAGAACCTGCCGCGTCTGGCCCTCGGCGTCGCCGACGTGGGCGACGTTATTGTCCTTGTCGAAGGCGAGTGTGCCCGAGACGTAGACCACGCCGTCGGCCATCGTGCCGGGCGAGAACGGGGCGATGGGCGTCTGCGTCCCGGGCGGGGTGATGACGGTCTTGGGCATGCGGACTCCTTGGCTAGGATTTCGGCGGGACCTGTCCGAACGCGCCCTTGAAGTCGGCGACGCTGGACACCCAGCCGAAGAACTTCTCGATGTTGTAGATGGCGGCCTGCTGCACGAACTCGGGGCCGGCCTGGTGGGTGGCGTCCTCCAGCACGATGCCGAAGTATTCCAGGAAGAAGCCGTCCCGCAGCGTCGACTCGACGCAGACGTTGGTGGCGATGCCGACCACGACGATGTTGCGGATGTTCCGTGAGCGGAGGGTGCTGTCGAGCTGGCTGTTGAAGAAGCCGCTGTAGCGGGTCTTGTGCAGCACGATGTCGCCGGGATGCGGCTTCAGGTCGTCGACAAGCTCGTAGTCCCAGGTCCCCTTGGCCAGCAGCGTGCCCTGCAGCTCCGGCCGCTGGCGCATGGTCTTCAGGGCGTTGGACTTGTGCCAGTTGGGCGAGCCGGGGCCGCCAGCCTCGACATAATCCGCGTCCCAGCCGTTCTGGAAGTAGATCACCGGCATGCCCGCGCCTCGCGCCACCTCGAGCACCGCCCTGGTGTTCTCGATCACCCTGGCCGCGCCGGATATGTCGAAACCGGCCAGGTCCAGGTATCCCCCCGGCGAGGCGTAGGCGTTCTGCATGTCGATGACGATCACGGCTGTCTGAGAGACAGAGACCGGGATCGGCTCCGGACGGGCCGGCAGCATGATGGTGTCGTCTGACGAGGAGGCCATGCCCCTTGCGAACCCCTGTGTCGTTGGACCGCGCACCATGGCATATGCCGTGCGTCTGCCAAGCCGTTGCATACCGGAGTTCGCCTGATGTCCACACGTCTTCCCGACGCCTGCCTCGATCAGGTCTTCCGCACCGCCCGCACGCGCAATGGCTGGACGCCGGAGGCGGTCTCCGAGGCGCTGCTGCGCGAGATTTACGCGATGGCGGCGCTGGCGCCGACCGCGTCGAACGCCCAGCCGGCGCGATTCGTGTTCCTGACCAGCGACGAGGCCAAGCAGCGACTGGCGCCACACATGTCGTCCGGCAACCGCGCCAAGACCCTGGCCGCGCCCGTCAATGTGCTGATGGCCTACGACCTGAACTTCGCCGACCACATCCCGAAGCTGTTCCCGCACAATCCGACGGCCGGCGACTGGTTCAAGAGCAATGCGGGGCTGGCGCGCGAGACGGCCTTCCGCAACGGCTCGCTGCAGGCCGCCTACCTGATGCTGGCGGCGCGGTCGCTGGGCCTCGACTGCGGGCCCATGTCCGGTTTCAAGGCCGACGGCGTGAACGCCGAGTTTTTCGGCGGCACGGGCTGGGAAGTGAACTTCGTCTGCAACATCGGCTACGGCACCGACGAGAACCTGTTTCCGCGCAATCCGCGGCTTGCTTTCGAGGAAGCCTGCCTGATCCTCTGACGGCCGCTTGACGGCGCGCCCCGCCGCGCGGAAGCGTTTCGACGACCCGAGCGTTACAGGACCCCATGGCCGACGATCGCCCCCGCAAACCGCTTCTGAACGGCGCTGTCCGCCTGCCGGCGCCGACCAGCGCCAATGCCGAGATTCCGGGCTTCGAGGGGGTGCGCCTGACGGTCCAGGAGGCCGAGGAGTCGCTCAGCGCCGCCGCCGACCGCCTGGCCCTGCCGCGCGGAGCGATGGCGCGCGAGGACTTCAACATCCTGGCCATCTCCGGCGGCGCCGCGGGCGGCGCGTTCGGAGCGGGGGCCCTGGTCGGGCTGACGGCGAGCGGCCAGCGGCCGGACTTCGCCATCGTCACCGGCGTCAGCACCGGGGCGCTGATCGCGCCGTTCGCCTTCCTCGGGCCGGCGTGGGACGACAAGCTGAGGGACGCCTACACCGGCGGCCACGCCCAGCGCCTGCTGGGCCTCGGCAAGCTGGCGCCGTCGCTGAGCGGCGTGTTCCGGGGCGATGCGCTGGAGCGGCTCGTCGAGCCCTTTGTCAACGAGGAGTTGGTCGAGGCCGTCGCCGCCCGCCACGCCCAGGGCCGCCGCCTGCTGGTCGCCACCACGGACCTCGACTGCCAGCGCACCGTGATCTGGAACATGGGTGAGATCGCCACCGTCGGCGGCCCCGCCGCGCTGCGCCTGTTCCGCGACGTGCTGATCGCCTCGGCCAGCCTGCCGGGCCTGTTCCCGCCGCGCCGGTTCGTCACCGAGGCCGAGGGCGTCGCCTACGAGGAGATGCACGTCGACGGCGGGGTCGCCACGCCGCTGTTCGTGATGCCCGAGGCTCTGCTGCGCTGGAAGAAAGTGCGCCGCCGCCTGATGCGCAGCCGCATCTATGTGATCGTCAACACGGTCCTGGAGCAGGCGCCGCGCACCACCGCGCCGAACCTGCCGGCCGTCCTGATCCGCAGCTTCGACACCATGCTGCGGTTCTCCTACCGCCACGCGATCAGCATGACGGCCGGATTCTGCGACAGCCATAATCTGCCGCTGAGCATCGCCTCGATCGAGCCGGCGCCGGATCACGGCAGCATGCTCAGCTTCGACACCGTCTCGATGCAGCGGACCTTCGACGGCGCCTACGAGCGGGCCGTCGCCGGGACGCTGTGGCTCACGCCGCGCGTCGAGCCCGCGCGTCCGGCCTTCTTCGGCGCGTTGATGAGCCGATGGTCAGCCAACGGCCGCGAGGGCGGCTGATCTCAGGCGAGGTCCGCCGCTTCCTCCACCTTCAGGCCTTCGCGCAGTTCGCGGCGCAGGAACTTGCCGCTGGCGTTGCGGGGCAGGGGTTCGTCGCGCAGCCAGATGTAGCGCGGCGCCTTGTGCCTGGCCGCGAGGGCCAGGCAGTGCTCGCGCAGCTCGGCGGGGCTCACGGTCTGGCCGGGGGCGAGCTTGATCGCCACGCCGACCTCCTCGCCCAGGCGGGCGTCGGGCACGCCGAAGACGCAGCATTCGGCGACGGCGTCGTGCCGGTGCAGGGTCGCCTCGACCTCGGCGCAGTAGACGTTCTCGCCGCCGCGCAGGACCATGTCCTTCTTGCGATCGACCAGGAAGATGAAACCCTGATCGTCGATGCGGGCGACGTCGCCGGTGTGCAGCCAGCCGTCGGTGATGCTCTCGGCCGTGGCGTCCGGACGGTTGATGTAGCCCTTGATCACCGGAGCGCCGCGCACCCACAGCTCGCCCGTCTCGCCGGCGGGCAAGGCGTTTCCGGCGTCGTCGACCACCTTGGCCTCGAAACTCGGCATCGCGCGACCGCAACTGGCCGGCTTATCGACGAAGAAGTCACCGGCGATCGAGGTGATGATGCCGCAGGTCTCGGTCATGCCGTAGCCGGTGTTGGGCCGGGCGGTGGCGACGGTCTTCTCGATCTTGTCGACGAGATCCGGCTGGATCTGCGCGCCGCCGCCGCCGACGGTCAGCAGGCTGGAGGTGTCGTGCTTGTCGAAGTCCGGGTGGGTGACCAGTTCGCGCGCCATAACCGGCACGCCGCTGACGCTGCTGACCTTCTCACGCTCGACCAGTTTCAGCGCCTCGCCGGCGTCCCAGCGGTACATCAGCACCATCTTGCCGCCCGCCGCCGTCGTCGCGTAGGCGCCGCAGTTGTTGGCCGTGACGTGGAAGAGCGGCGTGGTGACCAGCGTCACCGGAATCGGCGGCGGGGCCTCGGGATCCAGGAACACGCCCGTGCCGCGCTGGGTCGCCAGGCTGGAGACCTGGCCGGCGAACATCATGTTCATCAGGTTGCTGATGCAGCCGCGATGGGTCAGCTGAGCGCCCTTCGGGAAGCCCGTCGTGCCCGAGGTGTAGAAGATGCAGGCGTCGTCGTCCGGGTCGATCTCGACCATCGGCAGCTCGCCGCCGCGGGCGAGGACATCGCTGAAGGGCACGGCGTCGGCCGGGGCGTCGGCGCGGACCACGACCAGCGTCGCATCGCCCAGCATGTCCGGCTGTTCGGCGATACGGGCCAGGCGCTCGGCGTCGGCGAACACGACCTTGGGCGCGGAATCCTTCAGGCCGTAGACCATCTCCGCCGCCGTCCACCAGGCGTTCATGCCGACCACGGCGATGCCGATGGAAACGCCGGCCCAGTAGACGAGCATCCATTCCGGGTAATTGCGCATGGCGATGGCGATGCGGTCACCGGGCTTCACGCCCTGGTCCAGCAGCCAGTTGGCGATGGCGGCCACGCGCTGGTGAGCCTCGCCGTAGGTTATGCGCTCGTCGCCATAGACCAGGTAGTCGCGGTCGGCGAACTGGAGGGTCGACAGCCACAGGGCGCGCACGTCCGGAGGGGCGGCGGCGTAGGTCCTGATCGGCGCGCCACGCACCTCGATGGTGGTGATCTCGAACGGCTGGCCCGGCGCCGTCAGTTCAGCCCAGGCCTGATCGAGTTCCGCGTAATGCACCCTGTCTCTCCCGTTGGTACTGGTCGTCTATCGGTCCGATCTGCGCCGGACTTGTCGTCATGAATGCGGTCGCCCGCCGTTCCCACATAGGGCGCGGCGGGCGATTCCGTCAGAGCAGATCGCCGCCGACCGCCGAGGCGGTGGTGCCGTGCTCCTGGAAGGCCTTGATCACGTTGCGGCCCGTGGTCCAGCGGTGGACCTCGTCCGGCCCGTCGACCAGGCGTTGCGACCGGATGTGGGTGTACCAGCGGGCCAGCGGGGTATCCATCGAGTAGCCGAGCGCGCCGTGCAGCTGGATGGCGGTGTCGACCACCCGGTGCACCATGTTGGCCAGGAACACCTTGGCGATGCCGTTCTCCTGGCGCAGGTCCAGGCCCTTCTCCGCCTTGTAGGCGATATGCAGCAGCATCAGGCGGGCGATGTAGATGTCCTGCGCGCAGTCGGCGAGCATGAACTGGACGCCCTGGCGCTCGTGCAGCGGCTTGCCGAAGGTCGAGCGCTGGGTGACGTGACCGACGGCCAGGTCGAGCGCGCGCTGGGCCATGGCGACGTTGTGCATGCCGTGGCGCAGGCGGCCGTAGGCGAGGCGGTGCTGGCCCATGTTGAAGCCGTTGCCCTCGCCGCCGAGCAGGTTCTCGGCCGGCACGACCAGATCCTTGATCTCGACCTCGGAGTGCCCCCCGCCCAGGATGTGCGACAGCGGGCCTTCAGCCGCCATCGTCTCGATGTCACGGACGATGCGGTAGCCGGGGTTCGGCAGCTCGACGATGAAGGTCGAGAACTGCTGGTGGCGCGGCGCGTCCGGATCGGTGCGGGCCATGACCAGGGCGATGTCGGCGACCGAGGCGGCCGAGCTGAACCACTTTTCGCCGTTGAGGACGTAGTTCTCGTTGCCGTCCTTGACCGCCGTGGTGCGCATGCCGGTGGCGTCGGCGCCGGCGGCCTTCTCGGTCATCGAGTAGCAGATGCGCTTCTCGCCGTTCAGCAGCGGCTTGAGGAACTTTTCCTTCTGGTAGTCGGTGCCGTGCGCCAGCAGGGTCATCATGGTGGCGTCGTCGGGACCCTGGGTGTTCAGCGACAGGGCGCCCAGGTAGCTCTCGCCCAGTTCCATCTGCACCAGGGCGTTGGCCAGCGGGCCCAGGCCCATGCCGCCGTGCTCGGTCGGGATGAACGGGCACCACAGGCCCTGCGCGCGGGCCTTGGCGCGAAGCTCGCCGAGGACGGTCTTGTAGTCCTCGCCGGCGACGAGGCGCTTTTCGGCGGGGATGCATTCGTCGTGCACCCACTGGCGGACGCCCTCGCGGACAGCCTTGGCGTCCGCCGGAATTTCGAAGTCGATGGCCATCCTGGCTCTCCCGTTTCCCTGTGTTCTGTTCTTCTGGCTCAGCGGCCGCCCTGGCCGTCGTCGACCTTGATCGAGGTGCCCGTCACCGCGTCCGAAGCGGGCGAGCAGAGATAGAGCAGCGTGCTGTCCAGCTGCGCCGGATCGCCCAGCCGCTTGCGCGGCATATGCTGGCTGATGTCGCCCATGCG
>JBIICO010000224.1:0-5669 GCA_044238855.1 Caulobacter sp.
CGGGCTTCGACGACGCCTACGCACCCTGGAACACCCTGGACGACGAGCGCTGGCGCAAGATCACGCCGCGCATGCTGCTGACGCACAGCAGCGGCTTCGCCAACTTCTACTGGCTGAACCCGGGCGAGAAGGTCCTCATTCACTTCGATCCGGGCACGCGGTACGCCTATTCCGGCGACGGCCTGATCTTGCTCCAGTTCGTGCTGGAACAGGGGCTCGGCCTCGACCTGGGCAAGGAAATGCAGCGCCGGGTCTTCGACCGCTTCGGCATGAAGACCAGCAGCATGATCTGGCGGCCCGACTTCGCCGCCAACCTGGCCGACGGTTGGGACGCCGAGGGCAAGCCGGAGCCGCACGACGAGCGGAGCCGCGTGCGCGCCGCCGGCTCGCTGGACACCACGATCGCCGACTTCGCGCGGTTCAGCGCCGCCGTGGCGCGCGGCGACGGCCTCTCGCCCCGGATGCGCGCGGAGCTCAGCAAGGCGCAGCTGCCGATCACCACCGCCAGCCAATTCCCCAGCCTTCAGCCCGAACTGCCGCCCGAACGGCGCCGCAAGGACCTGGCCGCCGGCATCGGCATGGTCCGCTTCGAAGGCCCCCAGGGCGTCGCCTTCTTCAAGGGCGGCCACAACGACAGCACCGGCAACACCTGGGTCTGCGTCGAGAAGACGAAGTCCTGTGTCGTGATGCTCGGCAACGACGTGCGGATCGAGGACGGCTTCGATGGCCTGGTGAAGTTCATCCTCGGCGACGTCGGCGCGCCCTACGACTGGGAATACGGCGGCCCGTCGACCAAGTTCTAGAACTGCCCAAAGAAGAAAGGCCCGGAGATCGCTCTCCGGGCCCTTCCCATTTCCGTCCGAATGGTCGGCGTCTTACGACGCGTAGAATTCGACCACGAGGTTCGGTTCCATCTTCACCGGGTACGGCACTTCGGCCAGTTCCGGCGCGCGGACGAACGTCGCCGACATGGCGCGGGCGTCCACGGTGATGTAGTCGGGATGGTCACGCTCCGACGAGCTCAGGGCTTCGAGCACCAGAGCCATGTTGCGCGACTTTTCACGGACGCTGACCACATCGCCGGCCTTCACGCGGTAGGAGGCGATGTTGACGCGCTTGCCGTTCACCAGCACGTGGCCGTGGTTGACGAACTGGCGGGCCGCGAAGACGGTCGGCACGAACTTGGAGCGGTACACGACCGCGTCCAGACGGGCTTCCAGCAGGCCGATCAGGTTTTCCGAGGTGTTGCCCTTGCGACGGGCGGCCTCGGTGTAGGTCTTGGCGAACTGCTTTTCGGTCAGGTTGCCGTAGTAGCCCTTCAGCTTCTGCTTGGCGCGCAGCTGCAGGCCGAAGTCGGAGACCTTGGACTTGCGGCGCTGGCCGTGCTGGCCGGGGCCGTAGGAGCGCGAGTTGACCGGGGACTTCGGACGACCCCAGATGTTTTCGCCCATCCGGCGGTCGATTTTGTACTTGGCGCTGTGGCGCTTGGACATGTCGTCACTTTCATTCGACGCGGGCCGGCTCCTCCACGATGGAGGTGCGATCTCAACGGCGGCCTTGCATCAACCCGTCATGCATTCCGTCGCCGACGGCTGCCCGGCGGCGTGAGGAAGGCGCGCTTATGATGGAGGGGGCTGCTGGAGTCAACTTTCGGCGCGGCCGGGGGCTCGGCGGAAGGGGCGCCGATCGTCCGATTACCGACTGGCCCCGTGCAAGCGCCGCCGACGCGCGGCGGACGCCCCTAAGAAACGGGGGGCGCCATGCGCCAGGTTTCCCCAGAGACAACGGCGCGAGTCCGCCTATAGATGACCACTGACATCCATTTCGAATCCTCAGGGCCGATGGCATTCGAAACTTCGGCCGGCAGCCGCGCCGTCGCCATCGTTGGCGGCGGCTTCAGCGGAACTCTGCTGGCCCTGAAACTCGCCGCCGCACGGGCCGACTGGCGCGTGACCCTGATCGACCCCTCCTCGCGGCCGGGTCGCGGGCTGGCCTATGGCGCCTGCACGCCCTCGCACCTGCTGAACGTGCCGGTGTCACGGCTGGAAACGGGGCTGACGCCGCGCTTCGACGCCTGGCTGACCGGGCGCCCCGGCATGACCGAGGCGCTGGCCGAGAGCGGCGGCGAACTGCCCGCCGCCTTCGCCCCGCGCGCCCTGCTCGGCGACTACCTTCAGGAACGGCTGGCTGAGGCCCGCGCCGCCGGGACGATCACCGTCCTGCGCGGCGAGGCGGTGCGGCTGCTGGATGGCGTCCGGCGCGGCGTCATGCTGGACGACGGCCGGGCGGTCGAGGCCGACACCGTCGTTCTGGCGACCGGCAACCTGCCGCCCCGCCCGCCCCTGCCCGGGGACCACTGGCTGCGGGACGATCCGGACTTCGCCCGTGATCCCTGGGCGCGAGAAGCGCTGGAGGGGCTGGATCCCGACGCGCCGGTGCTGCTGCTCGGCACGGGCCTGACCATGGTCGACATCGCCCTGAAGCTGGCGGAGGACGGCCATCGCGGGCCGATGCTGGCGGTCTCCCGCCGAGGCCTGCTGCCCGGAGCCCATCGCTATGGCGGCCACTGGGAGCCTTTCCTGGCCCCCATGCTGCCGGCCGGCCCGCTGGCGCTGTCGAAGGCCATCCGCGCCGAGGTCCGCCGCGCCGCCGACCAGGGCCAGCCATGGCAACGCGTGGTCGACGCCGTCCGCCCGGTGATCGGCCGCGTCTGGTCCAGCTGGACGCCGGCCCAGCGCCGCCAGTTCCTGCGCCACCAGCGGCCGCGTTGGGACGTCCACCGCCATCGCATGGCGCCGCGCATCGCCGCCGGCATCGACGCCCTGGTCGCGTCGGGGCAGCTTAAACCGCGCGCCGGCCGCATCCGCGACTGGCGCCGCGAGGGCGGCCGGATCGCCGCGACGCTCAATCCGCGCGGCGGCGGCGCGCCGGAGACGGTCACGGCGGCGCGCGTCATCAACTGCACCGGCCCGCGCAGCGACCTGCAGGGGCTGGAAGTCCCGCTGTTCGCCGACCTTGCCCGCAAGGGCCTGATCGCGCCGGACGCGCTGGGCCTGGGGCTGGAGACGGAGGATTGCGCGGTGCTGTCCGCGCGCGGCGAGGTCTCGACCTGGCTCTACGCCGTCGGCCCGCTGACCCGCCCGGCCTGGTGGGAGATCACCGCCGTTCCCGAGATCGCCGCCCAGGTCGACGGCCTGGTCCACGCCCTGGCGCGGGACGTCGAGCACTCGCCGGCCCTGGCCGACGTGTTCATGGACCTGGGCGCCGGAATCTAGCGCCGCAGCTTGGCCGCGTGCCAGGCCAGGTGGTCGGCGATGAAACTCTGCACGAAGAAGTAGCCGTGGTCGTAGCCGTCCTGGCGGCGGACCGTCAGCCGCTGGCCGGAGACCTTGGCCGCCGCTTCCAGCAGTTCGGGCTTCAACTGTTCGACCAGCCACGGGTCGGCCGTACCCTGCTCGACCAGGATCTCGTCGAACTTGCCCTTGGCGACACCGGCCTCGATCAGTAGGGCCGCGTCATGCTCGCGCCAGGTCTTCTCGTCGTCGCCGAGGTAGCCCGCGAACGCCTTCCGCCCCCAGGGACAGCGGGTCGGCGAACTGATCGGCGCGAAGGCGCTGACCGACTTGAACAGGTTCGGATGCCGCAGGGCCAGGGTCAGCGCGCCGTGGCCGCCCATCGAGTGGCCGCTGATCCCGCGTCGCGTGGAGTCGAGCGGGAACGTCGCCGACGCCGCCTCCAGCAGGTCGCGGACGATGTAGGTCTCCATCGTGAAGTGCGGCGCCCAGGGCTTCCGGGTCGCGTCGACATAGAAGCCGGCGCCCTTGCCGAAGTCGAACGCCTCGTCGTCGGCCACCTCGTCGCCGCGCGGACTGGTGTCCGGCGCCAGGATGGCCAGGCCCAGGTCCGACGCCGGGCCGTAGGCCCCGCCCTTGGTGGTGAAGTTTTCCTCGGTGCAGGTCAGGCCCGAAAGCCAGAGCAGCAGCGGGAACGGGCCCTCCCCGTCCGGCAGGAACAGGGTGAAGCGCATCGGGGTGCCGGTCGCCTTGCTGGCGTGGCGGCAATAATGGAGCGTCCCGTTGAAGGTGCGGTGGCTCGAGAGGATTTCGACGGTCGAAGGCATGATGCCGACAATGTAGCCTGCGCCTCATGACAGCCAAACCCGAAACCCTCGCCGATCGCGATCTGAACCGCGCGCTGCTGGCGCGGCAGATGCTACTGAGCCGGCAGGACGTCGGCGTCGCCCCGGCGATCGAACGCCTGGGCGGCCTCCAGGCGCAGGACGCGCGGCCGCCGTTCATCGCCCTGTGGAACCGGCTGAACGGCTTCCGGCGCGAGGGCCTGCTGACCGCTCTGCACGACCGCACGGTGGTCAAGGCGACCTTCACCCGGGGCACGCTGCATCTGGTCAGCGCCGCCGACTACCTGGCCTTCCGCACCGCGCACGCCTCCGTTCTGGAGGGCGCGATGCTCACCGACATGAAGGAGATGGCCAAGGTCGCGCCGGTCGGTGAACTGGTCGCGGCGGCGAAGACGGCGCTGGCCGACGGCGCACTGACCTTCGCCGATCTGCGCGCCGCGCTGGCGGCGAAGTGGCCGGACCTCAACGAGCGGCACATGGGGTACGCGGTGCGGCTGAACCTGCCGCTGGTCGCCACGCCGGACGGCAGCCAATGGGGCGGCAAGGCGGGCGCGGCCTTCGCGCTGGCGGACCTCTGGCTGGCCGCGAAACCGTCGGAAACGCCAGACGTCGAGGGCGTCGTCCGCCGCTACCTGACAGCCTTCGGCCCGGCCACGCCCGCCGACGTCCAGACCTTCACCGGCTTCAAGGGCGTGAAGGCGCTGCTGGAGGGCATGGACGGCCTGGCGACCTACCGCAACGCCGCCGGCAAGCCGCTGTACGACGTGAAGGACGGCCTGTTCGCCGATCCGGAGACGCCCGCGCCGGTGCGCCTGCTGGCCGACTTCGACGGGGTCATGCTGGCCCACGCCGACCGCAGCCGCATCCTCGGCGACGTCGGCAGGCGCCTGACCAGCAAGAACCTGCGCGTTCCCGCCGTCGTCACCGTGGACGGTTTCGTGGGCGGGACCTGGGCCCTGGCCGCGACGAAGACAAAGGCGACGCTGACCGTCACCGCGCTGGGCAAGCTGACGAAGACCGCGAAGGACGAGATCACCGCCGAGGGCGAAGCCCTGCTGCGCTTCGTGGCCCCGGAGGCGAAGGCGGTTGGGGTCAGCTTCAGCTGATCCTCCCCGCTCGCGGGGAGGTGGCCTCGCGGAGCGAGGTCGGAGGGGACGGCGTAGGCGTTTCAGAAGAGGACGCGTGAAGCGGGGCGACGTCAGTCGCCGGCGCTGCCCCCTCCACCGCGCGCTGCGCGGTCCCCCTCCCCCTCGCTACGCTCCGGGGAGGAAAGGCGCGCCTAGAACACCACCACGCTTCGAATGCTCTCGCCCGCGTGCATCAGGTCGAAGGCCTTGTTGATGTCTTCCAGCGGCATGACGTGGGTGATCATCGGGTCGATCTCGATCTTGCCGTCCATGTACCAGTCGACGATGCCCGGCACCTCGGTGCGGCCGCGCACGCCGCCGAAGGCGGTGCCCTTCCAGACCCGCCCGGTGACCAGCTGGAACGGACGCGTGGCGATCTCGCGGCCGGCCTCGGCCACGCCGAT
>JBIICO010000180.1:0-7318 GCA_044238855.1 Caulobacter sp.
AGTATTGGATCTCGGCGTCTTCGAGGATGACCAGCTCGACCACGGCGGCATGGAGCTGGTTCTCGTCGCGCATCGGGGCGGTGCAGCCCTCGAGGTAGGAGCAGTAGGCGCCCTTGTCGGCGATGATCAGCGTGCGCTCGAACTGCCCGGAATCCTTGGCGTTGATGCGGAAATAGGTGCTGAGCTCCATCGGGCAGTGGACGCCCGGCGGGATGTAGACGAAGCTGCCGTCGCTGAAGACGGCGCTGTTCAGACAGGCGAAGTAGTTGTCGCTGACCGGCACGACCGAGCCGAGGTACTTCTTGACCAGCTCGGGGTGCTCGCGCACCGCCTCGCTCATCGAGCAGAAGATGACCCCGACGGCGGCCAGCTCCTTCTTGAAGGTGGTGACCACGCTGACGCTGTCGAACACCGCGTCCACGGCATAGCGCGGCGCGCCTTGAACCCCGGCCAGAACCTCCTGTTCGCGCAGGGGAATCCCCAGTTTGGCGTAGGTGGCCAGCAACTCCGGATCGACGTCGTCCAGGCTCATCGGACCTTCGCCCTCGCCCTTCGGCGCGGCGTAATAATAGCTGTCCTGGTAGTCGATCTTGGGGAAGGAGACCTTGGCCCAGTCGGGCTCGTCCAGCGCCAGCCAGCGCTCGAAGGCCTCCAGCCGCCATTGCAGCATCCACTCCGGCTCGCCCTTCTTGGCCGAGATGAAGCGCACGATGTCGGTGTTCAGGCCCTTGGGCGCGAACTCCTGCTCGATGTCGGTGACGAAGCCGTGCTCGTACTTCTCGAGCTCGGCGACCGCGTCGACGGTTTCCTTCACAGCAGCCATCAGGCCACTTCCTTCCTGCGCGAAAGATGCCGCGCGTACAGTTCGAGCCAGGCGTCGCCCGCGCGGCTCCAGTCGTCTTCGGTGGTGTTCCAGCCGCCGCTGACGCGGATGGCGAACGGAGCGAGGTCGGCGCGCCCCATGGCCGCCACGACATCGCTGGGTTTCATCTTGCCCGACGAGCAGGCCGGGCCGGCGCTGATCGCGACTCCGGCCAGGTCCATGCCCATGATCTGCATCTGGGCGTCGAAACCTTCGGCCGCGAAGCCGAGCGTCTGCGGCAGGCGTGGCGCGTCCTGGCCGAGGATCACGGCGCCGGCCGCCGCCACGCGGGCCTCCAGGGCGTCGCGCCAGGCGGCCTGGCGGGTCATGGCGTCGAGGTCGGCGGCGACCGCGACCGCGGCCGCGCCGAAGCCGGCGATGCCGGTCAGGTTCTCCGCGCCGGCCCTGCGGCCGCGCTCCTGCCCGCCGCCGTGCAGACGCCGGACCAGGGTGGCGCGCGTGCCGGCGACCAGGGCGCCGGAGCCGAACGGGCCACCGATCTTGTGCGCGGCCAGCGCCATGGTGTCGGCGCCCAGGGCGGTGAAATCGATGACGATCTTGCCGGCCGCCTGGACCGCGTCGACGTGCAGCCAGCCGCCCGCCTCGCGCACCAGCGCCGAGGCCTCCGCGACCGGCTGGATCACGCCCGTCTCGTTGTTGGCCAGCATCAGGCAGACCAGCGGCTTGCCGCCTTTGGCGAGTTCCGCGCGACGCCGTTCGGGTCCACCGGCCAGACGGCGACCGGAACCCCGGCGGCGCGGACGTTCTCGGCGACCGCGCCGTGCTCGGTGGCGCCCAGCAGGATGCGGTCGTAGCCGGCGGCGACGGCGCTCTCGATGGCGAGCGCGTTGGACTCGGTGCCGCCGCTGGTGAAGGTGATCGAACCGGGCACGACGCCGACCAGCGCGGCGACCTGGGCACGGGCGGCCTCGACCAGATTGCGCGCGGCGCGGCCGGCGGCGTGCACCGACGACGGATTGCCCCCGACCTCCAGCGCGCGCACCACCGCTTCCTTCGCCTCGGGGCGGACGGGGGCGGTGGCGTTATGGTCGAGGTAGACGGTCACGCGGCGACGGCCTCCCGGACCGCGTCGGGCCCCAGGTTGCCGGCGATGACGTCGGCCAGCGAGACCGAGGCCAGATAGTTGTGCAGCTGGCGGCCCATCTCTTCCCAGAGGTCGTGTGTGGTGCAGCGCTCGCCGCCCATCATGCAGCCCTTGCCGGCCGGCTTGCCGCAGCGCGTGGCGCGCAGGGGCTCGTCCACCGCCAGCACGATGTCGGCGATGCGGGTGTCCCCGGCGGGCAGCGCCAGACGGTAGCCGCCGCCCGGTCCGCGCACGCTCTTCACCAGCCCCTTGCGGCGCAGGCGGGCGAACAGCTGCTCGAGGTACGACAGCGAGATCTGCTGCCGGGCGGCGATGTCGGCCAGCGAAACAGCCCTGGCGGCGCCGTCCGGATCCTGCCTTCCGGCGAGGTCGGTCATGGCCATCACGGCGTAGCGGCCTTTGGTCGACAGACGCATGGCGAGATTCCTTGGCATCCGGCGCGCGGCCTGTGCTAAAGCCGCGCCTCGCGCGACGGCCCCGAGGGTCCGGCGCGCATGGCGGATTTAGGAAAACCAAGCGGAATGGTCAAGTATTCTGACCCCGCTCGGACGAGATAGGAGACCCGGATGCCCGAGGTTGTTCTGACCGGCGCGGCCGGCCGGATCGAAGGTCGCTACTCCCCCGGCAAGCGTGAGAACGCGCCGATCGCCCTGATCCTGCATCCCCATCCGCGCGCCGGCGGCCATATGAACCACCCGGTCGCGGTCCAGCTCTATCACCTGTTCATGAAGCGCGGCTTCTCGGTGCTGCGCTTCAACTTCCGCGGCGTGGGCCGCAGCCAGGGCGAGTTCGATTCGGGCATAGGCGAGTTGGCCGACGCGGCCACCGCGCTCGACTGGCTGCAGGCGACCAACCCGCAGGCGAGCCAGTTCTGGGTCGCCGGTTACAGCTTCGGCGCCTACATCGGCATGCAGCTGCTGATGCGCCGCCCGGAGACCGACGGCTTCATCTCGGTCTCCCCGCCGACCAACATGTACGACTTCAGCTTCCTGGCCCCCTGCCCGGCGTCGGGCCTGATCCTGCACGGCGCCGCCGACACGATCGTGCCGCCGGTCGAAGTCGAACGGGTGGTCTCCAAGCTGCGCACCCAGAAGGGCATCGTCATCGACTACGAACTGGTCGACGGCGCCAACCACTTCTGGACCGACCAGCTGCCGGCCGTGGAAGGTCACGTCGGCAACTACCTCGACAAGCGTCTCGAAGCGGAACCGGCCTGATCCAGGCCCCGTGATTACACACCTAGGAAGTTAGAACCATGCGTCTGGAAGCCGTACCCGTGGGCGCGAACGCGCCGCACGACGTCAATGTCGTGATCGAGGTGCCGATCGGCGGCGAACCCATCAAGTACGAAATGCACAAGGAATCCGGGGCCCTGATGGTCGACCGGTTCCTCTACACCTCGATGCGCTACCCGGGGAACTACGGCTTCATCCCGCACACCCTGTCGGACGACGGCGATCCCTGCGACGTGCTGATCGCCTCGACCCGCGCCATCGCGCCGGGCGCGATCATGAGCTGCCGCATCGTCGGCGTGATGATCATGGAAGACGAGGCCGGCGGCGACGAGAAGCTGATCGCGGTGCCGTCCAGCAAGCTCACCAAGCGCTACGACACCGTCAAGAACTACACCGACCTGCCGCAGATCACCCTGGACCAGATCGAGCACTTCTTCGCCCACTACAAGGACCTGGAGCCCGGCAAGTGGGTGAAGATCGTCCGCTGGGGCGACGCCGATGAAGCCCGCCAGATGGTCCTGGACGGCATCGCCCGCGCCAAGGCGGGCAAGTAGCATGGGCGTGGTCCAGCTGGTCGGGCTGGCGCTGTTCGTCCTCGGGCTCTGCTCGCTGGTCGCCGCCCCGCTCGTCCTGCTGGCGCGCCGGCTGACGAAGGCCACGACGCGGTTCGCGCTGTGGCCGACGCGGCTGGTGATCATGGGCATCTTCGGCCTGGCGCTCGGCTACGGGATGATGTGGGGGCCTTCGCTGGTCCTCGGCGCCAAGCAGGACCGGGTCGAGAAGGCAAAGCGGTTCGAGTAGCGCGCTCTCCTCCCTCCCCCTTGGGGGGAGGGAGATTGGTTCAATACAGCAGATACGGCTTCCGCTCTTCCGCCCACGCCTGCTCGTCGGGCGTGGCGAGGGCGTCCAGGTCGGCCGGGGTCGCTTCGGGGTCGTCGACCCATTCGCGCAGGGCCGGCCCCCCGTTGATCACGTCGATGGCCAGCTTGTCGAACACGTACTCGTACGGGAAATCGCGCCACAGGTCGTAGCCCGGGTAAAGCGACCGGATCGCCTTGAAGGCCAGCGCCTGCACCCGCCAGGGCTGGAACGCGTCGTGGTCGTAGCTCGGATCCTCGACGTGGATCTGGACGCCGCTGTTCAGCACCCCGGCGTGCTTGTGGAAAGTCGGCTGGAACGAGCAGTCACGCAGGCGGCAGCCGTTCAGCCATTGCGGCGCGATCTCGCGCATCCGGGCGATCACCTTGCGGGCGTCGATGTCCGGCGCGCCGAACAGCTCCAGCGGGCGGGTCGTGCCCCGGCCTTCGCTGAGCGTCGTGCCCTCCAGCATCACCGTGCCGGCGTAGGCGCGGGCCATCCACAGATTCGGCGCGTTCGGCGAGGGGTTGATCCAGGTGCGCTCGCCCAGCGGCCAGCCAGGGCCCGGCGCGGCGGCGGGGTCGTAGCCCTCCATCTCGATGACGCGGTAGGGCACCTTCAGCCTGTAGCGGTCGATGAACCAGCGGCCGAGCTCGCCCAGCGTCAGGCCGTGGCGCATCGGCATCGGGCCCGCGCCGACGAAGCTCTCCCAGCCCGGGCGCAGGGTCAGGCCCTCGATCGGCCGGCCGGCGGGGTTGGGACGGTCCAGAACCCAGACCTCCTTGCCGTGCTCGGCGGCGGCCTCCAGCACGTAGAGCAGCGTGGTGATGAAGGTGTAGATGCGGCAGCCGAGGTCCTGCAGGTCGACCAGCAGCACGTCGAACGTCCCCATCGACTGGCCGGTCGGGCGGCGGACCTCCCCGTAGAGACTGAAGACCGGGATGCCGTGCACGCTGTCGGTGAAGTCCGGCGACTCCATCATGTTGTCCTGCAGGTCGCCGCGCATGCCGTGCTGGGGGCCGAACGCCGCCGTGACCTTGAGATCGCCGCAGGCCGCCAGGGCGTCGAGCGAATGGGTCAGGTCCGCCGTGACCGAGGCCGGATGCGCAAGCAGCGCCACGCGCCGGCCCTTGAGCGGCGCGCGCAGGGCCGGGTCGGAGATCAGGCGGTCGATGCCGAACTTCATGGCTGCTCCAGGTCGAACGCGAAGGCGTCGGGATGGTGGAAGTCCGGCTTACCCGGCGCATGGGCCAGCGCCCAGTAGGACTTGCGGCCCGAGGCCTCCTCGATCACGGCCGAGAGGCCGAGGCGCCAGGCCCCGTCCGGCAGCCCCGGCAGGCCGGCCAGGTCGAGCGTCGCGACCATCTCGTAGAGCCGGCCGTCGGTGCGCTGGGTCAGGTGGGTCAGCGCCACGCCCGCGGGCGCGGCCATGCCCTCGCGATAGCCGTCGAAGCCGTACGCCGCCCAGCGGTTCGAGGGAGACAGGTTGAACTCGTAGTAGCCGGGGCCCTCCGCCTTGCGGAGGAAGGCCTCCAGGCAGGTCTCCCGCCACAGGTCGTCGGCGCGGGCGCGCTCCAGGAGCGGCGGCAGGCGCAGGGCCGCGATGTCGCCGGTTACGACATAGCGCAGCGCGAGCCCCGCCGGGCGCGACCGGGCGAGGTTGACCTCGATCCGCGCGATGGCGTCGCAGGGCGTGTCAGGGTGTGGCGTGAGGGCCAGCGTCATGCCCCTTCGATACCCGGCGGTTGACGTGGGTCAATGGGCGGCGGTACGAACGTCCCATGATCGCCAAGGCCGCCCTCGCCGACCTCTATTACGCCCGCTCGTCCTGACGAGCGGCGTTGCGATCGCATGCCGCCCAACCCCGGCGGCATGTGTCCAGACTCCCCCAAGCACAGGCTCGCCGGTCCCCCTTGAAGGAGACCTATCGTGCTCACGACCTTGAACCCCTCCCCGCCCGTGGTAGAGCCTGCCGCGCAAGGAGATACCGCCCCGATGACCGCCGAGCCCAAGTTCAAGTCGAAGTTCCTGCAGGTGATGCAGGAGCGCGGCTACATCCACCAGATCACGCATCCGGAGGAGCTCGACGAGGCCGCGTCCACGGGGGTCGTCACCGGCTACATCGGTTACGACGCCACCGCGCCCAGCCTGCACGTCGGCAACCTGATCACCATCATGATGCTGCGCCGGCTGCAGCAGGCCGGCCACAAGCCCATCGTCATCGTCGGCGGCGGCACGTCCAAGGTCGGCGACCCGTCGGGCAAGGACGAGTCGCGCCAGCTGCGCACCCATGACGAAATCCAGGCCAACATCGCCAGCCAGAAGCAGGCCTTCGGCAAGTTCCTGACCTTCGGCGACGGCCCGACCGACGCACTGCTGATCGACAACGACGAGTGGCTGAGCAAGCTCGGCTACATCGACTTCCTGCGCGAGTACGGCGTCCACTTCACGATCAACCGCATGCTGACGTTCGACTCCGTCAGGCTGCGGCTCGAGCGCGAGCAGCCGCTGACCTTCATCGAGTTCAACTACATGCTCATGCAGGCGACGGACTTCCTGGAGCTGAACCGCCGCCACGGCGTGACGCTGCAGATGGGCGGGTCCGACCAGTGGGGCAACATCCTCAACGGGGTCGAGTTGATCCGGCGCGTCGACCACAAGCCGGCCTTCGGCCTGACCACGCCGCTGCTGGCCACCGCTTCCGGCCAGAAGATGGGCAAGACCCACCAGGGCGCGGTGTGGCTGAACGCAGACATGCGCTCGCCGTACGACTACTGGCAGTTCTGGCGCAACGCCGAGGACGCCGACGTCGGCCGCTTCATGCGCCTCTACACCGACCTGCCGCTGGAGGAGATCGCCCGCCTGGAGGCCCTGCCCGGCGCCGAGATCAACGAGGCGAAGAAGGTGCTGGCCGACGAGGCGACCACCATGCTCCACGGCGCCGAGGCGGCCAGGGCGGCGCGCGAGGCGGCCGAGAAGGCGTTCGAACAGGGCGCGCTGTCGGCCGACCTGCCGACCGTCGAGATCGCCGCTTCCGTGCTGGCCGAAGGCGTCGCGCTGGCCGTGCTGGCCACCGACATCGGCCTTACCGCCTCGCGCGGCGAGGCCCGCCGCCTGGCCCAGGGCGGCGGCCTGCGCCTGAACGACGAGCAGGAGAAGGACGGCGACCGCGTGATCACCACCGCCGACCTGGTCGACGGCGTGGTCAAGCTGAGCCAGGGCAAGAAGAAGATCGTGCTGGTCAAGCCGGTCTGATCC
>JBIICO010000181.1:0-7298 GCA_044238855.1 Caulobacter sp.
TTCCAGACCGCGAACAGCATGAATCCCACGAGCAAGGCAAGACCAAGGCGATATCCGACCGCCTGGACCTGCGCCGCGAGTGGCCGTCGCGCCACGGCTTCATAGGCGTAGAAAAGAAGGTGACCGCCGTCCAGAACGGGGATCGGCAGAAGGTTCAGGAAGCCGATGCTGATCGACAGCACCGCCGACAGGCCCAGCAGCGCGACGAAGGAGCCGGCGATGCTCCAGGCCGCGTTCGGCGCGCCCTCGGCCCCGGCCTTGGCGACCGTGTCGGAGGCCTTGGCGATGCCGATCACGCCGCCGATCTGGTCGGCCGGCACCTGGCCGCGGATCAGGCGGCCCAGGTAGTAGACCGTGGTGTCGAACACTTCCCAGGTCCGCTGGGCCCCGGCGCCGACCGCCTCGATCGGGTTGTAGCGGACGACCGTGACGTCGCTGCGGGTCGGGCGGCTCTCGATGCCCAGCTGGCCGATCTTGTGGCGGCCGCCGTCGGCGGCGACGATCTCGACCTGACGCGGCGTGGCCTGGAGCTCGACCTCGCGCCCCGCCCGCTCGACCACGAAGGTGATCGGCACGTTGGCGCGCGGCAGGACGTAGCCCTGCACGTCGGCGTAGGAGCGGATGATCCGGCCGTTCTGCTTCTTGAGCACGTCCCCGGCCTGGAAGCCGGCTTCCTGGGCGACGCTGCCCGGGGCGACCGAGGCGATGCGGGCGGGGATGCGGATCTCGCCGACCGTGCCGGCCAGCAGGCTGAACAGGACGATCGCGAGGATGAAATTGGCCGCCGGACCGGCGGCGGTGATGATCGCGCGCTGCCATACCGGCTTGAAATGGAAGAACTTGTCGACCGCCGAGGGATGGTTGTGCTCGAGGATCTTCGCCTTCATGGCGTCGAGATCCTTCTCGTCCGGCACGGTGCTGGCGGCGTTGTCGTCACCGGCGAAGCGGACGTAGCCGCCCAGCGGCAGGGCGCCGATGCGCCACTCCACGCCACGCTTGTCGCGCCATTTGAACAGCGCCGGGCCGAAGCCGATCGAGAAGGCCTCGATGACAGTCCCGAAGGCGCGCGCCGCCCAGTAGTGGCCGAGTTCGTGAATCGTGACGACGAGCGTCAGCACGAACAGAAACGGCAGAATCCAGGACACAAGGTCGGGCATGGACCGGGCTTACTCCCTCGCGATCACTGAAGCGCCGAACGACGGCCGAGCGCCTCGACCGCCACACGGCGAGCGCTTGCATCGACCATCATCGCCGTCTCCAGAGCATCGCCCCCCGCACCGGCGTTCAGGTCGCCCGTCCCGTTCATACGCGACAGGGTGTCCGACACCAGCGGGGCAATATCGAGAAAGCCGATCCTGCGGTCAAGGAACGCCGCGACGGCGACCTCGTTGGCGGCGTTCATCGCGGCCGGCGCCGTGCCGCCCGCTCGCAACGCGGACCGGGCGATGTCGATGGCCGGGAAGCGGTCGAGGTCGGGCGCCTCGAAGGTCAGGGCGCCGATCTTCGGTAGGTCCAGCGGCTCCGCCGGCCACGGCAGGCGGTCGGGCCAGGCCCAGGCGCAGGCGATCGGCGCCTTCATGTCCGGCGGCCCCATCTGCGCCAGGGTCGAGCCGTCCGAGTATTCGACCATGCTGTGGATAACCGATTGCGGGTGGACGACGACGTCGATGCGGTCAACCGGAGTGGCGAAGAGGTAGGACGCCTCCACCATCTCCAGCCCCTTGTTCATCATCGACGCGGAATCGACCGAAATCTTGGCGCCCATGCTCCAGTTCGGATGCGCCACCGCCTGTTCCGGTGTCGCGTGTTTCATCTGTTCCTTGGTCCAGGTGCGGAACGGGCCGCCGGAGGCTGTCAGGATCAGCCGGGCGACCCGGTCCAGGCAGTCGGGCTGCAGCACCTGGAAGATGGCCGAATGCTCGGAATCGACCGGGATCACCCCTCCCCCGGCGGCGCGGGCGATGTCCAGCAACTGGGGCCCGCCGCAGACCAGGCTCTCCTTGTTGGCCAGGGCGATGATCGAGCCCTTGCGGGCGGCGGCCAGCGTGGGAGCGAGGCCCGCCGCGCCGACGATCGCCGACATCACCCATTCCGCGCCCATGCCGGCGGCGTCCTCGACCGCCGAATCACCGGCCACCGCGTGGACGCCCGAGCCGGCCAGGCGGTCGCGGAGGCCCGGCAGCAGGGTCTCGTCCTGGATCACCGCGAACTTGGGCCGCCAGAACAGCGCCTGCTCGGCCAGCCTGGCGACGTTGCGGCCGGCCGTCAGGGCGAGGATCTCCACCTCGGCGCCGGACTTCTCGAAGAGATCGAGCGTCGAGACGCCTATGGAGCCCGTCGAACCCAGGACCGTGACCGTACGCGCGCTCAATGCACCCAACCCCAATGATCGATGAGCCGCGCCCCGGCGACGACGATGGTGGCGAACAGCAGGCCGTCGACGCGGTCCAGCAGGCCGCCGTGGCCGGGGATCAGGTCGCCCGAGTCCTTCACGCCGAAACGGCGCTTCAGCATCGACTCCCACAGATCGCCGGCCATTGTGGCCAGCCCGCCCAGGAAGCCGACCAGCGCCGCCGCGTACCAGGCCAGGTCCATGCCGGTCAGCACCGCGAAGGCGACCGCCGAGCCCATGGCTCCGATCAGCCCCCCGACGAAGCCGGACCAGGTCTTGTTCGGCGAGATCCGGGGCCAAAGCTTGGGGCCTTTCAGCGCGCTGCCGACCAGGAAGGCGAAGATGTCCGCGGCCCAGGTGATCACGAACAGCAGCAGCATCCAGGCGACGCCGTTGGTCATCGCCCAGCTGAATTCCTCGCCGGCCGGATTGCGGAGCCAGACCAGGGCGATGCAGGCGGGGGCGATGTAGACGACGCCATAGGCCGCGTCGGCGGCGCGATCGGCCTTGTGACGGGTGATGAAGGCCGCCAGCGCGGCGCCGCCGATCATCAACGCCCAGGCGGTCAGGTACCAGCCGACCTGGGCGGCGAACACGCCGGCCAGCACCGCCACGGTGATCGTCACCGCGACCTCGGCCGGATGCTCGTGGGCGCTCATCTTGCCCCACTCGACGGCCAGCAGGCCGACGGCGATGGCCATCATCAGCAGAAAGGGGCCGCCGCCGTACCAGATGGCGCCGAGCACGGCCGGGACCAGCACGGTCGCGGACGCCACGCGGATCGCCAGATTGGCCCAGTCGAAGCGTCTAGCCGGCGGCGAGGACGTCATCCGCCGCTCCGCCGTAGCGCCGTTCACGCGCCGCGTATTCGGCGATGGCGGCCTTGAGGTGTTCGGGCCCGTAGTCGGGCCAGTAGACGTCCTGGAACACCAGCTCGGCGTAGGCGCATTCCCACAGCAGGAAATTCGACAGGCGGCGCTCGCCGCTGGTCCGGACGATCAGGTCCGGCGACGGCGCGCCGGTGGTGGACAGGTACTGCTCGAAGACCTGCTCGTTCATGTCGGAAGCCCGGGCCCTGCCCTGCTCCACGGCCTCGGCGAACTTGCGGGCGGCGTCGACCAGATCGGCCTGGCCGCCGTAGTTGAAGGCGACCTGCAGGAGGAAGCGGGTGTTTTGCGCCGTACGGCGCTCGGCCCGCTCGATGATTTCCAGGATGTCGGGGCGCAGGCCGGTGCGGCGGCCCAGGATGCGGACCCGCACGCCCTCGCGGGCCAGCCGGTCCAGGTCGCTCTCGACGTAGGTCTTGAGCAGATTCATCAGCTCGGAGACCTCGGCCACCGGGCGGCGCCAGTTCTCCGTCGAGAAGCCGAACACGGTCAGGATCTCGACGCCGAGATCAGGCGCGCCCTCGACCACGCGCTTGAGCGCCTTCACGCCCTCGCGATGCCCGAAGGTGCGGGGCAGGCCGCGCTTTTTGGCCCAGCGTCCGTTGCCATCCATGATGATGGCGACGTGCAGCGGCCCGTGCGTAGGCGTCATCGCCATTCCCCTGTTCCGGCCGCCACGGCCCCGCCCGGCGTCCGGCTCAAACCTGCATGATCTCTTGTTCCTTGGTTTTCAAGGTCTCGTCGATGCGCTTGATCGCCTCGTCCGTGAACTTCTGGATCTCGCCTTCCATGCGCTTCTGCTCGTCCTGGGTGATGACCGAGTCCTTCTCGGCCTTCTTCAGGTCGTCGTTGGCGTCGCGGCGCACGTTGCGCACGGCGATCTTCTGGTGCTCGGCGTAGCCGCGGGCGATCTTCACCAGGTCCTTGCGGCGTTCCTCGGTCAGCGGCGGGATCGGCACGCGCAGGTTCTGGCCCTCGACGACGGGGTTCAGGCCCAGGCCCGCGTTGCGGATGGCCTTTTCCACCGAGACCACCAGGCCGCGATCCCAGACGCTGACGCTGATCGAGCGCGGCTCCGGCACGCTGACCGAACCGACCTGGTTCAGCGGCGTGGTCGATCCGTAGGCCTCGACCATCACCTGGTCGAGGAGGCTGGCGGAGGCGCGGCCCGTGCGGAGCGAACTGAACTCGTCCTTGAGCGCGTCGACTGACTTGTCCATGCGGTTCTTGTAGTTGGACAGCACCGGCTTTTCGGTCGAGGCCATGCGCAGGCTCCCTTTTGATCTTATGCAGCTTCGGTGATGACGGTGTGGACGCCGTCGCCCTTGAGCACCTTCATCATGTTGCCGGGTTCGCGGATCGAGAACACCACGATCGGAATGCGGTTTTCACGCATCAGGCTGATCGCCGACGCGTCCATGACCTTCAGGTCCTGCGACAGGACATCGTGGTAGGTCAGGCTGTCGTAGCGGGTGGCCGAGGCGTCCTTCTTCGGGTCGGCCGTGTAGACGCCATCAACGCTGGTGCCCTTGAACAGGGCGTCGCACTTCATCTCCGCCGCGCGCAGGGCCGCGCCGCTGTCGGTGGTAAAGAACGGGTTTCCGGTGCCGGCGGCGAAGATCACCACGCGGCCCTTCTCGAGATGGCGCTCGGCGCGGCGGCGGATCAGCGGCTCGCAGACGGTCGGCATCGGAATGGCGGATTGCACCCGGGTGGAGACGCCGATGTGCTCCAGCGCGTCCTGCATGGCCAGGGCGTTCATGACCGTGGCCAGCATGCCCATGTAGTCGGCGTTGGCGCGGTCCATGCCCTTGGCGGCGCCCGCCAGGCCGCGGAAGATGTTGCCGCCGCCGATCACCAGGCAGAGCTCGACGCCGGCCTCGGCGATCTGCTTCACATCCTGGGCGACCCGGCTGACGGTCTCCATGTCGATTCCGAAGGGCGTGTCGCCCATCAGGACCTCGCCGGACACCTTCAGGAGAATTCGCTTGTAGCGCATGGCGGTCATCGGCGGAGAAGGCTCACGAGTCGGAAGGCGGGGGATACCATAGACCAAGGGCGCGCCCGGCGTGAACCGGACGCGCCCTCAAGACGGTCAGACGAGGAACTTAGTTCCCGCCGGTCATCGAAGCGACTTCGGCGGCGAAGTCGCTTTCCTTCTTCTCGACGCCTTCGCCCAGGGCGAGACGCACGAAGCCGGTCATCTTGATCTCGGCGCCGAGCTCCTTGCCGCTGTCGGCCAGCAGAGCCTTGATCGTCTGGTCCGGGTTCATGACGAAGGGCTGCTCGAGCAGCACGACTTCACGCTGGAACTTCGAGATCTGGCCGTCCACGATCTTGTCGATCATGTTTTCCGGACGGCCCTGCTCCTTGGCCTTCTCGACGAGAACGGCGCGCTCGCGCTCGATGGCGGCCGGATCGAGATCGTCGGCCGACAGCGAGAGCGGGTTGGTCGCCGCGACGTGCATCGCGATCTTGCGGCCGAGTTCCTGCAGCGCGTCCGTGTCCGCGGCGGCGCTTTCCAGCGCGACCAGGACGCCGAGCTTGCCGACTTCCGGGGCGACCGAGTTGTGGACGTAGGCCGAGACCGAGCCTTCGGTGACCGAGAGCTTGGCCGTGCGACGCACGGTCATGTTCTCGCCGATGGTGGCGATCAGGTTGGTGACCAGGGCCTGGACTTCTTCGCCGTCGGCGGTCTTGGCGGCGCGAACCGCTTCGACATCGTTGCCGTTCTCGAGCGCGACGACCGCGACCTTGCGGGCGACGCCCTGGAAGGTCTCGTTGCGGCCGACGAAGTCGGTTTCGGCGTTCAGCTCGATGGCCGAGCCGGTGGCGCCCTTGCCGTCGCGGCGGATGGCCACGGCCACGACGCCTTCGGCGGCGACGCGGTCGGCCTTCTTGCCGGCCTGGCTCAGACCCTTCGTGCGCAGCCAGTCGGTGGCCGCTTCGAAGTCGCCGGCGTTCTCGGTCAGCGCCTTCTTGCAGTCCATCATGCCGGCGCCGGTCTTCTCGCGCAGGTCCTTGACCAGCGCAGCGGTGATCTCCGCCATATCGTGTCCTCCTGAGTTGGGACGTATCGGATAAGGGTGCGGCCGGGCGTTACCGCCCGGCTGCGAAGTTTTCTTGAAACTGACGCCCGCCTCGCAGCGGGCGAAGCATCAGCTGGCGGCGGGTTCCTCGGGAACCGCTTCCAGAGCGGCTTCCGTGGCTTCGACAGCCTCGGCCGGAGGCGCCGCGGGCGCTTCCACGGCGGCCGGAGCTTCCGACTCGGCGGCCGCGGGGGCTTCCGGAGCGAATTCCTTGGCCAGCGCGGGCTCGACCGGGGCCACGCTGGCCCCGATATCCACGCCCGAGGCGACAGTGCCGGCGGCCATGCCGTCCAGGACCGAGTCGGCGACCAGGTCGACGTACAGCTGGATGGCGCGGGCGGCGTCGTCGTTACCCGGAATCGGGTAGGTGATGCCGTCCGGATCGCAGTTGGTGTCCAGGATCGCGATGACCGGGATGTTCAGCTTGCGGGCTTCCTGGATCGCGATCGCTTCCTTGTTGGTGTCGATCACGAACATGATGTCGGGGATGCCGCCCATGTTCTTGATGCCGCCCAGCGACAGCTCGAGCTTGTCGCGTTCGCGGTTCAGGGTCAGCAGTTCCTTCTTGGAACGGCCTCCGGTGTCGCCGCCGTCCAGAATGCCTTCCAGCTCGCGCAGGCGGGCGATCGAGCCCGAGATGGTGCGCCAGTTGGTCAGGGTGCCGCCGAGCCAGCGGTGGTTCACGTAGTACTGGGCGCAGCGCTTGGCGGCCGTGGCGATCGGGTCGCTGGCCTGGCGCTTGGTGCCGACGAACAGCACGCGACCGCCGGCGGCGGCGACTTCACGAACCTTCACCAGGGCCTGGTGCAGGAGCGGAATCGACTGCGACAGGTCGATGATGTGGATGTTCGAGCGCGAGCCGAAGATGTAGCGGTCCATCTTCGGGTTCCAGCGGTGCGTCTGGTGGCCGAAGTGGGCGCCGGCTTCGAG
>JBIICO010000182.1:0-7297 GCA_044238855.1 Caulobacter sp.
GAGCAGGTCTATTCGGTGCTCCAGGCGATCCACCTGTTGCTGGCCTTCGATCTGTTCGTGGTCGTGGTCGGGGTCGACGTGGCGTGGATCGAGAAGGCGCTGGGCAAGAGCCTGGGCGTGACCGATCCGGACGACCGCCGGAAGGAGGCCGTGCGGTATCTGGAGAAGATCTTCCAGGTCGCCTTCTGGCTCAGCCCGCTCGACAGCGGCGGCGACGACGGCGGCAGCTATGGGCGGTATGTGCGGGCGCTGACCGAGCCGATGCGCGCCGCGACATCGCCGGCGGCGGCGCGGGCGGTCCGGGAGAACGACCCGTCGTCCGAGGCGACCGACGCGTCCCGGACCGAGATAACGACGGACTCGACGAGGATCACTTCGGACAGCGATCTCGCCGGGGACGATCAGGCCGCCGACGAGCCGTCGGCGGAGGTCGCGATGGCGACGATCCAGCTCGACCCGAGAGAGATCGAATTCCTCGCCTCGCCGGCCATCGCGGCGGTGGCGGCCTCGACGCCACGGTCGGTGAAGCGGTTGGTGAACATGTACCGGCTGGTCCGCGTGCGGATCAGCGAGGACGGCGGCTCGCCGCTGGGCGACGACGGCCGGCCGCCGGACTATCCGTTGATCGCGCTGGCCGTGGCGATCGAGACCGGGCAGCCGGTCGAGGTGGCCGACGCGATCTTCGAGGGGCTGGCCGGCTGGCCGGCGATCGGCCCGCTGAAGGACTTCCCGCGCCGCCAGACCAACTTAGAGCCGCCCGATCCCCTTGTGTCCGCCGTGATGGGCAAGCCGGCGTTCCAGCTCGCCTTCGAAGAGGTGGCTCGGCTGCGCGACGACAATTTCCTGGTGGGCGACCTGTCGCGCGCGATGCGGATCGCGCGCCGCTATTCGTTCAACGGCCATCGCGGGAAGGTTTCCCGGCCTTCGCCGGTATAAGCCGGTCCGGGACGGCGAACCCTCAGTCCGACTGTCCCGCCGCCTGCTGGATGGTGAGCACCACGAATTCCGCCGGCTTCACCGGGGCGAAGCCGACGAGGATGTTGACGATGCCGGCCTCGATGTCCTCCGGCGTCGTCGTGCTGGCGTCGCAGATGACGAAGCAGGCCTGCGGCAGCGAGGCCCCGAACAAGGCGCCCTGGCGCCAGAGATCGTTCAGGAAAGCGCTGATCTGGGCGCGGATCGCGGCCCAGAGCCGTCCGTCGTTCGGCTGGAAGACCGCCCACCGCAGGTTCGCGGCGAGCCAAGCCTCGATGTAGAGAGCGAGGCGGCGGACCGGGATGTACTTGTAGTCGTCCGCCAGCGGATCGGCGCCGGCCAGCGTCCGCGCGCCCCAGACGACGGGCCCATAGGTCGGGAAGATCCGCAGGGCGTTGATCCCTTGCGGGTTCAACAGGCCGTTGTCGCTGTCGGAGAGCGGCGCGGCGAGGCCGACGATGTCGGCGATCGCGGCATCGACGCCGGCCGGGGCCTTCCAGACACCCGACCGAACGTCGGTCGTCGCCCAGATGCCGGCCAACGCGCCGCACACGGGCAGGACGCGGGTCGCCGTCGGGTCGTCGAGATTGTCGGGGTCCGGCGCGACCAGGCGCGGAAAGTAGACGGCGGCGTTGCGGCGCTGGTCCGGGCCCGAGAGGTCCAGGGCGTCCGGCGTGATGTCGGCGAGGCGGCCCTGCTCGAACGCCTGTTGCCAGGCCTGGAGCGGATCCACGATCAGCATCGCCTGACGCGCCACGCAGTAATCCGCCGCGGCCTGTCGCACGGCGACCGGCAGGTCGCCGTCGGCTAGGTCCGGCGGGATGCAGAGGATGTTGAAGGCCTGGACGTGGTCCAGGGCGTAGAGGCCGGTCCGGCTGTTGCGATCGCCCAGATAGGTCGTCACCGACAGAGGCGCGGCCGGGTCATCGCCCGGCTCGACCAGCCGCACGATCACCGCCTGGCCGCCGCCGTTGGCGAAGAAGGCCTGCACCTGCCAGGCGAGACCGTCCGCCGAGGGCGCGGCGCCGAAGATCCCCTGGTACTGGGCCAGGTTGAAGACGGTCGTCGGTTCGCATACCGGACCGTCCTGCGTCCGCCCCACGAAGGCGGCGACGGACGTCGGCACATCGACCGGGGAGCCTGGTCCGCCGGGAATTTCCCGCACATAGACGCCGGGATAGTCGGTGGTGACTGGCATGTCCGCGCTCCGGGGCATCGACCCCGACGCCACCCTAGCGGGCGGAACGCGTGACCGCTACCGGTCCGCGTTCAGTCCTGGGCGCGCTTCCCGCCGCCGCCGGTGACACCGTAGTCCTTGGATTTCATGCCGGCTTCGCTCTCGGCGAAGCCCTCGGCCGCCAGGCCGCGCTTGAGCAGCTCCCGGACCGCGGCGGCCCGGCTGGGCATTCGCCGGGCGAAGCGCCAGTCATCCAGCGCCGCGAGCTCTTCATCGGTGAGCATGATTTGCAGGCGTTCGCCGCGATTGAGATCGTTCATGCGTCGAGCTCCCCCTCCTCGGAAGCCATGAAGGCCGGCGCCGCGATTTCTCCGCGCCAGCGAATTCAACGCAAGAAGCGGCCTTTGAGTTCCTTACTCATGAAACGCCGCTACCCCAGACGACGCCGCCCGCTAAGAATTATGAAGGAACTAAACAGACACATAGTACACTTCTTACACAACTGTATTGTGTAATTGAATAACAATTCCGATTGATTTCTCAATTGAAAAGTTGTCTTATGCGGGAGAAAGGAAATCGGATGCCAACCAACCTAGTACTAGGCACGTTCGGCAGCCCGAATGCGTTCGCCGCCGGGGGCAGCGTCGCCGACATTCGACTGCAGGAAGCCAACCACCGTATCGCAAACAGCCTCAGCCTGGTCGCGGGCCTGCTCCAGATGCAGGCCGCGGAGATCCAGGCCGGCCGGGCGCTGGCCGCGGGCGAGGCCGCCGAACTGCTCAACGAGGCGGCCGGCCGGGTGCATCTGGTCGGGCGGCTGCATCGGCTGCTGGCGCGCCCGCACCAGGACGAGGCGCTCGACCTGCCGCTGTTCCTGCTGGAGATCGCCGAGAACACCGCCACCCTGCTGGCGCCGCCCGAGCGGGTGAAGGTCACCTTGGCCGCCGCCGGCGTCTGCACCGCCGATTCCACCCTGGCCCTGCCGATCGGGCTGATCGTCGGCGAACTGGTCACCAACAGCATCAAGTACGCCCACCCCACCGGCGTGCGGGCGTTGATCCGCCTCGACTGCCGCCATGGGCTGGACGGCGGCCTGACCGTCGAGGTCGCCGACGACGGCGTCGGCCTGCCCGAGGGCTTCGACCCCCGCGCCGCCCGCTCCCTGGGAATGCGGCTGGTCCATTCGCTGGCCACGCAGGTCGGCGGGCGGCTGAGCTTCCACGACGAGGGCACCGGTCTGACCGTGCGCCTGTCCATCCCCGGACGGGAGTAGGCTCTACCGCTCCCAACCGGGCGCGAACGGGAAGCGGGCCTCCCAGAAGGCCTTCAGGCGCGGGTTGGCGTCGACGCGCCGGACGATCGGGCTCATCTTCGGCGCCTCGCGGTAGAAGCGGTTGCGGCCGGGACCCCAGCGACTGACCACGGTGACGTAGAGATCGAGCACCGAAATCTGGTCGCCGAGGAGATACTCGCCGGCCGGCGCGATCTGGCTGTCCATCACCCGCCAGCAGTCGGCGATGCGTTCGGCGGTGGCGAGCTTCACCCGGGCCTGGGCCTCCGCGTCGGGCCCGGCGAGGCGGGCGGGCACGTCGCGGACCCAAAACAGCGAATAGATCGAGGCCGGGATGAAGGTCATCCAGCGCAGGAACTGGCCGCGCAGCGGGTGGCCGACCGGCGGAGCCAGCCCGGCGGCCGGATGGTTGTCCGCCAGCCAGACCAGGATCGCGCCGCTTTCGGTCAGGATCTCGCCGCCGGGCAGCACCACGGCCGGAATCTGCACCAGCGGGTTCACCGTTCGCACCCGCTCCAGCACCGCTTCGTCGTGCTCCCAGGTCGCGCCCTCGACGACCTCGAAGTCGAGACCAATCAAGTTCATGGCCGCCTCGACGGGCACGCTGCCCGATCCGAGGGCGCCGTAGACGGTCAACGGTGCGTTCACCATTTTTTATCCACACCCCGCACAACATCTTGTGGCTAAGATGACGCAGCCCACTAGATGCGCCGCGCCGCTCTGGTATCGTGGTCAGGTTAGCGCACTGCCTCGATTCACGCCCGCACCCGTCCGGAGTTCGCCACCGTCATGGCTTCGCCCAAGCTCATCACCACGCCCGGCCTGCTCACCCCGTCCGCCGCCTACAAGCCGTTCCGGTACCCGTGGGCCTTCGACATGTGGAAGAAGCAGCAGCAGGTCCACTGGATGCCCGAAGAGGTGCCGCTGGGCGAGGACATGAAGGACTGGGCCGTCAACCTGAATGACGCCGAGCGCAACCTGCTGACCCAGATCTTCCGCTTCTTCACCCAGGCGGACATCGAGGTGCAGGACAACTACATGGAAAAGTACGGTCGGGTGTTCAAACCGACCGAAGTGAAGATGATGCTGGCGTCCTTCGCCAACATGGAAACGATCCACATCGCCGCCTACGCGCTGCTGCTCGAGACGATCGGCATGCCCGAGAGCGAGTTCGCCGCCTTCCTCGAGTACGAGGCGATGCGCGACAAGCACGACTTCATGCAGAAGTTCGGCGTCGACACGAACGCCGACATCGCCCGCACCCTGGCCATGTTCGGCGGCTTCGCCGAGGGGCTGCAGCTGTTCGCCTCGTTCGCGATGCTGATGAACTTCCCGCGCTTCAACAAGATGAAGGGCATGGGCCAGATCGTGTCGTGGTCGGTGCGGGACGAGAGCCTGCACTGCGAAGGCATCATCAAGCTGTACCACGCCTTCAACAAGGAGACCGGGGCGGTCACCAAGGCCGTGGCCGACGACATCGTCGACTGCTGCCGGACCGTGGTCGAGATGGAAGACAAGTTCATCGATCTGGCCTTCGAGATGGGCCCGGTCCAGGGCATGGTCCCGCAGGACATCAAGAACTACATCCGCTTCATCGCCGACTGGCGCCTGCGCCAGCTGCAGCTGCCGGAAGTCTACGGCGTGAAGGAAAACCCGCTGCCGTGGCTGCAGTCGCTGCTCAGCGGCGTCGAGCACGCCAACTTCTTCGAGGCGCGGGCGACCGAATACTCCAAGGCCGCGACCAAGGGTCAGTGGCACGGCGAGGACGGCGTCTGGAGCGAGTTCGACCGCCTGATGGCCCGCCGCAACGAGAACCTGCTGCCGGCGGAATAGATCGACCTCTCAGTGGGGGCGTAGGAAGGGGCGCGCACGGGCAACGTGCGCGCCCCTTTTCCGTTGTGCTAGCGTGAGTTCAAACGTCGGAGGGAAATCCCCATGCTGTTCGTCCGCCTGATCCTGCGCACTCTCGTCGGCATGCTCGGCCTCTGGCTCGCGGCCACCTTCGTGCCGGGCGTCGAAATCCGCGACAACATGACCATCCTGATCGCGGCCCTGATCATGGGCGTGGTCAACGCCGTGATCCGGCCGATCGTGACCATCCTGACCATCCCGATCACCTTCCTCACGCTGGGCCTGTTCCTGCTGATCGTGAACGCGGCGATGTTCAGCCTGACCGCCTACTTCATCGAAGGCTTCTCGGTCGGCGGGTTCTGGCCGGCGCTGTTCGGCGCGATCGTGACCGGCCTGGTCAACTGGGTCGGCCAGATGGTGATCGGCCCGCACGGAGACGAGCGGCGGGATTAGGGTCCGCAATCCTCCCCCGCAGGGGGAGGGGGACCGCGCGAAGCGCGGTGGAGGGGGCTGAAGCCATCAGGTTTTCGAGCAAACCAAGAACATCTTATGGTGGCATAGCCATGGATGCTCACCCCCGCACGCTCAAACTCGCCCGCCGGCTTCGAAAGACCATGACCAAGGCCGAGGTGGTCCTGTGGTCCGCGCTGCGCGGTCGCCAGCTGGGCGGATTGAAGTTTCGCCGACAGCACCCGCTGGGGCCGTATGTAGTGGACTTCTTCTGCGTGTCGCACCGCCTGGCCATCGAGGTCGACGGAGGCTGGCATGCGGATGCTGACCGCGCCTGTCGCGATGCGGACCGGGATGCCTGGATCAGGTCACGGGCGATCCGGATTCTGCGGCTGCCGAACGATCTGGTGCTCGACGACCTGGACGCCACGAAGGCGCTGATCGAGCGGGTTGCACGGGAGGCCGCGCCCTATCCCGAGGCTCGTTGACGGCAGCCCCCTCCACCATCCTTCGGATGGTCCCCCTCCCCCTGCGGGGGAGGATTGCCTGGACAAAGAAAAAGGGCGGGACCTTGCGGTCCCGCCCTTCTCGTTGGTCGATGGTGACCTGGTCTGGAAGTCCATGTCGCCGCGTTGGATCGGCTTGCGCCGATCCAACCATCTTTGTTGATGGGCGACTTTATGGACTTCCTAGAAGTCCATGTCGCCCATGCCGCCCATGCCGCCGGGCATGCCGCCGCCGGCCGGAGCGTTCTTCTTCGGGGCTTCGACGATCGCCGCTTCCGTGGTGATCAGCAGGCCGGAGACCGACGCGGCGTCTTGCAGAGCCGTGCGGACCACCTTGGCCGGGTCGATGACGCCCATGGCGACCAGGTCGCCGTAGACTTCCGTCTGGGCGTTGAAGCCGAACGAAGCGGTGTCGTTCTCGAGGATCTTGCCGACCACGATCGAGCCTTCCACGCCGGCGTTCTCGGCGATCTGACGGATCGGAGCCTGCAGGGCGCGACGGACGATGGCGATGCCGGCCGTCTGGTCGTCGTTGTCGCCGGTCAGGGTTTCGAGAGCCTTCGAAGCCTTGAGCAGGGCGACGCCGCCGCCGGGGACGATGCCTTCTTCAACCGCGGCGCGGGTGGCGTTCAGGGCGTCGTCGACGCGATCCTTGCGCTCCTTCACCTCGACTTCGGTCACGCCGCCGACGCGGATGACCGCGACGCCGCCGGCCAGCTTGGCCAGACGCTCTTGCAGCTTTTCCTTGTCGTAGTCCGAGGTGGT
Organism: Caulobacter sp.; assembly: GCA_044238855.1. Classification (GTDB taxonomy): domain Bacteria; phylum Pseudomonadota; class Alphaproteobacteria; order Caulobacterales; family Caulobacteraceae; genus Caulobacter. Next base: position 7,016 of record JBIICO010000182.1, read on the forward strand.
GTCCTCGATCTGGCGCTTGATCTGGCCGATGCGGGCTTCCAGGTCGTCCTTGGAGCCGACGCCGTCCACGATCGTGGTGTCGTCCTTGGTGATCGAGACCTTCTTGGCGCGGCCGAGCATGTCGAGGGTGACATTCTCGAGCTTGATGCCGAGGTCTTCGCTGATGACCTGGCCGCCCGTCAGGATGGCGATGTCTTCCAGCATGGCCTTGCGGCGGTCACCGAAGCCCGGAGCCTTGACGGCCGCGACGCGCAGGCCGCCACGCAGCTTGTTGACCACCAG
>JBIICO010000183.1:0-7256 GCA_044238855.1 Caulobacter sp.
CCTCTACCTGCGCGAGGTTCTGGGCCTGAAGCGGGCGCCGGAGTTCGCCGCCTGGCTGGAGCGAATGCGGATCGCGGACGCCGACGGCCGGCTGCTGGGCCCGGCGGCGAGCCACCCGTTGCTGGAGGCCGCGCGATGAGCCGGCTGGTCCCGCCCGATCCCTGGACCGCCCTTGGGGCCCGCACACCCGCTCGCGTCGCCCTGGGCCGCTGCGGGGCCAGCCTGCCGACCCGGGCGGTGCTGGACTTCTCCCTCGGCCATGCCCGCGCCCGGGACGCGGTGCACGCGCCGTTCGACGCGGAGGCGACGCTGACGGCCATCGAGGCGCTCGGCCTGCGCGCGATCGCGGTGGCCAGCGCGGCCGGCGACCGGGCGACCTACCTGCGCCGGCCCGATCTCGGCAGGCGCCTGGACACCGCCGGCGCCGCGCGGCTGTCGCCGGCCGGAGCCGACATCGCGGTGGTCCTGGCCGACGGCCTGTCGAGCACCGCCGTCCATCGGGCCGCGGTCCCGCTGCTGCGGGCGCTGAAGCCCCTCCTGGACGCCGCGGGCCTGAGCCTCGCGCCTGTCGTCGTCGCCTCCCAGGCCCGGGTGGCGCTGGGCGACGAGATCGGCGCGGCGCTGGGCGCGCGGCTCGTGGTGGTGCTGATCGGCGAGCGGCCCGGCCTCTCCTCGCCGGACAGCCTCGGCGCCTACGTCACCTTCGGCCCGCGTCCCGGCCGCACCGACGCCGAGCGCAACTGCGTCTCCAACATTCGTGACGGCGGCCTGCCGTCGGACCGGGCCGCCGCGCGAATCGCCTGGCTGATTCGCGAGGCCCTGCGCACCGGTCAAACCGGGGTGTCATTAAAGGACGAAAGCGGGCTGGAGGGGCTGCAACCGCCTCAATCCGCGCCGTCGCTGCAAAACGGCGCCTGATTTCCGCCCTGTCGGACGAGGGCCGTTCCCCGGCGAATGGCGATCTCGCCGGGGGTGCGATGTTGTGTCACGCTTCGAAGATATCGGGGTCGGGGGACCGGATCATGGGCGACCAGCCACAACGACTTTCGGGCGTCCAGTACGAGACCGTCGACGCCGCCTATTTCGAGAAGCGAAGCCTCCGACGACATGCCGGGCTGTTCTCGCTCTGGGCGCTGGGCGTCGGGGCGGTGATCTCGGGCCAGTTCTCCGGCTGGAACCTCGGCATGGGCGTCGGCGGCTGGGGCGGCATGCTGATCGCCACCCTGATCATCACCGTTATGTACCTGGGCCTGACCTTCTCGATCGCCGAGATGGCCTCGGCGCAGCCGCATACCGGCGGCGCCTATTCCTTCGCCCGCGCCGCGATGGGTCCCTGGGGCGGCTTCCTCACCGGCCTGTGCGAAAACGTCGAGTACGTGCTGACCGCCGCCGTGGTCTGTTTCTTCATCGGCACGTACCTGAGCGGCATCTTCGACACGCCGGCGGCGCTGCAACCGCTCTACTGGATCGGGTCCTACGTGGTGTTTGTCGGGCTGAACGCGGCCGGCGTGGCGACCTCGTTCCGGGTGACGGTGTTCGTGACCCTGCTGGCGCTGATCTGCCTGGCGGTGTTCTGGGCCAGCGCCGCGCCGCTGGTCGATTTCCAGCGCTACGCCCTCAACGTCGGTCCCGGCGGCGTCGAGCTGCCCGAGGGCGGCGGTCCTTTCCTTCCCGCCGGCATCCATGGCGTGCTGCTGCAACTGCCCTTCGCGGTCTGGCTGTTCCTGGCCATCGAGCAGCTGCCGCTGGCCGCCGAGGAATCCCACGCCCCGCAGCGGGACCTGCCCAAGGGCATCCTGCTCGGCATGGGCACGCTGATCATCTCCGCCCTGATGGTGCTGTGGCTGAACAGCAGTATCCCGCCCGGAGCCTTCGCGTTGTCGAAGTCGGGCGAGCCGATCCTGGACGGCTTCCGCTCCATCTTCGGCGACGGCGCGGCCAAGGTGCTGGCCATGATCGCTGTCGCGGGCCTGGTGGCCAGCTTCCATGCCGTGATCTTCGCCTATGGGCGGCAGGTCTACTCCCTGTCGCGCGCCGGCTACTTCCCGCGCGTGCTGTCGCTGACCCACGGCAGCCGCAAGACGCCCGAGGTGGCGCTCGTGGTCGGCGCGCTGGTGGGCCTGGCGGTGATGCTGGTGGTCTGGTTCTCGCTCGGCTCGGAGCGCGGCGCCCAGGTAATCGGCGGCCTGCTGCTGAACATGGCCGTCTTCGGCGCCATGTTCTCCTACGTGATGCAGGGGCTCAGCTACATCCTGCTGCGCCGCAAGCTGCCGGACCTGGAACGCCCCTACCGCAGCCCGCTTGGCGTGATCGGCGCGGGTCTGACCATCGTCATCGCCAGTGTGACCATCTGGTTCCAGCTGCAGGACCCCGTCTACCGGGCCGGCGTCATCGGCGTGGCGATCTGGTTCGCGATCGGCGCCGCCTACTTCGCGCTGGTGGGGCGCAGGAAGCTGGTGCTCTCCCCCGAGGAGGAGTTCGCGATGTCGGAAGGTCGCGAGCACTGACCGCCCCGCGCCGTCCCGCCGCTCATGGCAAAAAGGCGCGGCTGATCGGCCGCGCCTTCTTCGATATGCTCACCAGGCGTCGGTGGCCCGGACGCGCCGGGCCATGAACGCGGGTATCAGCCGCTGGTCTTGATGGCTTCGCGGGCCTGGGCCAGCAGTTCGTCCATCTTCAGGCGCACGTCGCTCTCGCGGATCTCCACGCCGGACCCCTTCAGGTCCTCGAAGACCTTGCGCAGCACGTCGTCGTCGCCCGGCTGTTCGAAGTCGGACTTCACGACCGCGCGGACGTACTCCTCGACGGACTCGAGGCCCATCAGTTCAGCGGCCCATTCACCCAGCATGCGGTTGCGGCGGGCGGCGGCCTTGAACTCCTGCTCGGCGTCGAGGGCGAACTTCTTCTCAAAGCCCTTCTCGCGGTCGTCGAACGTGCTCATGAAAACTCCGGTGATTTCGGGCGCCCTGATATCGGGTTGTGGGGGCCGCCGCAATCGTGCGCATCGCCTTAGACGCGTATCACGGATATCAGATGCGCGCTTTGTTTGCGCCCAAGCCCTTGTTCGGGTAGGTTTCAGGCTGACTTTAGCGACAGCGGCTCCGAGTCGACGATACGCGCGCAGGCAGTCCCGCCCGCGCGCGATTTTCGTTCCCGGAACCCTGCGAAGGCCCCAATGGGGATGCCGTGACAATGACCACCCGCCGCAAGAAGATCTACGAGGGCAAGGCCAAGATCCTCTATGAAGGCCCCGAGCCCGGCACGCTGATCCAGTACTTCAAGGACGACGCGACCGCCTTCAACGCCCAGAAGAAAGCCATTCTGGAAGGCAAAGGCGTCATCAACAACCGCATCAGCGAGTTCGTGATGTCGCGCCTGTCGACGATCGGCGTCCAGAACCACTTCATCAAGCGCCTGAACCTGCGCGAGCAGCTGATCAAGGAAGTCGAGATCATCCCGCTGGAGGTGATCTGCCGCAACATCGCGGCCGGCAGCCTGGCCACGCGCCTCGGTCTGGAAGAGGGCGCGCCCCTCCCCCGCTCGATCATCGAGTTCTGCCTGAAGGACGACAAGCTCGGCGACCCGATGGTGGCCGAGGAGCACATCACGGCGTTCAACTGGGCCTCGACCCAGGAGATCGACGACATCATGGCCGCCACCCTGCGCATCAACGACTTCCTGTGCGGGATGTTCGGCGCGGTCGGCATCACCCTGGTGGACTTCAAGGTCGAGTTCGGCCGGATCTGGGAAGGCGACTTCGCCCGCGTGATCCTGGCCGACGAGATCAGCCCCGACAGCTGCCGCCTGTGGGACAGCACGACCAACGAGAAGCTCGACAAGGACCGCTTCCGCCGCGACCTCGGCGATGTGATCGAGAGCTACACCGAAGTCGCCCGCCGCCTCGGCATCATGAAGGAAATGCCGACCGTCATCCGCGGCGGCCTGCACTAGGCGACGCCTCGGCGCGTCGCCCTCTCGCGATTCAATCCGAACGGTGATAATGCGCGCGGCCATGAAAGCCACAGTTCATGTCTTCCTCAAGCCGGGCGTCCTCGACGTCCAGGGCAAGGCCGTCGAGAGCGCGCTGCACGGCCTGGGTTGGCCCGCGGTGAAGGACGTCCGCGTCGGCCGCGTGCTGACCTTCGATGTCGGCGGGACCGACAAGGCGGCCGCCGAGGCCGAGGTGAAGGCGATGTGCGAGAAGCTGCTCGCCAACACGGTGATCGAGAGCTACCGCATCGAGGTGGCCTGACCATGAAAGCCGCCGTCATCGTCTTCCCCGGATCCAATTGCGACCGGGACTGCGCCGTCGCCGTCGAGCGCTCCACGGGCGCCCAGGTCGAGATGGTCTGGCACAAGGACACGGCCCTGCCCGACGGGCTGGACCTGATCGTGCTGCCGGGCGGCTTCTCCTACGGCGACTACCTGCGCTGCGGGGCCATGGCGGCGCTGTCGCCGGTGATGAAGGAAGTCATCGCGGCCGCGAACCGGGGCGTCGCCACGGTCGGCATCTGCAACGGCTTCCAGATCCTGTGCGAGGCGGGCCTGCTGCCTGGCGCCCTGCTCCGCAACGAGGGCCTCAAGTACGTCTGCAAGCCGGTCGCGCTCGAGGTCACCAACAGCCAGACCCGCTTCACCGCCGGCTATCAGGGCCGCCGCGAAGTGGTGATGACGGTCGGCAACGGCGAGGGCAACTTCTTCGCCGACGCCGAGACGCTGGCCCGGATCGAGGGCGAGGGCCGGGTGGCCTTCCGCTACCTCGACAACCCGAACGGCTCGGTTGCCGACATCGCCGGCATCCTCAACGACGCGGGCAATGTTCTGGGCCTGATGCCGCACCCGGATCGGTCGTTCGAGGAAGAACTCGGCTCGGCCGACGGCGCCATCCTGTTCCAGAGCGCCCTGGCCAGCGCCTGAGCGGGCGTTAGCCTCAACGCGCCTTAACCTCGCCCCTTAACGCGCCGCATACCGCCGCGCGCGTTCCATCGTCGCGTCGATGGGGGCGGCGATGGCGATGATCGGGCATCTGACCTGGGCCCATGTGGTGCTGGGGATCTTCTCGGCCCTGCTGGGGCTGTGGATCTTCGCGGCGCGGCGCTCGGAAGCCGGCGTTCCGGGCATGGCGGTCGGCTTCGCGCATCTGGTCGTGGCGGGGCTGGTGTCAGCCGACCCGTTCAAGCTCTCGCTGGATCCCGGCTACGCCCGCTTCGTGTTCGGCTCCCTGACGGCCGATCACGGCGCGATCGCCACGGTCACCGCGGGCGCGGTCTGGATCGCCGCCGTGCTGGGCGCTTTCTCCGCGCTGGACCAGGCCCGCGTCACGGCCGCCATCACCTTCGCCACCAGCGCCATGTTCACGCTCGTGCTGGGCATTCCGCTGCTCGAGGACGTGCTGACCGACCCGCATCTCCGCGCCTTCGGGCAGGGCTACCTGCCCGCGCTGTGGCAAGGACTGACGACGATCGCGATGGCGGCGCTGCTCGGCCTGCCGTTCGCGGGCGGCATCGTCTGGGCCGGCGGCCGGGCCTTCTCCAGGCCGTAGACAGCGAAAGGGCCGGCGCTTTCGCTACCGGCCCTTTCTTGTGACGGACGGCTTTCTGCAACACCGTCCGCCCACAGGCGTTCGAGGCGGCCTCAGCGGTCGCGACGGTCCTGATCGCGGTCCATGCCGCCCTGATCGCCTTGTCCGGCCTGCCCGGCCTGACCCTGACCGCCCTTGCGGTCCTGATCGTCCTGCTGGCGCTCGCGCTGGTCGCCCTGCTGCTGCTGCTGACCCGGCTGCGGACGCTGCGGGTTGTTCGGCTGCTGCTGCGGATTGCCTTGGTTTTGATTGTTCTCGGCCATCGGTGTCTCCCTTGGTTACGCGGGGCGCCGCATCCGTTGGAGGGGCTGCGCGGCGTCGCACAAAGGGAATGGTCCGCCGGCCAGCCCGTTCCGAGAAGGCGCTTCACGCCTGTGGGAGGTCGGGGTCGGCTCGCCGACGCTAGAGGTTTCAGCTCACGCGGGTCATCTCCGGGATCGGGATCACCGGATCGAGCATCTGGCCCTTCATCCCGAACTCGGCGCCCTTGGTCGCCGACAGGGGGGCCTTCTGCAGCGCCAGAGCCACCTCCTTGCCCTCGACGATCTGGCCGAACACCGCGTAGCCCAGGTTGTCGCCGGGCGACTTCGGGTCGGCGTCCAGGCCGTTGGACATGTCGCCCAGGCAGATGAAGAACTCGCTCTTCCCACTGCCCGGCGTCTCGCGCGCCAGGGAGACGGCGCCGTCCTTGTGCGACAGGCCGGTCTGGGTGGTCGGCTCGTGGGCGATCGGCGGCAGCGGCCGGCCGGACCCGTTCAGCCCGCCCTGAAGCAGGCCGTAGTTCTCCATGCCCGCGCCGGAGAACCGGATCGACCGGTAGAAGTGCGCGCCGACATAGCGCTTCTCGTCGACATAGCGCAGGAAGTTGGCCGCCGTGATCGGCGCCTTGTCGGTGTAGAGCTCGATGACGATCGGCCCCTGCGGCGTCTCCAGCCGGACCCGCGGACGGACCGGCGCTAGCGTCTCGGTGGGGGCCGTGGTCCGCGCCATAGCGGCGCTTCCGGCGAACGGAGCGGCGGCCAGAAGCCCGAGAACCTGTCGGCGATGCTTTTTCATGATGCGAAGACTGCCTCGCCCGTCCTGACATTTCGAGTGGAATCCGCTAACAGCCCGGCATGACCGCTGCTCCCGCGAAGACCATGGCCGAAACGGCCGTCGAGTTCGGCCTCAAGCCGGAAGAATACGACGTCATCCTGAAGCGCCTGAACCGCGAGCCGAACCTCGTGGAACTGGGCGTGTTTTCGGTGATGTGGAGCGAGCACTGCTCGTACAAATCCAGCCGCAAACACCTCGGCAAGTTCCCGACCACGGGGCCGAAGGTGATCTGCGGTCCCGGCGAGAACGCCGGCGTCATCGACATCGGCGACGGTCAGGCTTGCATCTTCAAGATGGAGAGCCACAACCACCCGTCCTACATCGAGCCCTACCAGGGCGCGGCGACGGGCGTGGGCGGCATCATGCGCGACGTCTTCACCATGGGCGCGCGCCCTGTGGCGCTGCTGAACGCCCTTCGCTTCGGCGATCCCTCGCACCCGAAGACGAAGCGGCTGGTCAGCGGCGTCGTGGCGGGCATCGCCGGCTACGGCAACTGCGTGGGCGTGCCGACCGTTGCGGGCGAGACCAACTTCCACCGCGGCTATGACGGCAACATCCTGGTCTACGCCATGTGTGTGGG
>JBIICO010000184.1:0-7205 GCA_044238855.1 Caulobacter sp.
CCACGGGCAACGTGGGCCGTGAACTGTTCAATATCCTCGAGGAAGTGAACTTCCCCGTGGACAAGATTCACGCGATCGCCAGCCGTAAATCCATCGGCGTCGAGGTCTCCTTCGGCGCCAAGATCCTCAAGTGCGAGGACATCGAGCAGTTCGACTTCTCCAACGTCGACATCGTGCTGATGAGCGCCGGCGGTTCGGTCTCGAAGGCCTGGGCCGAGAAGATCGGCGCGGCCGGCCCGATCGTCATCGACAACAGCTCTCACTTCCGCATGGACCCGGACGTGCCGCTGATCGTGCCGGAGGTGAACCCGGACGCGGTCGAGGGCTTCCGCAAGAAGAACATCATCGCCAACCCGAACTGCACGACCGCCGGTCTGGTGGTGGCGCTGAAGCCGCTGCACGACATCGCCAGGATCAAGCGGATCGTCGTCTCGACCTACCAGTCGGTTTCGGGAACCGGCAAAGAAGCCATGGACGAGCTGTGGGAGCAGACCAAGGGCGTCTTCGTCCTCGGCGCGCCGGAGCCCAAGAAGTACCCCAAGCAGATCGCCTTCAACGTGATCCCGCAGTGCGACGTCTTCCTCGACGACGGCTCGGGCGACACGAAGGAAGAGCGCAAGATGTCGGACGAGACGCACAAGATCCTCGACCCGAACATCAAGGTCAGCTGCACCTCGGTCCGCGTGCCGGTCTTCGTCGGCCACGGCGAGAGCGTGAACATCGAGTTCGAGAGCGCCATCGACGACGACGAGGCCCGCGAGGCCCTGCGCGAGGCCGACGGCATCGTGGTGATCGACAAGCGCGAGGACGGCGGCTACGCGACGCCCAAGGACGTCCAGGGCGAGTTCCCGGTGTTCGTGTCGCGGATCCGCGTCGACCCGTCGCTTGAGCACGGCCTGAGCCTTTGGGTGGTGTCGGACAACCTGCGCAAGGGCGCCGCCCTGAACGCCGTGCAGATCGCCCAGCTGCTCCATGAGCGCGGCCTGATCGGCAAGGTCCCGGCCTAACCCGCCAAGCCCGCAACAAGCGGGTGGAGAGACAGGGGGCCCGGGACGAGAGTTCCGGGCCTCTTCCTTTTTGGAGCTGCCAACGTGTCCGAAGTGAAGGACGAAAGCCGCGCGGCGCTGATCTCGGGGATCGGCTGTTACACCATCTGGGGCCTGATGCCGCTGTGGATGTACGCGCTCAAGGACGCCGGCGTCGGGCCGATGGAGATCACAGCCCAGCGCGCTGTCTGGGCCGTGCTCTGGGCGGCGGGCTTGGTGCTGGTCGCCCGCAAGGTTCCGGAGCTCCGCCGCGTGCTGGGCGAGCCCCGGACGCTGCTGCTTCTGCTCGCCTCGGCCCTGCTGATCGGCGCCAACTGGCTGCTGTACGTGATCGCGGTGAACAGCGGTCGCACCCTGGAAGCCAGCCTCGGCTACTACATCAACCCGCTGATGAACATGGCGGCCGGCGCGCTGTTCTTCCGCGAGCGGATCGACCGGTTCGGCTACGCCGCCATCGGACTGGCGGCGGTCGGGGTGATCTTCCAGACGGTCGCCGTCGGCCACCCGCCGCTGCTGTCGATCGCGCTGGCGCTGACCTTCTGCGGCTACGGCCTGATCCGCAAACAGGTGCGCGCCGACGCCCAGACCGGCCTGTTCGTCGAGGCCGCCCTCCTGACCCTGCCGGCGCTGGTCTTCGTCATCTGGCTGCAGAGTCAGGGGCAGGGGCACTTCGGTCCGGACCTGAAGACCAACCTGCTGATCCTGGTCGCCGGGCCGATGACGGTCGTGCCGCTGGCCCTTTTCGCCTGGGCCGCGCGGCGGATGCCGCTGGTCTGGCTCGGCTTCCTGCAGTTCATCGCCCCGACGCTGCAGTTCCTGGTCGGCGTCTGGTCGGGCGAGCCGTTCACGGCCCTGCGGGCGGTGGCGTTCGGGTTCATCTGGGTCGGCGCCGGCGTGTTCGCGCTGGGCGCGTGGCTGCGGACGCGGCGGGCGGCGGTGGCGGCCGCGTGAACCTTACGTCCTATTCACTGGGGCAGGTGGCGGACGCGGGCTAACGGAGTCCCGAGGGGACGTCCCAGAGAGCCTGCTGATGCCTGATTTTCGTATCGACCGTCGCGCGCTGCTGGGCGCCGCGCTGGCCGTCTCCACCATGCCCGCAGCCGCCTGGGCCGCCGAAGGCCAGGACGCCGCCCGCGCGCTGGCCGCGGCGATCAACGACCCGCCCGCCCGCCAGCCCTTCCTCGACCGCTGGGCCTCGCCCGCCGGCCTCAAGCGCCGCCCGGCCGAGGTCTGGTTCGCCGACTTCGAGCGCGTCCGCCAGATGAGCGGCGGCGTCGATTTCGTCGCTGTCGGCGGCGAGCCGCGCTCGGTGGTCGCCATCGTCCGCACCCGCAGACAGGGCCTGCTGCGCCAGCTGGTCGCGCTGTGCGACCGCGACGCCCCGGACCGCGTCTTCCGGCTGGTCTTCTCGCCGCGCCCCACGCCCTATGACCAGCCGCTGCCGACCGGACCGCTGGCTCCCGCCGCCCTGCTGAAGGCCATCGAGCGCCGCGTCGCCTTCGCCGCCAGGCGGGATGAGTTCTCCGGCGCGGTCCGCATCGTCTCGCCGGACGGCAAGTTGTTCTACGAAGCCGCCCACGGCGTCGCCAACCGCGACGACGACGCGAAGATCACCGTCGGCAGCCGCTTTCACCTCGGCTCGGCGGACAAGAGCTTCACGGCCTTGCTGATCGGCCGCCACATCGCCGCCGGCCGCCTGTCGCTCGACACCCCGGTCGCCGATGTCCTGCCGACTTGGGCCAACCGCGAGGCGGGGGCGAAGATCACCGTCCGCCGGCTGCTGAACCATACCTCGGGACTGGGCGACCTCTGGAGCCGCCCGACCTACGACAAGCGCAAGCCGAACACGACGGTGACGGAGTTGCTGCCCGCCTTTTCCGATGCCGTCCCGTCATTCGAGCCGGGGACGCGTCAGGCCTACAGCAACGAGGGCTACGTCGCCCTGGGCGCCGTCGTCGAGGCCGTCGGCGGCAAGAGCTGGTACGACCAGCTGGCCGAGCAGATCTACGCGCCGGCCGGCATGAGCCACAGCGGCCACTTCACGCTGGAGGATGTCGTCCCGGGGCGCGTCGTCGGCTACCGCTTCAGCGACGACGACCTGATCGGCATCGGCCAGCGGCGGCCCAACACCGCCTTTCATGGCTGGCGCGGCAACAGCTGCGGCGGCGGCTATTCGACCGTGGCGGACATGGCCGCCTACCTGCGCGCGCTACGGGCCGGCAAGCTCGCCAGCCGGGCGATCTACGACCAGTTCACGGTCCAGAGCGAAGGCGGCCTGCCCGAGTACGGCCTGGGCTTCGCGGTCAGGCCCGTCGGCGGACGCACCGCCATCGGCCACGGTGGCGGCGGTCCCGGTTCGGGCGTGGACGGCGACAGCTGGGTGATCAAGGAGACCGGCTGGGCCTGTTCGATCCTCGGCAACTACGACGCGCCGTTCGTCCAGGACCTCAGCCGTGACATCCGCGCGATGGTGGCGGCGCAGAAGGGGTGACGTGATGCGGCTAGGCGCGTTCCGCGCGCATCAGGGCGGCCAGCACGCCCGCGCCCAGCCAGGCGCCGAAGATGGGGCCCATTCCGATGCCCACCAGCGGAACCGGGAAGGCGCCGAGGAACGGGACGATGCTCCAGACCAGAAGGCAAAGCCCGAGCGCGGCGCCCGCCATCCGCACGCCGCTCGGCGCCGCTAGGACGGGCGTGGCGGCGGTGACGCCGAGCGCCAGCAGCGCCACGCCGGCCACGACCGGCGACCAGCCGTAGGCGAGCCCGATAATCTGCTCGACCTCGGGCACGGGCTGTAGAGGGTCAGGGCGGGACCACGCGGCGCCGGCGAGCAGCGCAGCCGCCGCGACGAGGCTCAGCCGGACGATCGGGCGTCCCGACGAGGCCCCCGCGACCAGCACCATCCCCGCCGCCAGCGTCGTGGTCTGCGAGGCGTCGGGCTGAGCGACGAGCAGCGCTAGCGACAGGAAGGCCGCGATCCATTTCGGCCATGGCTCGGACCCTCGCGCCGCCAGCGACACGACGGCCATCGGCAGCAGCACCATGGCCGCGTTCAGGTGCAACGGCCCGAGGTCGATCCAGCGGTGCACCCCATCCAGCGGCGGACTGAGAAAGCTGGCCGCCAGACCGGCGACCAGCAGCCAGGGCGCTGCCGCCAACGCGCCCCGGGGTAGGAAGGAGAGGCCGAAAGCGATTAGCCCGCCGACCGCCCAGGCCGCCAGGTTGCGGATCCACAGCGCATCGGCAACGCCGCTTCGGGCGCTCACAGCCGCGCCGACCGCGACCGCCGCGAGCGAGGCGGCGGCGAACAGCAGCAGAAAGACCCCCGCCCCCCGCTTCATGGCTCAGAGGCTGGCGTAGGCCGCGTCGATCAGGCGGACGGCGCGCGGGTCGCCGGCCAGGTGGACGTCCTGCTTGTTCATCACATAGGCCCCGGCGACGCGGCGCTCGCGATCAGCGAAGGCGCAGCTGCCGCCGAAGCCGGTATGGCCGATGGTGGTCGGCGTCGGGCCGAAGAAGGCGTTCGGCTCGTTGCGCATGAAGCCGGCGGCCCAGCTCATTTCGAAGGGCAGGACGAGGTCCCTGTTTCGGATCCGCTCGCGGCTCGCCTCGGCGACCACCTCGGGCGACAGCACATGCACGCCGCCGATGTCGCCTCCAGTGGCCAGGGCGCCGAAGAACCGCGCCAGCGCTTCGGCGGTCGCGTGACCGTTGGCGGAAGGCACCTCGATCCGCCGCCAGTCCCCGCCGGCGCGTCCGCTCGGCGCGGCCCAGGGCGACAGGAAGGCGGCGCGCTGGGGATCGTTCGGCTCGCCGCCGAAGCTCGCATAGCCGCTCGGCGGCTTCAGGTCGGAGACGCGGCCGTGCTCGCTGTCAGGCAGGCCGATCCACAGGTCCAGGCCCGCCGGGCCGGCGATGTCCTCGCGCAGGGCGGCGCCCATGCTCCGGCCGTCGGCGCGGCGATAAATCTCGCCGGTCAGATACCCGACGGTGAGCGCGTGATAGCCGCTGGCCGTTCCCGGCGCCCACATCGGGGCTCTGGCCGCGAGCATGGACACGATGGTGGCCGGCTCGTACCAGAGCTTGGGATCGATCTGCTCCAGGAAGCCGGGCAGGCCGGCCTGATGCGACAGCACCTGTTCGACGGTGATCGCGCCCTTGCCCTCGGCCGCGAACTCGGGCCACAACTCGGCGACCGACTGGTCGTAGCGCAGCTTCCCGGCCTCGACGAGGCGCCCGATCATCGTCGCGGCCACCGCCTTGGTGGTCGAGAAGATCAGCGTCAGGGTGTTTTCGTCGAACGGGACCGTCTGCCTGCGGTCGGCCCAGCCGGCCCACAGGTCGACGACGATCTCGCCCTCGACGCTGAAGGCGAAGCGCGCGCCCTGTTCCTTGCCCTCGGCGAAGTTGGCGGCGAAGGCGTCGCGCACGCCCTCGAAACCGGGCTCGACATGGCCGTGAATTTCGATGCTCACGCGAGACGCTCCAGGCGGACGGTCGGGCTGGCCTGCTTGATGCGCGCGCCCATGGCCACGATCGGCAGCTCGGGCGAGGCCCAGATTCCAGCCGAGGTGATGGTCTCCGCCAGGCCGCCGACGGCGCGGGCCAGGCCGTAGGACGGGGTCTGCCCCTCGATCACGGCGGCGGCGTAGAGGGCGGTCAACAGGTCGCCGGCGCCCGACGGCACGGTGGCGCTGGCCTTCTGGTGCGCGGCCAGCCAGGCTTCCTTCTTGTCGGCGTAGACGACGCCGATCTCGTTGCCGCGAACGATCGACGACACCAGCACCGGCTTGCCGGTCAGCCGCGCGGCGCGCACGGCGGCCTCCGGCGAACGGGCGTCAGCGCCGGTGATCCGCTGCAGCTCCCAGCTGTTGGGCGCGATCAGGTCGGCCTTGGGAATCAGATCGTCCTGGATCGCCTGGGCGACCTCGGCCGGGATGAACAGGCCCTTGCCGGCGTCGCCCATCACCGGGTCGACGATGACCATCGGCTTGCGGTTGAAGGCGCCCTCGCGCGGCGCGGCGCGGACGGCGTCGATGGCCCGGGCGGCGGCCCGCACCTGCTCGACGCTGGCGAAGTAGCCGGTCAGCACCAGGTCGCAGAGTCCGAACAGGCCGTTGGCCTCGATGCCGTCGAGCATGCCCTCGAACGCCTCGACCGGCACCTGCGCCCCGCCGGGCGCCCCCCAGCCGGGGTGGCGGCCGTAGAGTACGGTCGGCACGACGATCGGATCGATCTTGAACTGGGTGAAGGCAAGCGCCTGCGCCGAGCCGCCGACTCGGCTGCCTGCGACGTGGCTCGACATAATCAGGGCGGCTGGCATGGCAACGGGCTTAGCGGACGTGACCGGCGTTGGGTAGCCCCCACGCGTCCTTCTGCGTTGCGGAGGACGGTAGTCCGCGTCGCTGCTCCAACGGGGCGCTTTCCCAGCGTCCGGACAAGAAAAAGGGGCCGAGGCGAAACCGCCTTCGACCCCTCGTTCACAGGCCTGCGGCCATCACCTTCTCCCGCGAGGGGAAGGAGGTGAAAGCCTAGTACCGGTAGTGGTCCGGCTTGAACGGGCCGGTCTGCGGCACGTCGATGTAGGCGGCCTGCTCGGGGCTCAGCGTGGTCAGCTTGGCGCCCAGCTTGGCCAGGTGCAGCAGCGCGACCTTCTCGTCGAGGTGCTTGGGCAGGGTGTAGACCTGGTTTTCGTAGGCCTTGAGGTTGGTCCACAGCTCGATCTGGGCCAGCGTCTGGTTGGTGAACGACGCCGACATCACGAAGCTGGGGTGGCCGGTCGCGTTGCCCAGGTTCACCAGGCGGCCTTCCGACAGCAGGATGATCTTGTTCCCGCCCGGGAACTCGACGTGGTGCACCTGCGGCTTGATCTCGTCCCACTTGAAGTTCTTCAGGCCGGCGACCTGAATCTCCGAGTCGAAGTGACCGATGTTGCAGACGATGGCGTTGTTCCGCATGCGGCGCATGTGGTCGACGGTGATGACGTCCTTGTTGCCGGTCGCGGTGACGAAGATGTCGGCCTTGTCGGCGACGTCGTCGAGCGTCTGAACTTCGTAGCCTTCCATCGCCGCCTGCAGGGCGCAGATCGGGTCGATCTCGGTCACGATCACGCGCGCGCCGCCCTGGCGCAGCGAGGCGGCCGAGCCCTTGCCCACGTCG
>JBIICO010000029.1:0-24061 GCA_044238855.1 Caulobacter sp.
CTACGTTGTCTCCCGCCCCGCATGGGGAGGGTGGCCGGCCGACGGCCGGACGGGTGGGTCCCCGGCAGGCCGATATACCTGCCGCTCGGCCAACGCCGACTGGATGGTCAGCATCACACCGTCGATGTTCTCGCGAACGGCCGAGGTCCAGAACCGCAGCACCCGAAAGCCTTCTCGCCGCAGCACGGCGTCGCGCACCTCGTCATGCGTCCGCGCCTCATCTTCACCGTGCTGACCGCCATCCACCTCGATGACCAGTCGCCGCGTGAAGCAGACGAAGTCGAGATAGTAGCCGCGAAACGGCGCCTGCCGGCGGAAGCGATATCCCTCCGACCGCAACTTCTTCAGCCGCGACCAGAGCTTGACCTCCATCTGAGGCATTTCCGACCGCATGGCCCGCGCACGATCTCGTGGCTGCATTGCCCCACCCGTCCCGGCTTCGCCGGGCCACCCTCCCCATGCGGGGAGGGAGACTGATTCAGTTCTCCGACCACACCGCCAGCTCGTTCCCCGCCGGGTCGGTGAAGTGGAAGCGCCGGCCGCCGGGGAAGCTGAAGATGGCCTTCACGACCACGCCGCCGGCCGCCTCGACCCTGGCCTGCATGCCCTCCAGGTCATGGGCGTAGAGGATCACCAGCGGCTTGGTCGGCGCGCCTTCCGCGTCCGCGTCGAAGCCGCCGTCGAGCCCCTCGTCGTAGGCGGCATAGGACGGGCCGTAGTCGGTGAACGCCCAGCCGAACGCATCGGCGTAGAACGCCTTGGTCGCCGGCAAGTCGCCGCCGGGCATCTCCACATAGTCGATCTTGCCGTCTTCGCGCATGGCTTTAACTCCGGATTTGTTCCTTATTTGTTCACGTCACGCGACCGGGAGTCAACGCCTCACGGAAACGCCCAGACCGCGGTCTTTTTCACTTCCATGTCCTCGAGCTCGCGCGTCGTCTGGACCTCGTAACGGGCCAGCAGCTCGAGCCCATCCTTCGGAAAGTAGGTCCGGCCCGGGTCGCCGATCAGCACCGTCTTGCCGGCGTCGCGCGCGGCGGTCAGCCAGGCCAGCACGCGCTCGGCCAGCGGCTTCTCGTAGCAGATGTCGCCGGCCAGGATGACGTCGGCCTCAGCCGGCGGCGGGCTGTCGAGCAGGTTGGTGTCGGTGAAATCGAGCGTCACCCCGTTGGCCTTCGCGTTCAGCGACACCGCCGCCTCGCAGAACACGTCGATGTCGGCCGCCAGCGCCGAGGCCGCGCCGGCCTTCATCGCCGCGATGGCGACGATCCCGGAGCCGGAGGCGAAGTCGACCACCCGCTTGCCCGCGACGAGGCCGGGGTTGTCGAGGATGTACCGCGCCAGCGCCTGCCCGCCGGCCCAGGCGAAGGCCCAGAACGGCGGCGGCAGGCCGATGGTCTCCAGCTCCTCCTCGGTCAGCCGCCAGATCGGCGTGATCTCGTCGGCGAGCCAGAGCGAGATTTCGGGCGTATGCGGCGTCGGCTGCAGCCGGGTGTTCTCGAGAATGAAGGCGCGCCGGTCGGTGATCATGCGCGGCTCATACGGGGCGCGGCGACGCCCCGCCAGCGCCGAAGCCAGAACCTCAGCTTGACGGCAGGAGGAACGACGGCTCGTCCGGCTCGTCGTAGTCTTCCCGCGTCCAACCTTCGATCTGCAGGGTCAGCGACGCCACGGCCAGCCCATTGTCGTTCGCGTCGAGCTCCGGCAGCGCCGTGAACTCGGACGGCCAGGCGTTGCGCAGATGGTAGGCGGTCACCTTCTGGCCCGCCTCGTTGCAAAGTTCGATGGTCAGATCCCGACGGAAATCCGCCAGCGAGATCGGCGCGGCGTTCGGGGCGTTCATGTAATCCCGGACCTTGTTCGCCCATTGCCCGAAGCCGGCGTCGCGGGTCACGCCGCGCTCCAGCGTGACCGGCACCCAGTCCGTCTGGCCGGGCGATACATGGACCGCCGCCGGGTCGCCGCCCTCACGGTACGAGATCATCTCGGTCTGGCGGGCGAGACCGCTGACCTTGCCGCACCCGAGGACGTAGTCGCCGTCGGTCCACCGCACCTGAAACCGGTGGTTGGCGTAGGGCGACGTGCGCCGCGGATCGGTCGGAAAGGTCGGCATCCGCTCGACGCCGCTATGCCGTGACCGGCTTGCTCGACGCTTCCTTCAGCACCGCCAGATACCCCCGCTCCTCGACCAGCATCCGCTCGGTCACGCCCTTCTGCCGCAGCAGGCGGTGCGCCTTCGGCAGGTTCCAGCAGGGCACATGCATGAACATGTGATGCTCGCAATGGAAGTTCACGTAGTAGGGCGCGATCAGCAGGCGCTCGAGCGGGTTGGCGATCGTCGTGCGGGCGTGGCGCAGCGGATCGGGCTGGTTCTCGCCGACCAGGGCGTGCTCGGCGATGTTGCGCAGGCGCGTGACCAGCGGAAACCAGGTCGCCATCGGGATCAGCCACAGGACCGGCCAGGCCCACCAGTAACCGGCGGCGCTGGTCGCGACGATCAGCACGCCGTTGGTGATCAGGAACGGCTTCCAGAAGGCCAGCACGCCCCTTGCGGTCTTCGTCCAGGGCACGCCCTTTTTCGCGCCGGCCTTGAAGGCGTCGACGGTCGGCTTGATGCGCTGCTTGAAGAAGGTCTGGCCCGTCAGATCGCGGACCACCTTGCGCCACAGCGACTGGCGCGTGGTCGGGAACGGCGCCGACAGCGACAGGTCCGGATCCTCGACCTGCTGGGCGAACTTGTGGTGCTGCAGGTGATAGTCGCGGTACCGCTTCAGCTCGCCGTTGGTCGGCGCGCCGCAGAGCCAGTGCCCGACCCAGTCGTTGACCTTGATGTTCGGATGCAGCGCCCCGTGCGCCGCCTCGTGCATCAGGATCGCCAGGCCCAGCTGTCGCGCGCCGATGACCATGACCGCGATCACGAAGGTCAGCGGGTTGGGGAAGACCACGAACAACGCGCCGGCGGCGGCGATGGTCAGCCAGGCATGGGCGACCAGCCACAGCCCGAACCACGACGAGCGGGCGGAGATCGGGGCCCACTCCTCGTCGGTGAAGAAGTCCTTGGGTTTGATGCGCGCGGCGACGGCCATGGCGCGATTGTCTCACTCCTGCGTTTGAATGGGTAGACTGACGCTAACGTCAGCGTTTCCGGAGCCTGCCCATGCGTCCCATCCTGATCGCCGCCTCCCTGTCCGTCGGCCTGCTCGCCCTCGGCGCCTGTGGATCCGCCAGCGCCGCCAGCTTCGACTGCAACAAGGCGCGGACGGCCAACGAGAAGGCGATCTGCAACGACCGCTGGCTGAACGACCAGGACGTCCGGATGAGCCAGCTTTACGACATCGTCCGCAAGCTGGTGCCGATGGGCTCGCGCGGCGCGATCATGGACGACCAGTCGATCTGGCTGAAGCAGCGCAACGGCTGCGGCGCCGACCGCCGCTGCATCGCCAACGCCTATTCAAGGCGCATCGGCCAGTTGAACGCGGTGCTGGAGCAGCGGGTCTATCCGCAGGGGCCGTTCTAGAACCCCATCGCCGGCTTCCACGCCCCGGCCGCGAAGCCGATCGCCAGGACCAATCCCGCCAGGGCGTTGGACTTGAACAGGGCCAAGGCCAGGGCGCCGTCGCCAGCGTCGACCTTCGCCGCCTGGCGGGACAGCATCACCGCGAACAGCGCCAGCGGCGGCAGGGCCAGCGGGCCGATGCCGCCCACCCAACCGGCGGCCAGCACCAGCACGAAGCAGACGACGTAGAAGCCCAGGACGCCCTTGCGGATGTCCGCCCCCAGCCGGCGGGCGGACGACTTCACCCCGGCCAGGGCGTCGTCCTCGATGTCCTGCACCGCGTAGATGGTATCGTAGCCCAGCGTCCAGAACACGAGGCCGGCGTAGAGCAGCACGGCGGGCCAGAACGACAGCGGGTCCACGCCCGCCTCGCCGTAGAGGGCGCCGAGCGGCCCGCTCGCGGCGGCGCCGACGGCCGCGAAGCCCATCAGCGCGCCCCAGTTGAAGGTGAGGCCCAGCCAGGCCTGAGGCCACCAGGTGATCCGCTTCATGAACGGATAGGCCGCCACCAGCCCCAGCGACGCGACGCCGAGCAGCACGGAGGTCCAGTTCATGCTCAGCAGGATCAGCAGGCTGGCCAGCGAGCAGCCCACGATGAACAGCCACGCCTTTTTCACGCTGATCTGGCCTGCCGGGATCGGCCGCATGGCGGTGCGGGCGACCTTGGCGTCGATATCGCGGTCGACGATGTCGTTGTAGGCGCAGCCCGCCGCCCGCATCAGCGCCGCGCCGAGGAAGAACAGCGCCAGCAGCACCACATTGGGCGCCCGGCCCTGCATCGCGGCCGCCAGCGAAATGCCCATCCAGCCTGGCAGCATCAGCAGCCAGATGCCCGCCGGGCGGTCGAACCGGCCCAGTTTCAGCCACGGCCGCAGCGCAATCGGTGCGTGGCGGTCCACCCAGTTGGTCGGCGCGGCGTCGGGCAGGATCGTGGTCATGTTGCATGAATAGCCGCGCCGGTGCGTCGATCCAATCGACGTAGCTGCGAGTCCATCGCATTGTAGGAGCCTATGGAGTCGCCTCCCCCCTCCCCCCGCCGCAAGCGTTCGCGCGCCGCCCACTGGGCGCTGGACAGTCTGGGCGTCGCGCTGGTCGCCACCGGCGCGGTGGGCATCGTCGTGCCCGGCATGCCGACGACGGTGTTCTGGATCGGCGCGGTGGTCTGTTTCCTGAAGACCCGGCCCTGGGCGGTGAAGCCGCTGCTGAAGACCCCGGTCGTCGGTCCGGCGATCATCGGCTTCCTCCGCTGGCGGCCGTTCGGCGGCGGACGGAAGAAGAAGCCGCGCTGACATTGCGTGGTTCGAGACGCTCGCCTGAGGCCAGCTCTCACCAAGACGACAGCCCCACCCGCCTTCGTGATCTTGAGGAGCGGCGAAGCCGCGTCTCGAAGGACGCAACGCCTGTGACCCAACCGCCCCACGCCCGCTAAATCGCCCTCGCCCTCTCCCGGAAAACGCCGTTCGCGCCTATCTGGGCGACCGAGGTCTTTCCATGAGCGAGCAGTACGAAGACGACGAGGGCGCCCGCGAGCGGGTGCTCTCCAACGGCCAGGTCATGGCCTTCATCGCCGGCTTCTGGCTGCGGCGGCGCTGGCTGCTGCTCGGCGCGGCGGGGCTGATGCTGGTCGCGGTGGTGTTCGACATCCTGCTGCCGACGGCGGCCAAGGCGCTGATCGACGCGGTCTCCGCGCCGGTGCGCGACCCGGCCCGCGCCTGGCAGGCCTGGGGCCTGTTCGTCGGCGTCTACGTCGCCTTCGTCATCACCCGCAACATCGCGTTCCGGTTCTGGAACCCGCTCGCGGCCCGGAACATGGAGGAGATGACCAACGAAGGCTTCCGCCGGGTGCAGGCGTTCTCGGCCGACTGGCACGCGGACACCTTCGCCGGCGCCACCGTGCGGCGGCTGTCGCGCGCCATGTGGGGCTACGACTCCGCGTCGGACGCCATCGTCCTGTGGCTGGGCCCGGCGCTGATCGTGCTGTTCGGCCTGTCGATCCAGATGGTCTTCAAGTGGCCGCTGGTCGGCGCGCTGGCTCTGGTGATCGTCATCGCCTTCCTGTGGCTGAACCTATGGCTGGTGAAGGCCTACGTTCGCCAGGCCAACCTGAAGTCCAACGCGCTGGACAGCCGTATCGGCGGCGCGCTGGCCGACGCCATCACCTCAAACCCGACGGTGAAGAGCTTCGGCGCCGAGGCGCGCGAGGAAACCCGGCTGGCCGGGGTGACCAACGCCTGGAGCCGGGCGGTGCAGATCACCTGGGCCCGGTTCATGGACGTCTGGGTTGTCCAGAACGTGCTGATGGTGATCCTTCAGGCCGGGATGACCGGCATCCTCGTCAATCTGTGGGTTCAGGGCCGCGCTTCGCCCGGCGACATCGCCTTCGCGATCACCACCTTCATGCTGATGAGCGGCTACCTGCGGAACATCGGCGAGAACGTGCGGATGATGCAGAAGGGCCTGGACGACGTAGAGGACGTGGCCAACTACGCCCGCATGGCCCCCCAGGTCGCCGATGCGCCGGACGCCCGCCCGTTCGCCCCCGGCGAGGGCGAGATCGTCTTCGATCACGTCACCTTCCGCTACAAGAGCGCGGAGGAGCCGCTGTACGACGGCTTCAACCTGACCATCGCGCCCGGCGAGCGCGTGGCGCTGGTCGGCCCGACCGGTGCGGGCAAGTCGACGTTCGTGAAGCTGATCCAGCGGCTCTACGACCTGCAGGGCGGGGCCATCGTCGTCGACGGCCAGGATATCGCGCACGTCGCTCAGGCGTCGCTGCGCCGCGCCATCGCCGTGGTGCCCCAGGATCCGGCGCTGTTCCACAGAACCATCGCCGAGAACATCGGCTATGCCCGTCCCGACGCGACGCTGGACGAGATCAAGCTGGCCGCGAAGCGGGCCCGCGCCCACGATTTCATCGAGAAGCTGCCCAAGGGCTACGACACCCTGGTCGGCGAGCGCGGCGTCAAGCTGTCGGGCGGCGAGCGCCAGCGCGTCGCCATCGCCCGCGCCTTCCTTGTCGACGCGCCGATCCTGGTCTTCGACGAGGCGACCAGCTCGCTGGACGTCGAGACCGAGGTGCTGGTCCAGCAGGCGATGGAAGAGCTGATGACCAGCCGCACGACCATCGTCATCGCCCACCGCCTGTCGACGGTGCGCGGCTCCGATCGCATCCTGGTCTTCGACCGCGGCCGCATCGTCGAGGAAGGCCGCCACGCCGACCTCAAGGCCATGGGCGGCGCCTATGCGCGGCTGGCGGCGGTGGCGGAGGGCACGGCCTGAGGCCGCGACAGCCGCTAACCTTTGGGATATCGTCGTTCCTCGGGATGCCGGGGGATCATGACATGCGGGGTTTGCTTGCGGTCTTCGCCGTAGCGGCGGCGATGATGCTGGGCGGTTGCTACCAGTCGGGGCAGTTGCTCCTGGACCCGACGCGGGCGGCGAACCCGCTCCAGCCGGGCGACTACGGCCGGGGAACCGGCAAGCAGTACAACGTCGTCTACCACCAGCACAGCTGGTACCGGGTGCGGTCCTTCGACAGCAGGGGCTGGCTGGTCGCCGGCCTCGGCAACGTGGTGCTGATCAATCGCGCGGCCGACTTCGATCGTGGCGAGGACAAGGGCTACGTCTTCGCCGCGAAGGACCAGAACGGCTACGCATACGGCATCCTGGTGGTCGACAAGTACGGCCGCGTGGCCGTGGGCAAGCCGACCTGCTCGGGCGGCAAGGATCGCGGTATCGCGGAAGCGGTCGGGGCCACGGTCGAGAGGATCAAGACCGAGAAGGCCTGCCGCTTCACAGACAGGGCGCAGCTGATGGCCGCGCTGACCTCCTGGTACGGGTCGCAGGGCGAGTTCATGGGCAAGCCGTATCTCGGCGAGCCCTACCGCCGGCAGTCGGGGCCGACGCCGACCCAGTGAGGTGGATCAGGCCGAGGCGAACAGCAGGCGGCCGGCGTCCAGCATCGGCCGCAGCGTGCGCAGGTCGGCCTCGCTGAGCGCGAAGCAGCCGAGCGAACGCCCGAGCTTGCCCTGCGACTTCAGGTAGGACGGCTCGCAGTAGTCGGCGGCGTGGACGATGATCGCGCGGTCGCGCGCCTCGTTGTTGGTCGGGTCGAGGCCGTCGAGCAGCACGTTGGGGCCGTGCTTGGCGCCGCTGCTCTGGCCGGCCGTGAGATAGGCGCCGATGGAGGACTCGCCGGAGTCCTTCACGTTCGAGAACCGGCGGGCGAAGCCCGTGTGGGCGGGGTCCGAGCCACGCCCGTGGGCGGTGCGCCAGGCCTCGACCTCGCCGGTCTTCAGGTTCAGGCGATAGAGGCGCTCGAGGCTGGAGTGACGCTGGAAATCGACAAGGTAGATCTCGTCCTTCACCGCGATACGGCCGCCGTGACGGTCGAAGGCGGCCATGGCCTGGTCGAGCAGGTCCTTGCGGATCAGCCCCTTGGGATCGAGCGTCACCGACGCCTGCGCGGGAACCGGCGGCATGGCCAGCGGTTCGACAGGCACGGCCAGTTCACGAGGGCCGACCGTGGCGACCGGCGCGATCCGTTTGCTGGCGGTCGCGCAGGATGTGGTCAGGACGGCAAGGCCAAGGATGAGGCCGCGACGCGAGAGTCGCGCGGTCGATTCCTGCATGCGTTCGTTACTCCCGGGAGCGCCCCCGCGCGGCCAGAGGAGCCTCCGATACCCTACCCTCCGGTGAATCCGGAACAGGTCAGGGCGTCGCACCCTGCTCACATTTTCGGCAATGCTCGATCCAGAGGCGCCGCCAGGTCGCCCCTACCGGTGGTCTCCACGCGCTCCAGTCCCAGCCATCCGGCCATACGCACAAGCTCCACCGCCAGGGCCTCCGCCGTGTCCGGACCGGCGTGCGGCTCGCTATGCGCGGCCTGCACGCGCAGCACCTTGGCCTGGCGGTCGGACTTCAGGTCCACGCGCGCCGTCAGCACGTCGCCCTGCAGGAAGGGCAGCACGTAGTAGCCGTGCTGGCGCTTGTGGGCCGGCGTGTAGATCTCCAGGCGCAGCACCATGTCGAACAGCCGCTCGGTGCGGTCGCGGAACCACACCAGGTTGTCGAACGGGGACAGCAGGGCATGAGCCTCGACCTTGCGCGGGACCTTCGCGCCCGGCGCCAGATAGGCCGGCTTGCTCCACCCCTCGACTTTCACCGGCGTCAGCTCGCCGGCGTCGAGCAGTTCGCGCACCGCCCGGCGGGCGCCTTCCAGCGGCAGGCGGAAGTAGTCGCGCAGGTCGGCCTCGGTCGCCACGCCCATCACCCGCGCCGAACGGCGGACCAGCTCCCGCATGGCCTCGTCCTCATCGGGGGTGGGCGCGTTCACGATCGCCGCCGGCAGGGCGCGCTCGGTCAGGTCGTAGACCCGCTCGAACCCGCGCCGGGTGCTGGTGGTCAGGTAGCCGGCCCAGAACAGCCACTCGAGCGCGCGCTTGCCCTCCGACCAGGACCACCAGCCGGGCTGGCCGCGCGGACCGCTGGCGAAGTCGGCCCCGGTGACCGGGCCACGTTTCTCGATCTCGGCCAGGACGCCGTCGACGTAGTCGCGCCGCTCGCGTCCGAACCGCGCCAGCCCGGTCCAGGTCTCGCCCGCCTCGGCCCGCGCCATCCGCCAGCGCAGGAAGGGCTGCAACTCCATCGGCAGCAGCGAGGCCTCGTGGCCCCAGTATTCGAACAGCGACCGCTTCTTGCCCCAGGCCTCGGCCTCGAGCACTTCGCGGGGATAATCGCCCAGCCGCGAGAACGCCGGCAGGTAGTGGGTGCGGGTGACCACGTTGACACTGTCGATCTGGATCACGCCCAGTCGCTGGGCAGTCTGGCGGAAGTGACGGGCGCCCGGCGCCTCGTGCCGACGCGCCTCGGCGAATCCCTGGGCGGCCAGCGCGATGCGCCGCGCCTGGTTCGCCGACAGATCGTATCCTCTGGCCATGGTCACTCCCCGCGCCGCTCCGCACAGCTAGGCCGAGTCTACGCCGGAAGAAGCCCCCTCGCGCGTTGAGGCGAGAAATCACGTCACGGTGTCGTCGCGATCTCGTCACGACGCCGTAGATTAAAATCTGGTAAGGTGGCTTCGATGTCGCTTCTCCCCGACGACCCGAAGTCGCGTTTCCCGCTCCCCGATGACCCGGACCTTTCGCACCGGAGCGGCGATGCGCGTCGGCTCGCGCTGCGCGATATCCAGAACGACCTGTCCAGCTTTCACATCGCCAAGTACGCCCCGCGCGTGGACGGCTTCCTGGTCACGGCGAAGAACAGCGGCACCCATTGGCTGCGCTTCATGCTCAGCGCCGCCATCGCCCATCACACGGGCCTGCCCGCGCCGGAGCATTCCAGCGGGCCGAACAGCGACACCTTCATCGGTCATCCCAAGCACGCGCCGAAGCATCCGACCGCGCCGCGCATCGGCAGTTCGCACAACATTCCCTCGCGAGCGATCGCGCCGCAGGTCGCCGCGGGCGTCCTGTCGCTGCCGCCGCTCGTGGTGCTGGTCCGCGACCCGCGCGAGGCGCTGGCGTCCTATTTCGTGAAATGGCGCGAGGCCTACGACCTCGGCTCGCTGCCGGAGTTCCTCCGCCGCCCCGCCCCCGGCAAGCGCAAGATCGACGACGTCTGGTGGTTCATCCGTTTCTTCAACCGCTGGGGCGAGGTCGCGCAGGTTCTGCCCGAGCGCGTGATGATCGTGCGGCACGAGGACGTCGCCGCCGATCCAGGCGCGGCGGTCAGGCGCATCTGGGCCCACTGGGGCGTGGAACTGACGGACGCGGACGTGGCGGCCGCAGTGGCGATTTCGGACCGCAAGTCGCTGGCCCGCAAGCTGGACCCGTCCTACGGCGAAGCCATCGTGCCCGACCGCGCCAGGCGCGAGGCCGCCACCCTCTCACCCGTCGATGAAGCCTATCTGGCCGAGCTGTTCCGGCGGCACCTGAAGCACAGCTTCGGCTACGACCTGACCGCCGGCCTCAACGGGCCAGACGTCCATCACGCAGCGCGTCAGGCGTAAAACGGAACACGACCTCCGGGTCGGGTGCGGGCAATCCCTTGGCGATCTTCCTGGGTGCCGCCGCGTTCAGCAGCCAGCGCATGACGTTCAGCCGCGCCGCCTTCTTGTGGTCGGCGCGCACGCAGATCCAGGGAGCCTCTTCGCAGTGGGTGCGGGTCAGCATGTCGTCCCGGGCGGCGGTGTAGTCGTCCCACTTCTCCTGGGCGACGGCGTCCAGCGGGCTGACCTTGAAGGACTTCAGCGGATCCTTGCGACGGGCCTCGAGCCGCTCGGCCTGTTCCTCGCGGCTGATGTCGAGCCAGAACTTCACCAGCCGGATGTCGGCTCCGGTCAGCATGCGTTCGAACGAGTTCACGCTGCGCATGAACTCTTCCTGCTGGGCGGGCGTGGAAAAGCCCATGACCCGCTCGACCCCGGCCCGATTGTACCAGGACCGGTTCAGCAGCACGAACTCCCCGGCCGCCGGCAGGTGTTCCACATAGCGCTGGAAGTACCACTGCGACTGCTCGCGGTCGGAGGGCTTGGGCAGCGCCACGACGCGGGTTTCGCGCCGTGACAGCGGATCGACGATCCGCTCGATGGTGCCGTCCTTGCCCGCCGCATCGCGGCCCTCGAACACGATGAGGACTTTCCAGCCCTCCTCGATGGCTACGCGCTGCGTCTTGACCATGGCGATCTGCAGTTCGCGGAGCTCGGCCTCGTAGGTGTCCTTGTCCATGCGCGAAGCCTACCTCCGAACGCCCATCTCGGGCTAGAAGCAGCGGATGATCCGACTGTTCGTTCCCGACGACCTTTCCGCCGGCGCGCCCATTTCGCCCGACCCCGACCAGAGCCGGTACCTGACCCAGGTCATGCGGCTGGCGATCGGCGCCGAGGTGCTGCTGTTCAACGGCCGCCACGGCGAATGGCGCGCGACCATCGTCGAGGTCGCCAAGCGCGGCTGCCGGCTGACGGTCGGCTCCCTGCTCCGTCCACAGCATGTCGGCCCTGACCTCGACCTCGTGGTGGCGCTGGTGAAGCGGGGCCGTCTGGAGACCATCATCGAGAAGGCGGCCGAGCTCGGCGCACGGCGCGTCCGCCTGGTGGTCACGCGCCGGACCAACGCCGGCCACACCAACGTCGCCCGGCTGCGGGCCATCGCCGTCGAGGCGGCCGAACAGACAGGGCGGCTGGACGTGCCGGAGATCGTCGAGCCCGAGAAGCTGGAGAAGATGCTCGACCGCTGGGACGAGCCCCGGCGGCTGATGTTCTGCGACGAGGGCGGCGGCGTGCCGCCGGCGCTGGCCGCTCTGCGCGAAGACACCGCCGCGCCCTGGGCGATCCTGATCGGCCCGGAAGGCGGCTTCGACCCCCTGGAGGGCGAGCGGCTGCGGTCGCTGCCCTTCGTCACGCCGGTGTCGCTGGGCCCACGCATCCTGCGCGCCGACACCGCGGCGATCGCCGCGTTGACGATCTGGCAGGCTGCGCTAGGCGATTGGCTCACGGCCTCTTGAGTCAGGAGCCTTTTGCTCCCACCTGCTGAACAGCGTAAAGATCGCGCCCGGCCGGGAAATGGGCCTCCCAGCCACAACCATGAGAAGCCTGGGGAGGCTCGGAATCTGTATGGCCGCTACTGTGTGTGACGACCGGCCCTTGTCGCTGGAAGACCTGACCGCCTACTTCGCCCAGGGTGGAAAACCGCCGACCGAGTGGCGCGTGGGGGCCGAGCACGAGAAGTTCGGCTTTCGGCTGAACACCCACGAGACCGTGCCCTATGACGGCGCCGACGGCATCGAGGCGATGCTGAAGGGCCTGATGCGCTTCGGCTGGGAAGGCGTGTACGAAGATCGCGCCGACGGCGGCCAGACCCTGATCGCGCTCAGCCGCGGCGGGGCCAACATCAGCCTTGAGCCCGGCGGCCAGTTCGAACTTTCCGGCGCGCCGCTGAACTCGATGCACGAGATCTGCGAAGAGACCGGCAACCATCTGGAGGAGGTGAAGACCGTCGCCGACGAGCTCGGCCTCGGCTTCCTGGGCCTGGGCTTCCACCCGACCCTGCGCCGCGAGGAAGCGGCCGTGATGCCCAAGGGCCGCTACGTGATCATGCGGCGCTACATGCCCCTGGTCGGCAAGCTCGGCCTCGACATGATGTTCCGGACCTGCACCGTGCAGGCCAACCTCGACTTCGCGGACGAGGCCGACATGGTCGCCAAGTTCCGCACCAGCCTGGCGCTGCAGCCGATCGCCACGGCCCTGTTCGCCAACTCGCCCTTCACCGAGGGCAAGCCGAACGGCTTCCTGTCGGCCCGCGCCAATGTCTGGACCGACACCGACAACGACCGTACCGGCATGCTGGACTTCGTGTTCGAGGACGGCTTCGGCTTCGAGCGGTACGCCAAGTACGCGCTCGACGTGCCGATGTATTTCGTCAAGCGCAACGGTCTGTACGTCGACGTCGCCGGCAAGAGCTTCAAGGACTTCATCGACGGCCGGCTGGACGGCGTCGAGGGCCGGGCGACGATGAAGGACTGGGCCGACCACACGACCACGATCTTCCCGGAAGTCCGGTTGAAGACCTATCTGGAAATGCGCGGCGCGGACGGCGGTCCCTGGAGCCGGCTCTGCGCCCTCCCCGCCCTCTGGACCGGCATCTTCTACGACAGCGCCGCGCTCGCGGCGGCCTGGGACCTCTGCAAGGGCTGGACCCGCGAGGAGCGCGAAAAGCTGCGCACCGACGTCAACACGCTGGGCCTGAAGGCCATCGTCGCCGGCCGCACCGTGCAGGACATCGCCAAGGACATGATCGCCATCAGCCGCGAGGGCCTCAAGCGCCGCGCGCGGCTGGACGGCTCGTTCATCGACGAGACCACCTATCTCGGCGAACTCGAGCAGATCGCCGACAGCGGCCTGACCCCGGCCGAACGCCTGCTGGAGAAATTCCACGGAGAGTGGAAGGGCGACATCAGCCGCGTGTTCGAGGACTGCGCTTACTAGGCGTCCTACGCGTACGGCGGGTCCATCGGCGGCACCTTGCGGACCGGCTCGACCGTCGTGTCGGCCTCGAATTCCACATGCTCCGGCATGAAGGCGATGTAGCCCTCGATCAGTTCGGTCTCGCCGTTGGCCTTTTCGTAGGACCAGGCGACATCCTCGACGATCTTGGCGTCGCGCATGATCGTGAACCAGCTGACGGCGCCCTTTTCGTTGGTCGTACCGTGGTCGTTCCGCTTGAGCACCGACATCTGCACGTCATCTCGCGGGAAGTAGTAGACCGGGTCGCGTCCCGCCTCCCTGAGCAGGAGCGCCTTGTCGCTGTCGGCGACCTCGTGCCCCTCGAAAAGCACGCGCACCCGTCCGGGCGCGGCGGAAATGTGAAACGGCGTGGTGTTGTCGGTCATGAGCGCCTCCCCCTCCGTAACGCGTGAGAGGCGAAACCGGCTCCGCCGGGAACGTGGTTGGCAAGCCGTTGCTTGTGAAACCGCCCCGCGCGTGATTTTCTCCCGCGCAAATCGGGTCGGTCGAGGGGGAATCTTGCCGACTCCCGACGCGCTATTCACAGGGTAGGCAGTATGAACATCGTCATTGCGCTGGGGATTCTGATCACCCTGGCCACAGGCATCCCGGTGCTTCTGCAGATGCGGAACCAGCCCCGGGGCCTCATCATCCTCTTCTTCGCGGAGATGTGGGAGCGCTTCTCGTACTACGGGATGCGGGCCATCCTGATCTTCTATCTCACGCGGCACTTCCTCTTCACCGACGACTTCGCAAGCGGCCTGTACGGGTCCTATGCCTCTCTCGTGTACCTGCTGCCGTTGATCGGCGGCCTGCTGGCCGACCGCTACCTCGGCACCCGCAAGGCGATCGCCTTCGGCGCCCTGCTGCTGGTGGCCGGTCACGGCATGATGGCCGTCGAAGGCCGCCCGGCGACCCAGACCCTGAACTACCAGGGCGCGGCCTACGAACTGGTGGTCGACGACGGCGTGTCCAAGATCAAGGTCGGCGACGCCGGCTACGCCTTCAAGGCGGGCGAGGGCGGCCACCTGATGATCGAGGGCCTGCCGGCCGATACCAAGCTTCCGGCTTCGCTGGCCAAGGGCTCGTACGAGATCAAGGCCGAGCGCGACAACACCTACGTCGGCATCTTCTATCTCGCCATCTCGCTGATCATCATGGGCGTCGGCTTCCTGAAGCCGAACATCTCCACGATCGTCGGCCAGCTGTACCCGCAGGGCGACCCGCGGCGCGACCAGGGCTTCACGCTCTACTACTACGGCATCAACCTCGGCGCCTTCTGGGCCTCGATCCTCTGCGGCTACCTCGGCGAGAACGTCGGCTGGTGGGCGGGCTTCGGCCTGGCCGGCGTCGGCATGCTGGTCGGATTCATCGTCTTCGTGCTGGGCAAGCCGCTGCTCGAAGGCAAGGGCGAGCCCCCCAACCCCGAGCTTCTGGCCCGCAAGATCGTCGGCCCGGTCAACCGCGAGGGCCTGATCTACGTGCTCGGCATCCTCGGCGTCGGCGTGGTGTGGTGGCTCGTGCAGAGCCACACCCTGGTCGGCACCGCGCTGATCGTCAGCACCCTGGCGGCCCTAGCCTACATCATCTGGTTCGTGGTCGCGAAGTGCGGCAAGGTCGAACGCGAGCGCATGCTGCTGGCGCTGGTCCTGATCTTCGGCTCGGTCGTGTTCTTCACGCTCTTCGAACAGGCCGGCACCTCGCTGAACCTGTTCGCGGATCGCAACGTCGACCTGGCGCTGATCAGCGCTCCGACGACCATCGAGTTCCTGGGCCAGAAGTTCTTCCTGGCGACCCACCACATGTTCCAGGCGGCCGGCTCGCCGACGGATGTGATCTGGATCGACATGGGCCTGACGGCCTCCCAGACGCAGTCGTTCAACGCCGGCTTCATCCTGATCTTCGCGCCGATCTTCGCCGCGATGTGGCTCTTCCTGGGCCGCATCAACCGCGATCCGAACCCGGTCATGAAGTTCGGTCTCGGTCTGGCGCAGGTCGGCCTGGGCTTCCTGGTCGTGGTGTGGGCGGCGCACGCCGGCTGGATCAACCCGGCCTTCCAGATGCCGCTGATCACGCTCGGCGCGCTCTACCTGCTGCACACCACCGGCGAGCTGTTCCTGTCGCCGGTGGGCCTCTCGGAGATCACCAAGCTGTCGGTGGCCTCGGTCGTCTCCTTCATGATGGCCGTGTGGTTCCTGTCGAGCTCGATCGCCCACTTCATCGGCGGCATGATCGCCGGCGCGCTGGGTTCCGAGACGGTCGGCGGCCAGGTTCTGGATCCGAAGGGCGCTCTGGAGACCTCGTTGAGCGGCTTCAACATGCTTGGCTGGGTCGGCGTCGGCGTCGGCGTGTTCTTCGTGCTGATCAGCTTCCTGATCAAGCATTGGGCCCACGGCGTGAACGATGCGGCGAACCACCCGGCGACGGAAACCGACGGCGAGCGTCAGGCGATGCCGCACTAGGCATCGTCGCCCGCTGGAATACCGAAGGGCCCGGAGAGCGATCTCCGGGCCCTTCTTCTTGTCCCGAGGCCTCTGGGCGGCTTCTGGTTCAGGGAAGCCGAGGGGTCCGGCCCGGGACCGTCCGGCGGCTGGATCAGCCGAACGTCTTCCGCACCCGGGCGTAGACGACCATGCCGTTCTCGTACTGACGGGTCTCGCGCATCGCGAGCGGACTGCTGTCGCGGGGACCGGCGTAGAAGTCCTGGACCCGGACCATGTCACGCTCGGTGAAGTTCTGGACCTGCACGAGGAATTGCAGGTCCTTGCGCGGCTTGTACTCGACGTAGGGCGTCACCCAGGTGCGCAACTTGGTCGTCTCGACGCGATTGTAGCGCCAGTAGGTCTCGTGCCACTCGCCGAAGACGTCGATGCCCCAGGTGAGCTTCCACTTCGGCAGGTCCTGGCTGAAGTGCAGCTCCCAGTCCTCGGGATGCTCGCCGGTGATGCCGCGCTGTTCGAAGGTGGTCGGATCCTCGACCTCGGACGTACGCCAGACGTAGAAGCCGCGCAGCGTGCCGCCCTTCACGCCCAGCTTGTCGAGCGGCAGGTTGAAGTCGATCTGGGCTTCCTGGCGCTGGCCGTCGCCGATGTTGTCCGGGCGGTCGAAGCGGGTGCAGAGCGGCGAAGTGACGTCCGGCAGGCCGCCGACCAGCGGGCAGGTCGAAACCACGACCTCCGGCGCACGGTCGATGACGTCGGTGAGCTCGTAGTGGCGCAGGGTCAGGGTGACCGCGCCGCTGCCCCAGAACCGCCGCTCCCAGGCCGCCTCGGCCACCCAGGCCTGCTGCGGATTGAGGTCGGGATTGCCGCTGGTCACAGAACCGCCGTTGGAAATCTGCGAGCTGGCGACGAAATCGCCGAAGTTCAGCTGGTCGACCTCCCGCTCGATCCGGAAGCGCAGCTGGTTGGCGGTGTTCGGGGACCAGGTGGCGACGGCGCGCGGCTTGGCGAACTGCAGGCTCTTCTCGAGCT
The DNA here is from genome assembly GCA_044238855.1 of Caulobacter sp. Lineage (GTDB taxonomy): Bacteria > Pseudomonadota > Alphaproteobacteria > Caulobacterales > Caulobacteraceae > Caulobacter. Next base: position 17,030 of record JBIICO010000029.1, read on the forward strand.
CGACATCGCCTTCCGAGGTGATCTTCGAGAATTCGTATCGAAGGCCGCCCTCGAGGGTCAGCTTGTCGGTCGGCTTCCAGACCGCCGTGCCGAACGCCTCGCCACGCGCCTCCTCGACCCGCACGTCGGCGGCCGGCAGCGGCACGGCGACGCCGTTGGCGGTGTAGTCGGTCTGGCTCTCCAGCCAATTGAACGCGCCCTCGCCGCCGAACTCGTAGGACAAGGTCTCGGACTGCCGGAAGTTCACCGAGGCGCGGCCGATCGTTTCCCCCAGGTCGCGGCTGTTGTTGTAGAATTGCTCCTCGCCGCCGCCCTGGTAATGCAGGTCGAAGTCCTGGCTCTTCCATTGCTGGATGAACAGGCTTTCGAACTTGGTGCGCGGGCCGAAGTCGCGGGCGTAGCGCAGGCCCAGCTCGCCCTCCATCCGCTCCTCGAACTCCCGGTCCTTGATCAGGCCGGCGATGTCGAAGTCGTCGTGCTCGCCGTAATAGAAGCGCTGGAAGAAGGCGCGGCCGTTGACGCTGAACTTGCCGCCGAACGCGGGCGTGGCGTAGGCCGCCGTACCGACGATCTGCACGCCGTCGCCCTCGGTCTTCATGTCGGCGCGGTCGATCAGCGCGCCGGAGCCGTCGCGCTGTGTGATCGTGCCGTCGCCGGCGCCGTCGTCGAGGAAGCCGACCGCGACCAGCGAACCTTCCAGCGACTTGCCGTTCTCGCGGCGCGCGCCTTCCAGCCGGATGCCCGGCGCCTGGCGGCCGTCGTAGATGAAGCTGTTGACCACCGACACCAAGCCGGTGACCGAGGCTCCGCCCTTCAGGATGACGTTGGCCAGCACCGTCTTGCCCTGCATGTCGATCCCGGGCGCTCCGCCGCGGATGATGTCGATGCGCTCGACCTGGTCGGCGCGGATGCGTCGCAGCATCTGCTCGACGTTGTCGCTCTTGGAGGTCGGCCGCTCGCTGTCGATCAGCACGTTGCCGGCCGCGCCGGCGAAGCCGCGCACGCCCGAGCCGCCGTCGAAGCTGAAGCCCGGAATCCGCAGGACCATGTCCATGGCGGTGTTCGGCTGGGCGTCGGCGAAGAAGCTAGGCGGGTAGGCGATGACCCCTTGCTCGGCGGCTCCGGCCTGGGCGGCGGGCGACGGCGCGGGCGTCGCGGCTTCCTGGGCGGAAGCACTGGTGGCCGCGGCGATCGCCAGCAGGGCCACACCGGAATTCAGCAGATACTTCATCGTCGCTCCCCACCCGGATCCCCGTGTCCGAGTGGTCGCGAACCTGATCGCGCGCCTCCGTGTAGGCACGTTACAACGTTGAAATGTGGATTAAATCGGCGAAAGGTTGCCGCCGATCAGTTAGCACTGACGGATATCAGACCGCCGTGCCGCCCACCGTCAGCCCCGTGATCTTCAGCGACGGCTGGGCCACGCCGACCGGCACCCCCTGTCCCGCTTTGCCGCAGACGCCGATGCCCGGATCCATGGCGAAGTCGTCGCCGATCATGGTCACGCGGGTCAGGGCGCTGGGACCGTCGCCGATCAGGGACGCGCCCTTCACCGGCCGGGTCAGCTTGCCGTCCTCGATCAGCCAGGCCTCGGTGCACTGGAACACGAACTTGCCGTTGGTGATGTCCACCTGGCCGCCGCCCAGGTGCGAGCAGAACAGCCCGCGCTTGGTCGAGGCGATCATCTCGGCCTGAGTGTCCTTGCCGCCCAGCATGCCGGTGTTGGTCATGCGGGGCATCGGCATGTGGGCGTAGGACTGCCGACGGGCGTTGCCGGTCGGGCTCATGCCCATCAGCCGCGCCGACATGCGGTCGTGCATGTAGCCGACGAGAATCCCGTCTTCGATCAGGATAGTCCGCTCGGTCGGCGTGCCCTCGTCGTCGATGGTCAGCGACCCGCGCCGACCCGGGATCGAGCCGTCGTCGAAGACGGTGACGCCCGGCGCGGCGACGCGCTCGCCGATTCGGCCTGAGAAGGCGGAAAGGCCCTTGCGATTGAAGTCGCCTTCCAGCCCGTGGCCGACGGCCTCGTGCAGCAGCACGCCGTTCCAGCCCGGGCCGAGCACCACGTCCATCTCGCCGGCGGGACAGTCGACCGCGTCGAGATTGGTCACCGCCTGGCGCAGGGCCTCGTCGACCTGCTCCTGCCACTTGTCGGGCGAGATCCAGGCTTCGAAGCCGGCGCGGCCGCCGGCGCCCGAAGTGCCGGTCTCGCGGCGGCCGTCGCGTTCGACGGTGACCTGCACATTCACCCGCACCAACGGCCGGACGTCGCGGAGCAGACGGCCGTCGGCGCGCAGGATCTCGACCGTGCGACGCTCGCCGGCCATCGAGGCCATCACCTGCACCACGCGCGGGTCGCGGCCACGGGCGAAGGCGTCGATGTCCTGCAGCAGGGCGACCTTGTCGGAGAAGCCGGGCGAGGCGACCGGATCGTCCTCGCCATAGAGCTTGGAATTGGTGGCTCTGGGCGCCTCGGCGGCGGTCCCGGCGTAACCGCGACGGGCCAGGCTGGCCGAGTCGCCGGCGCGGCGGATCGCGGCTTCGGAAATCTCGCTGGCGTGGGCGTAGCCCGCGGTCTCGCCGGCGACGACGCGGAGCCCGAAGCCCTCGCCCGAATCATAGCTGGCGGTCTTCAGCCGGCCGTCGTCGAAGACGAAGGCCTCGCTCTCGGAGCGTTCGAGGAACAGCTCCCCGTCGTCGGCGCCGGCCAGGGCCTGGCCGAGAAACTCGCGGGCGCGTTCGGGATCGACGCCGGCGGCGTCCAGCAGGGAGGGAGCGAGAGGGGAAGCGGTCATGACGCTACAGGTAAGGTGTCCGACCGCTTCCGTCATCTACTCCTGCACATCGACCTTGCCGGAACCACCGACCTCCTGCTCCAGGCGGGAGGGGCGGGCCAGCAGGCTGACGTCGCCGCTGCCGGCGATGACGACCTTGGCCGATCCGGTCGGCTTGACCGATACATCGCCGCTGCCGGCGATGTTGACGGTGGCGTCGGTCGCCTCGACTCCGCCCAGGTCGGCGTTGCCGGAGCCGGCGACGACGACCGTGACCGCACGCGCTCGGCCGCTGCCCTCGACCTCGCCCGAGCCGTTGAGCTCGACCGTCAGGCTGTCCTGGTCGTAGGCGTGGATGGCTAGCTTGGGGCTGCCGTTGAGTACGAAGCGCTTAACGGCCGGGGCGGTGATAACGACGGTCAGGTTGCCGTCCAGCGCATGCCCGCCGCGATCGTCGTCGACGAAATGCAGGCGATCACCGTCGAAGGTGATCCGGTCTAGGATCGCCGCCGGGCCGTCGATCTCGACCCGCGTTTCCGGGCCCTGGGTGTAGGTGACCTCGGCCGGGAGGTCGATCTGCAGCGATTCGCCGCCGACCCAGGCGAGCGTGCGATGAGTGGTCGCCTCGGCGTCCGGCCCTTCGCTGATGTTGATGTGATAGCCGCTTTCGCTCCACTTCTCGGGCCAGATCCAGCCGTTCCTGGCGAAATCCTGGCCGCCGACGGCGACCATGCCCGCGAAGCAGCCGACCGCCAGAACCAGCGTGGCGACCATGATGATGACGAGTGCGCGCACCATGATTTTGTCCCCTTAGGCTTGCGGTTCGATGGCCGGCTTGAGCAGCCGGTAGTGCAGGCGGGCGTACCAGATCAGCGCGTTGACAAGGCCGACGCAGATCAGGCCCAAAAGCGCGCCCAGCGAGATCGACACCGAGATCAGGCCGATGCCGGCCAGGATCGCGGTCGTCGGCCCGCCCGGCGGGTCGGCGAACGGTCCCGCCGTCAGAACCACAGCCCCGCCACCGATGCCGGCCACCACGGTCAGCAGCATCGCCAGCAGGATGCCGAGCACCGGCGCCAGCACGGTCGTAAGGATGAAGAGGTCCAGCGCGCCCAGGCCGAGCAGGGCCCACAGCGCGCCGCGCGCGGCGGCGGGGCTCTTGTCTTCTTCCCAGCGCCTCAATCCCGCTTCGGCGCGCAGGTCACGAGCCAGCTTGTCGGGATTGCCCAGCGCCTCGGCCACCTCGGCCTCGGACCGGCCGTTGGCCAGGCCGTCGGCGAAGTGAGTCTCGTAGTCCTCGGCGATTTCGACCGCCGTGGCGGCCGGCAGGCCGACCAGCCCGCGCCGCAGCCGCGTCATGAATTCCTCGCGGGTCATCCCTCAGCTCCCAGGATCGCATCGACGGCCTTGGTGAAGGTCGTCCACTCGGACTTCTGGGCGGCGAAGCTGGCGCGCCCCGCGTCCGTCAGCCGGTAGTATTTCCGCGGCGGGCCGCTGGGCGACTCCACCAGATAGGTGTCCACCAGACCGTCGGTCTGCAGACGTCTCATCAGCGGGTAGATGGTCCCCTCCCCCATATCGATGCCTTTCGCGAGCCTGCTGGCGATGTCGTAGGCGTAGCCGTCCCCGCGTGAGAGGAGGGCCAGTACGCACAGCGTCAGCACGCCTTTCTTCAGCTGTATCTCGATGGTTTCCGGCACGTCGTCGGTCTCCAGTTTCGAGTCCTACGTATCGCACGGTACTGCGTATTGCAAGATACCTTTTGACGCCGGGTAGCGGGCGATGCCTCATAGCTCCGAGGCGCCCAGTTGATAACCATTCTCAGATAAAGGGTATCAAGCGCCAGACCTGTGACGGTCAGGCGCTTGGCAAGGGGGGTTGATACGCGTATTCACCCCCCCGGTAGGCGTAAGGGGCGTCGCAACAGGCTCGCGCACGCGGGTTTTGCTAGCGGCTCCGCCCCAATAGCCAGGATAAAAAGAAGCCGATCCAGGATGGCCCGCTCCAGCGGGCTGGTGGACGGCAAGCGGGCCAGAGAGGGTCATGAAGGCGAAGTTTAAGGGTATCGCCGGTCTGATGGCGGGCGCCGGTGCGGCGATGTGGGGCCTTCAGGCCTTCGCCGAGGAGCGGCTGGGTCAACCGACGCCGGGGGGAATCGCGCTGCAGCCGGCCGCTTCGCCGCTGAAGCACCACGCGCACTTCTTCCACGACATGATCCTGCTGCCGCTGATCGTGGCGATCAGCGTGTTCGTGCTGGCGCTGCTGATCTGGGTGGCCATCCGCTATAACCGGAAGTCCAACCCGGTTCCGGCCAAGTGGAGCCACAACACGGTGATCGAGGTCATCTGGACCCTGGTCCCGGTGCTGATCCTGATGGTCATCGCCATCTTCTCGTTCCGCCTGCTGTTCGACTACCACAACATGCCGAAGCCGGATCTGACGGTTAAGGTCGTCGGCTACCAGTGGAACTGGGGCTACGAGTACCCGGACCAGAAGATCCCGGAATTCATCTCGAACATGATGCCGGAAGACGACGTCAAGGCGGCGGGCCTCCCGCATGACCTCTACCGTCTGAAGGCCACCGAGGCGCTGGTCGTGCCGGTGAACAAGGTGGTCCGCGTTCAGGTCACCGCCGCCGACGTCATCCACGCCTTCGCCCTGCCGGCCTTCGGCCTGAAGACCGACGCCGTCCCGGGCCGCCTGAACGAAACCTGGTTCAAGGCCGAGAAGGTCGGCACCTACTACGGTCAGTGCTCGGAACTGTGCGGCGTCGACCACGCCTTCATGCCGATCGAGATCAAGGTCGTGACCCAGGAAGAGTTCGACGCCTGGGTGGCCTCCAAGGCTCCGGCCGCCCCGGCCGCGGCTCCCGCCGCCCCGGCGGCGGCTCCGGCCGCTGAAGGCGCTGCTGCTCCGGCCGCCGCCACTCCCGCTTCGACGGCTCCGGCCGCTCCCGCCGCCGGCGCCGCCGCGCCGGCCGCCGCTCACTGATTACCAAGGTAGGAACGATGGCTAGCGCCGCCGCTCACGACACGCACGACGAAGCCGACCACAAGCCCGGCTTCTTCACCCGCTGGTTCTTCTCCACGAACCACAAGGACATCGGCACGCTGTACCTGCTGTTCGCCATCATGGCGGGCCTGGTCGGCGGCGGCCTGTCCGGCCTGATCCGCTGGGAACTGGCCGAACCGGGCATCCAGATCTTCGGCCCGAACTCCTCGATCAGCCTGCTGGGCCTGATCGAGCAGTCCAAGCACGGCTACAACGCCGTGGTCACCGCCCACGCCCTGATCATGATCTTCTTCATGGTCATGCCGGCGATGATCGGCGGGTTCGGCAACTGGTTCGTGCCGCTCATGATCGGCTCGCCCGACATGGCCTTCCCGCGGATGAACAACATCTCGTTCTGGCTGCTGGTGGCCGCCTGGATCCTGCTGCTGACCTCGATGTTCGTCGACGGCGGCCCGGGCAAGGGCTTCGGCGGCGGCTGGACGATCTATCCGCCGCTCTCGACCTCGGGCCACACCGGTCCGTCGATGGATCTGGCGATCTTCTCGCTGCACATCGCCGGCGCCAGCTCGATCCTGGGCGCGATCAACTTCATCACCACGATCTTCAACATGCGCGCGCCGGGCATGACCCTGCACCGCATGCCGCTGTTCGTGTGGTCGATCCTGGTCACCGTCTTCCTGCTGCTGCTGTCGCTGCCGGTTCTGGCGGGCGCCATCACCATGCTGCTGACCGACCGCAACTTCGGCACCCACTTCTTCGATCCCGCCGGCGGCGGCGATCCGGTGATGTTCCAGCACCTGTTCTGGTTCTTCGGTCACCCGGAAGTGTACATCCTGATCCTGCCGGGCTTCGGCATCATCAGCCACATCGTCTCGACCTTCTCGCGCAAGCCCGTCTTCGGCTACCTCGCCATGGCCTACGCCATGGTCGCCATCGGCTTCGTCGGCTTCATCGTGTGGGCCCACCACATGTACACGGTCGGCATGGGCATCAACCTGCGCGCCTACTTCGTGGCCGCCACGATGGTCATCGCCGTTCCGACCGGCGTGAAGATCTTCAGCTGGATCGCCACGATGTGGGGCGGCTCCATCGACTTCAAGACGCCCATGCTGTGGGCTATCGGCTTCATCTTCCTGTTCACCGTCGGCGGCGTCACCGGCGTCGTCCTGGCCAACGCCGGCATCGACTACAGCCTGCACGACACCTACTACGTGGTCGCCCACTTCCACTACGTGCTGTCGCT